>JAKFFO010000123.1:0-29997 GCA_036675035.1 Oxalobacteraceae bacterium
AAAGCTCCTGGTACGGTATGAAAAATTGGAGCGTAGCTTCATGGCGCTCAACCATCTGGCAGCGGCCATCATCGTGTTTCGCAAGGTACCGATGAAGGCCAACATTATTTACGGATAGATTCTTATTCATCGAGGAAACATCATAGACCGCACGCTTAAAGGGCAAAGCATCGACTGGATATTGCAGTCGGCCACCGATGCAATGCTGATTGCCGACCCGCAGGGGAAGATTGTCCTGGCCAATCCGCCGGCTGAAACCATGTTCGAATACGGACCGGACGAACTGGTGGGTGTAACGATCGAATCGCTGCTGCCGGAACGCTTCCGCCATGCACACGTGTCGCAACGAATGGATTACGCGGCCCAGCCGCGAGCGCGCAGCATGGGCAGCGGCATGGCTTTGTTCGGCAGGCGCCGGTCCGGCACCGAATTTCCGGTCGAAGTCACCTTGTCGCCGCTGCAAACCAACTCCGGGATATCGATGGTAATGGCAACGGTGCATGACATTACCAAGCGAAAACAGGCGGAAGCGGCGCTGCAGGAAAGCGAAGCGCGGATGCGCGCAATTTTCGATACCGCGGTCGACGCGATCGTGACGATAGACGAACGCGGCATCATCGAGCGCTTCAATCGTGCTGCGGAACGCCTGTTCGGTTATGCGGAAGCGGAAGTTGCCGGGAAAAACGTATCGATGCTGATGCCGTCACCTTATCGCGAGATGCATGACGGATATCTGGCCCATTATCGCCAGACCGGCGAAAAGAGAATCATCGGGATCGGGCGCGAGGTGACCGGTCAGCGCCGGGACGGAAGCACGTTCCCGATGGAACTGTCGGTCGCGGAAATGCGCTTCGGCGATCGTCGCATGTATACCGGCATGGTGCGCGATATCAGCGAGCGCAAGCACGCGGAAGAGGCACTGCGGCAGTCGCAAACGGAATTGCGCCGGCTGGCCGCGCACCAGGAACAATTGAAGGAACAGGAACGCAAGCGCATCGCCCAGGAAATTCACGATGAACTGGGCGCATTGCTGACCGGTATCAAGGCCTATGTGTCGGTATCGATCGACCGCGCGGCGCGGGCAGGGCTGCCGGCCGATCCGTTGCTGGCGGAGACCGCGGACCTTGCCGATACTGCCATCAATGCGGTGCGCAAGGTCATCACCGACCTTCGGCCCAGCGTGCTCGACCAGCTCGGCGTGTGGGCCGCGCTGGAATGGTATGCCGACCAGATAGAGAAACGGTCGGGACTGGATTGTGCCTGCTCGATTGACGCGACCGCCCTGACGGTCGAACTCGATCATGAGCGCAGCACCATGCTGTTCCGGATCGTGCAGGAAGCGTTGACCAACGCGGTCCGGCATGCGGAAGCGTCGAGCGTGACCGTGCATGCCGCCTGCCGCGATGGCGCCGTCATCGTCAAGGTTGAAGACAACGGCAAGGGCATCGATACCGAGCGGCTTCTCAACCGCGATTCGTGGGGACTGCTCGGCATGTACGAGCGCAGCCGCCACTTCGGCGGCGACTTGCGTATCACCGGGACGCCGGGCCAGGGAACCCAGGTAGTCTTGCGCTTACCGTTGGAGAACACCTATGCCGAATGATCAAATCCGCGTTCTTCTGGTGGACGACCATGCGGTGGTTCGCAACGGCGTCCGGCTGATGCTCAGCTCGGAGAGCGATATCGTGGTGGCGGGCGAGGCCGAGAACGCGCAAGATGCACTGCGCGAAGTGCGCGAACAGGATTTCAACGTGGCCCTGGTCGATATCGCGATGCCCGGCAAGAACGGATTGGAGCTGCTGCGCCTGCTGCGCGCCGAAAAACCGAAACTTGCGGTGCTGATCCTGAGCACCTATTCGGAAGAAGTGTATGCAGTGCGGGCGCTCAAGCTCGGCGCCGCCGGTTATCTGACCAAGGACAGCCCGGCTGCGGCCCTGGTTGCCGCGGTACGCAAGGCCGCGGCCGGCGGCAAATACCTGAGCCAGGCATTGAGTGAAAAAATTGCCGGGCTGCTCGGCGGCGGCGGAATGGCATCGCATGAAGCGTTGTCGAACCGTGAACTCGAAGTCCTGAAAATGATTGCTGCGGGCGAAACTCTTGTCAAGATTGCCAGCACGCTGCATCTGAGCCCGAACACCGTCACTACCTACCGTACCCGCATCCTCGAAAAAATGGGCATGACCAGCAACGCCGAACTGACTCGTTATGCGATTGAAAACGGCCTTCTCGTCTGAGATCGGGTTCGTTTCCTGACCTGCGCCGACACGCTGTAGGGCTTCCCCTACAGCCGGTAATCCCGGAATTCCCTACAAAATCATGCTGCCATCGCTGATGGTGGATACATGCGCACTCGCCGATACTTGTTGCATGGATCGCGCACTCGTCACGACGCGCATCCGGTCAAGTGCGATCGCAATGAAACGGCGATTGCTTTCCAGGTTTATCCGGAGCAGCGAACATGATGGCAGCCCTACAATTTGTCCCTTCCGCAGCATCGCAACAGCATGCCGTGCGCGCGTTGAAGCCGAACCCCGAGTCGAGCCAGGAGCCTAACCATTGCGCATCATGCAGCCTGCACAAGCTTTGTCTCCCGACCGGCCTTGAGGATTCAGACATGCAGCGGCTGGACCAGATTATCGGGCGGCGGCGCAAGGTGCAGCGCGACGGCAATCTGTACCGGATGAACGATCCATTTACCAAGCTCTATGCGATTCGAGTCGGTCACTTCAAGACATTCCAGATCAACTCCGCAGGCGAACAGCAGATTACCGGCTTTCAGATGCCCGGCGAACTGCTCGGCATGGACGCTATCGGCACCAGCCAACACCATTGCGGCGCAGTTGCGCTGGAAGACAGCGAAGTGTGCGAGATTCCTTTTGCCAAGCTGGAGCAACTGTTTGCCGAGATGCCGACATTGCTGCGACATTTTCATCGTCTGATGAGCCAGGAAATCACGCGTGAACAAAATGCGATGCTGCTGCTCGGCGGCATGCGTGCCGAGCAGCGGCTTGCGGTTTTCCTTGTCAACATGGGCGCGCGCTATGCGGCCAGAGGATATTCGGCCAGCAATTTCCAGTTGCGCATGATGCGTGAAGATATCGGCAATTATCTCGGGTTGACGATCGAAAGTATCAGCCGGTTGCTTTCCAGATTCAAGAAAAACGGTTTTCTGAAAGTCGCCAATCGCGAAATCGAAGTCCTCGATCCGGCGGGCTTGAAAGCGATGGCCGCAGGAACCACGCAATGTCAATGAAACACATGGCGCCATCGCCCTTGGACACTGGCGACCTTAACGAACGGCTCCATCAGAAAAGGCTGGCGCTGATAAAACGCATTTCCGATCAGCTGCACCGTTCGGATGATTCGGCGCTGTTGTCGCTCGCCAGCCAGATTACCGAAGTCGACGATTGGGAGGTTGCCGAGCTGCTGTGCGACACCGAAAGCACGGTGCTGGGCGACGATCTTGCCGAACTTCGCGATATCGACCTGGCGTTGCAACGTGTCGCCAACGGCACCTATGGCGCCTGCGTCGATTGCGGTCGAGCGATCGATCCGGTGAGGCTGGATGCGCGGCCGGCCGCACGCGAGTGCATCATTTGCAAGACCGCGTTTGAAAAAAGGCGCGGCATCGTCAGGAAGCCGATCGTTTAACCTATTTTCATGAGATTGCGGCATGCCTATATGGACCGAAACGGACGCTGAATTTTCGGCGTCACTTCCGGTTCAAATGGCAGCGTGCGCTTCGGAACGAAAGTTGCATCATGTCCAGATCATTACCGCCGTCGGAGATTTCAGTTGGAATTCCATCCATGGACCAGTCGCATAAAGCGCTGTTTGAAAAGCTGACAAAAGTGCAAAACGTATCTGACGCGAATTTTCCTGCGCACTATGCATCGCTGGTCGCGCGCGTGGAACAAGACTTCAGGCAGGAAGAAATCCTGATGGAAGAAATCGATTTTCCCGGGCTGCGCAATCATCGCGAACAGCATGCCAAGGTGCTCGGCGGGCTGCATCATGCAGCGGCCGCCGTGATGAATGGCGATGTCGAACTCGGCCGCCATGCGATTGCCTTGCTGCCGCAATGGTTCCTGTTCCATATTTCGACGATGGACGCTACGCTGGCTTCTGCGTTGCGGTTCCGCTTGGGCGCGCAGGCGGAGCCGGATCAAGTCACTGTCGGCAGCTCGATCTGAAAATGCAGTTGAATTACGCAATCGTCTGGATCGATCAATTCGAGGCTCGCGTGATTTTATTCAATGCACAGGCATCGCGCGTGGAGAAAATCAGATCACATCCGCGGAATTCCGATTTGCATCCACGGGCGGACCCAACGCATGCTGCCGACGATCCAAGATACTTTCCCAGCGTCGCGTATGAGCTGACAGGTGTACAGGCAGTTCTTGTTGCCGGTCGCGAGTACGAAAAAATGGCCCTGGCCGCCTATCTGGCAAGCACGGGCAGGATATTGCGCCGGCAGTTGCCGATATAGAAGTCGTTGGCCAGACATGCGAAAACCAATTGCTGGCGCATGGCCGACAATATTTTCTGAAGGCCGATTCGACTCGTTGATGGTCACGATTCAAGAAACTGGAGAACTGCGATGGCTTATAGAACAATTACCGTGCACGTCAATGAATCCCGCCATACCGAGGCACGGATCGAGCTGGCTGCATCGATTGCGATCCGGCACGGTGCTCATCTGGTCGGTGTTGCTGCCGCTGCACTGCCACAGGCATTTCATATGCGGGGAATAATGGGCGAGAGCAGTGCGGCACTGGAGATCTATCTGAATTTCACGAGAGAGCGCGCACATGCCGCACTGGCGGAATTCGAGAAAATGGCGACAAGAGCCGGCGTAGCCTCGGTCGAACGGCGCCTGATGGAGGATGAACCCGGTGCCGCGCTGTGCCTGCAGGCGCGTTACAGCGATCTCCTCATCCTCGGCCAGAACGACCCGAATGAATCATTGCCGGCACAGCGTGCCGATGTTCCCGATTACGTCATCACCCATTCGCCGCGACCGGTTCTGATGGCTCCATTCGCAGGGCGCTACCGCTCGATCGGAAAACGCGTGGTGATCGCATGGGATGGCAGCGCGGAAGCCACGCGCGCGATTGCCGGCGCCATGCCTTTCCTGACAAACGCCGAGATGGTCCAGGTGGTGGTTTTCAATCCGGCGGCAAGGCCGTTTGCACACGGCCAGCAACCTGGCGCCGACATCGCACATTATCTTGCGCGCCATGGCGTCGGGATTGAAGTATGTCAGCGAACAGCAGGCGACGACGCCGATATCGGAAATGCGTTGCTGTCCCATCTTGACGATTGCGATGCGGATTTGCTGGTGATGGGCGGCTATGGCCACTCCCGTTTCCGGGAAGTGTTGCTGGGCGGCGTAACGCGCACTGTTCTTGAATCGATGACGACACCGGTTCTGATGGCGCATTGATCCAGTCGCCTGCCGGGAATCGAAGTATCCGGACAGATTGAGTAGCGGCCCGGCAAGCCGAAAATTGCGCTTGCCGGCGGCGTTAATGATGAAATTCCGTATCAGCCGGAAACAGCGTGCGATGCACGCCGGCCGGTTTTCGCGTCGATGGCTTCAGGCCGCGTGCTGCTTCACCCACGCGACATACTTGTCGATCCAGCTTTGTAAAAAATCCCGGCTTTCGGCGCCAATGTTGCCGGCATCGTCGAACAGCCCGTCCTTTGCCTGGATGAATGCTTCCGGCTGTCCCATTGTCGGTACGTCCAGGTAAGCCAGTACATTGCGCAAATGCTGTTGTGCCAGCGCAGTGCCGATGGCGCCGACCGATACGCCCAGTACGCCGGCAGGCTTGCCGGCCCATGCATTTTTTCCATACGGACGCGACGCATGGTCGATTGCGTTTTTTAACACGCCCGGCATCGAGCGGTTGTATTCCGGCGTGACGAACAGCAGGCCTTGCGACGCCGCAATTTCCGACTTGAGCCGCTGCACTGGCGGTGCCTGATTCGCGTCGTCATCCTGGTTGTACAGCGGCAGGTCGCCGATTTCCAATTGCTTGAAAGAAAAGTCTTTCGGCGCCAGCTTGACGATTGCGTTTGCCAGCTTTCGATTGAACGAGTCCTTGCGAAGACTGCCTACCACGACCGCGATTTGATACTGACTCATGCTAACCTCCAGTGATGTTGGTGGAGTGCACGCGACCCGCGTGCCTCACCCGTTAATTCCATTTCCCATGATTCCCGCCCAGGCTGAAGCGTCCGGCACCGAGCAGTGCGACTGCAATCGCCGCGACCAGGAACATTCCCTGTAATTCAAGAGCCCATCCGCCAGTCTTGGTGACTTCAAGCAGTTGTTCGGAATGGACCAGCACCACGGCGACTATCATGTTGATGGCGATGACCAGCGCGGCCGGACGGGTCCACAGACCGAACAGTACCAGCAGCGGAGCGATGACTTCGCCAACGTAGACCAAGTAACCAAGCGAAGCCGGAAGCCCGATTTTGGCCATCATGCCGGTAATAAAACCGACGCCGCCAATGACCTTGGCAAGTCCGTGCATCAATATCAGGATCGCGAGCACGCTGCGCAGCAAGAGTTTTCCGAAATCTTCGGATGCGCGAGTCGATATTTGTGATTGCATGGTTTCTCCTTTATTGGTTTTGTAAAAATGAGCCGGTTTATTTATTGGTTTCGAATAGCAGGCCGCGCAATGGATTTTTACCTGCCGAATGCACTCTTCGTGCCAGCCGATGATCGGTATTCGATACTATCCGCCAATACCCCTGAATGCGCAATGGACTGACGAAGACCCAAAGTGTATTGCCAAAACAAAATCGGTGCTGGAAGTCTTCGGCGCGATACTCAGTGTTTGCGATTTTTCGCCGGAATGCGCCGAAAGGTAAGTTCCGGGTGGTCAGTTCAATGCCTTGGCGATCATGCCGAATGCGACTATCGCCGATACCAGTGCGAATCCCTTTTGAAGCTGCGGCGCGGCCAGGCGCAATGCGACGATGCGACCGATCATCATTCCGGCAAGCGCGCCTGCGGAGAACGGGATCGCGATCGCGTACTCCAGGCGTCCCGCGGCAACACTAATCGATACGGCGGCAAGCGATATCAATGCGATGACCGCCAGCGAGGTCGCCACGATCGATTGCATGGTCAGGTCGGTATAGCGTTGCAGCGCCGGCACCATGACAAATCCGCCGCCGACGCCGAGCAGTCCGGATAACAGTCCGGCCAATGCGCCTGCTGTCATCAACGCGCGTGCGCAGGCGCTGGTCCAGATAAACCGCCCGCTGCGGGCATCCCGAACGCACGGCAGATCATGTGCCGGCATCCGGTCGCTTGTACCGCCGGCGCTGCGGGATCGGCGAAATGACCGGTATGCAACCAGCAGCAACACCAGACCGAACAGCAGGCTCAGCGTGCGGGCGTTCAGGTGTTGCGCCAGCCATATACCCGCTGGTGACAGCAGCATTCCGGCACCGGCCATCAGCAGCGCGGCACGATATCGTACCGTGCCTGCTTTCAGGGCCAATCCCGCGCCCAGTGCGGCCGATAGTCCGACGGCCAGCAATCCGATCGGTCCTGCCTGGGCAACGCCCATGCCGGTGCCGAATACCAGCAGCGGCACCGCGAGAATGCCGCCGCCGGCACCGGTCAACGCCATGATCGTGCCGACCAGAAAACCCAAGCCGATACTCGCTTCCATTCAGGTCTCCGCGGACGTCACACTTTGTTCCTGTTCGACGAGCCGGGCATCCGGTCCAGGAATTCAAATATTGCCATTCCGGCGAGCATCGCAAGCACGAACAGGCCCGGCTTGTATCCGCCAGTCGCCAGAGAAGTGAGCGCCGGGCCAGGGCAATAGCCGGCGAGGCCCCATCCCACGCCGAAAGTCAGCCCGCCGAGCAGGAGTCGACGGTCGATGCGGCGCGTGTCCGGAAGCCGCATTACATCGCCGAGAAGCGTCTTGCGCGAACGTTCGGCAAGCATGAAAGCTACCAGACCGATCATCACTGCGCCGCCCATCACGAACATGAGCGATGGATCCCATCGGCCTGCAAGATCCAGGAAGCCGATGACTTTCGACGGGTCCGTCATGCCCGACAGGATCAGGCCGATTCCAAATAACAGGCCGGCGATAAGAGCTACCAATAATTGCATTGTTTGTTCCTTAACCGATCAGATGGCGGACTACGAATACGGTCGCAAATCCGGCAAACATGAAGGCGGCAGTTGCTGCCAGAGAACGAGGCGAACGCCTCGACACGCCGCACACTCCGTGTCCGCTGGTGCATCCGGAACCGTATCGGGTTCCGATACCGACCAGCAGGCCGGCGACAACCAGCGTCGCACCGTCGGCGTCGACCCGAACCGCGGGAAGAGGTGCAAACAAGCTGAACACCGCCGGCGCCAGGACCAGGCCCAGCACGAATGCAATGCGCCAGTTGATATCGCCTTTGACCGGGTGCAGGAGCCCGCCGACAATGCCGCTGATGCCTGCGATCCTTCCATTCAGCAGCAAAAATAATGCGGTCGCCAGACCGATCAGAATTCCGCCGCCTAGCGACGACCAGGGAGTAAAGTTTGCCCAGTCAATTATCATTTTTTCGGCTTTCCTTGTTTTGCGCAAAATTGCTCGTAGAGCACTTGCATCACCGCCATTGCTTCCTTGCTGGCGATAGTGTAAAAAATCTGCTTGCCCTCGCGTCGAGTGCTGACCAGTTGCTCGTCGCGCAGCACGGCCAGCTGCTGCGACAATGTCGGCTGCCTGATGGCGGTCAGCGTTTCCAGATCGCCGACGCAATATTCAGCCTGACTCAAATGGCATAGCAATAGCAAACGGTCCGGATTGGCCAATACCCTGAGCAAGGCGCATGCGTCGGCTGCGGCCGCTGACAGGCTTTCGAGATTGATCTGCTTGACTGATGTATTCATTTAAGTCGCTTCGCGGACGGTAAAACACTTCGATATACAAAATTATATATCATAATAATATATAATTCAATATAATGAATTCGCGGCATACGCTGCGATAGTCCGAGAGTCGCCGTCCCATGGAATATCGATAATCGAGGTAACGTACGAATCGGCGCTTATCCGGATACATGCAATTTCAATCCGTATCCATTGAAACTGACCAGGAGCCCATATGATCTTCCGCCAACTTTTTGAACCTTTGTCGAGCACATATACCTATTTGCTTGGCTGTGAAGAAACCGGGCAGGCGATCCTGATCGATCCGGTCATTTCCTCAATGGACCGCGATCTTGCCGAACTTGACCGGCTTGGCCTGAAGCTGGCTTACACCGTCGACACTCATATTCATGCCGACCACATTACCGCGGCACTGGATTTGAAGAAAAAGCTCGGCAGCAAAATTGCCGCGCCGGCGTACGACCGCCTTCCGTGCGCGGATGTCGGGATCGAAGAAGGCAGGCCTTTCCAGGCAGGCAGTCTCATGCTGCAGCCATTGCATACGCCTGGCCATACCGACGGCCACTTTGCGTACCTGTTCGGCGAGCGCGTATTTACCGGTGACGCGTTGCTCATCGAAGGCTGCGGGCGTACCGATTTCCAGAACGGCGATGCGGATGCATTGTATAAAAGCGTCAACGAAAAACTGTTCACGCTGCCAGACGATTATCTGGTTTATCCGGCGCATGATTACCACGATCGGCGCGTATCCACGATTGCACAGGAGAAGAAACGCAACCCGCGACTTGGCGGCGACCGAAGCCTCGATGAGTTCAGGATCATCATGGCCAACCTGAATCTGCCATATCCGAAATTCATCGACTATGCGGTACCGGGCAACCGGCAATGCGGCGTTTGTCCGGAAGACGTCCCGCAAAATCTCGCGAGCTATTGCCGCCAGATGGAGCAAAGTCCGCAGGGTTGATCGGGATGCCCGGCGCTGCCGTCGACGGCCTGAAATGTCATGGTGGTTCTGTTCCGGGCTGATCGAACAACCAGGTCAATTCATTTGATATGCGACATCAATTGCACGTCCTTTCCGGACGGCATGCCATTTGTCTTCGTCATACCAGCCGACTTCGCCTTCCAGCGGTATGCGCATGCCATGCCGCTCTGCATACTGTCCGAAGTGGCCTTCCCATGCCACCTTCCTGAAACCGTCCTTGAACTTTCCCCAGCGCCCGGAAGTATGAATGCCGGTAACTTCACCGGACTGTGCGAATGCAAACTCAAGCTGGACCGTCGTGCCTGAATCGGTCAGGGTAGCCAGCGCATGACGGTCGTCAATCGGACTCCAGCGGACGCCGGAACCCGGCAGTAGTGCGGTCGGGTACCAGACCGCTTCAGCCAGATAGCGGTGCAGCGAACCCGAGTTCATCTCTGCACCACCGGATTCCTGCGCGATCGTGATGATTGAAAGCAAGTCCACCTTGCTGGAGCCTCGGCCTGACACGTACCGGTCGGCGACGCCAAGCTGGATCAGCGGCAGCATGAAGACACGTGCGTCCCAGATGAAACTGCGCGGTCCGGGAACGACATGCTGAACCGCCTCGAAATCGAACCAGCGCTTGCTGTGGATATCGGTGCGCAACGTTCCGGCCTGCCGGTAACGCGCCGAGCGGATCAGGGGCTGGCCATTTTTCAACGCATAGCGGAAATAGCGGGCAACCGGCGCCGGAAGAATGTCGAGTTCTGCAAACGCGACCGTCGCGGATTTTTCAACCGTATCCCCGGAATAGAGCCGTGCGAGCGCGCGAGCCTTCTCGCCGGCTTGCCGCCTTGCTCCAGAAAGAATCGCGATGCCAGCGGTACCGAGCAATGCAGCAGCTGCCAGCGTTGCGCGCATCATTGCCGTCATCCCGTGACAGCGGCATACAGCCACTTTCTGCGAACCAGCAGCTTGTCGAGTTCGACCAGAAAGAATATCGACGATGCGAGAACCAGGCAGAAAGCAAGCTCCGAGGCGGTGAGCGGTTCGGTACTGAATATCGGATTCAATGCCGGCACGTAGATCGTTGCCATTTGCAGCATGAATGTGAGTATTACCGCACCCAGCATCGGCAGGTTGGAGCGCAGTCCCTGCGTGAAGATCGATTCCGTGCCGGAACGCAGCGCCAGTATCAGTCCCATCTGCGACAGCGGCATCACGGTGAAGACGATGGTTTGCCAATGCGCCGATCCGGACCGGATCGCCCATGCCTGCGCAAACAGTGACACGCCTGCCGTAGCCAGCCCGATCCACAGGATGCGTTGCCACATGCCGTTCGCAAAAATGCTCTGGTCCGGCGCACGGGGAGGGCGCTGCATGATGCCTTTCTCTGCCGGCTCGGCGGCCAGCGCCAATCCCGGCAATCCATCGGTCAGCAGGTTGATCCACAGGATGTGGATCGGCAGCAGCGGAATCGGCAAACCGAGGAAGGGCGCAAGGAAGATGATCGCGATCTCGGCCGAGTTGCCGGTCATTGCGAAGCGGATGAACTTCAGGATATTGTCGAAGATGCGCCGTCCTTCGCGGACCGCCGATACTATGGTGGCAAAGTTGTCATCCAGCAGAATCAGGCTGGACGCTTCGCGCGCGACATCGGTGCCGCCCTTGCCCATCGCAATGCCGATGTCGGCACGATTCAGCGCCGGTGCGTCGTTGACGCCGTCGCCGGTCATTGCGACGAATTCTCCCTGCGCCTGCAGTGCGGCGACGATACGGATCTTCTGTGCCGGATCGACCCGTGCGTACACGCGGATATCCGGTACCAGTTGCTTGAACTCTTCATCGTCCAGCTTGGCCAGTTCGGCTCCGGTCATGGCACGGCTGTTCTGCGTGGCGATGCCGAGATCGCGTGCGATTGCCAGCGCGGTGGCCGAATGGTCGCCGGTGATCATGACCGGCGTGATGCCTGCCGATCGACACTGGCGCACCGCATCGCGCGCTTCCGGGCGTGGTGGATCGATCAGGCCAACCAGGCCGACAAAGACCAGTGCGCTTTCGATTTCGGTTGCTGCCAATTCGTTCGGCAATTCCTTCCAGCAGCGGGTCGCGACCGCCAGCACCCGCAGCCCCCGTGCGGCCATCTGCTCGGCGGTTGCCAAGATCGCTTCGCGCTGCAACGTCGATGCGCCGGCTGCGCAAAGCTGGGTGTCGCAAAGCGGCAATACGCTTTCGGGCGCGCCCTTGGTGTAGGCGATAAATCCGGCCGGCTGGCGATGCACGGTCGTCATGCGCTTTCGGTCCGAATCGAAAGGCAACTCGAAATCGCGAATGGCGTTCGCCTCGAGCTCGGCTTTGTCGAGACCGGCGTCGAGTGCGGCCATGTAGAGCGCTACTTCGGTCGGATCGCCGGTCGGGCTTCCGTCGTGGCCGCGGCTTGCGTCGTTCGATAACGCCAGCGCCGAAAACATGCTGTTCCAAGGCTCCGCCGTGAGCGTTGGTGCCAGCTTCGGAGCGCACATTACAGTTGCATCGGCGTACAGTTCATGAACCTGCATCCGGTTCTGCGTCAGTGTCCCGGTCTTGTCGGAACAGATATAGGTCACCGACCCGAGGGTTTCCACCGCGGGCAGACGGCGAATCAACGCATTCTTGCGCACCATCTTGCGGGCGCCAAGCGCCAGCGAAATCGTCACTACCGCAGGCAGCGCTTCCGGGATCGCAGCGACCGCGAGGCTGATGGCAGTAAGGAACATCAGCATCGGCGATTCGTTGCGCAATAATCCGGTGGCGAACACGATGGTGCAGATTGCCAGTACCGCCATTCCGAGCCGGCGGCCGAATACCGCGAGCCGTTTTTGCAGCGGCGTTTTCGAGTCGCTGTCGGCATCCAGCAGCGTGGCGATCTTGCCGAGCTCAGTCGCCATTGCAGTGGCGATCGTGAAGCCGGCGCCACGGCCGTAAGTGACGATGGTGCCTTTATAGGCCATGTTGCATCGGTCGCCGAGCGGCAGTTCCGTGCCATCCAGCGTGTCGCTGATCTTTTCCGCAGTCTGCGCTTCTCCGGTCAGTACCGACTCGTTGATTTTCAACTGCGCGGTGTGGATCAGCCGCAAATCGGCCGGCACGATGTTGCCGGCTTCCAGCAGCACGACATCGCCAGGCACGATGTCGGTTGCGGGCAGCATCGTATGCTCACCGCTTCGCATCACATGCGCGCTGGTGGCCGCCATATTTTTCAATGCAGCCATTGCGCGTTCGGCGCGCATCTCCTGCGTAAAGCCGATAACCGCATTCAGCAGTACGATCACCACGATCGCAATCGTGTCTTTAATATCGCCGATCAATCCGGAAATGACCGCCGCCGCAATCAGTATCAGGATCATGAAATCGGCAAACTGATCCAGCAGCATGCGCCACACAGGACGCGGCGGCTTTTCGTGAATTGCGTTGGTGCCGTGGCGGGCCAGGCGGCTGGCCGATTCCTCGTGCGTCAGGCCGGTTGCGGCGTCGATGCCCAGCCGGGCAGCCACATCGTCTGTCGGCAGCGTATGCCATGCCGGCCGATCGCCGGCATGATTCAAGTCAGCTGCCATGGCGCAGGCGATTCCGCAAAGCGGGTTGATCGATCATTCCTGAATTGCGCTTCCTGCGTAGTTTTGATTTCTCTCGGTACATGGGTCAGGTTAATTCGAAGCTCTCCCGGTAGTCCGGCACCCGGCACTGCCATCTCAATTCTTCTTCGATCCGCTTGCGCAACGCGTCGGCACCGTCGGGCTCGCCATGCGTTATGAATGTCTGCTTCGGCGGTATCGAGAAGTGCGACAGCCACTGTACGATTTCATTGCCGTCGGCATGGGCCGACAAATTGCTTATTTGCGCGACCTGCGCGCGGAGCCGGACATATTCGCCGTGGATCTTGATCGATTCGGCGCCCGCCAGCATCGCCGCACCGCGCGTTCCGCCCGCCTGGTATCCGGCGAACAGGATGGTATTGCGATGGTCGGAAGCAAATGCCTTCAGGTGGTGCAGTACGCGGCCACCCGTTGCCATGCCGCCTGCAGCGATGATCACCATCGGAACGCGCTTCCGGTTGAGTTCGATCGACTCTTCCACCGAATTGATGATTTTCGCCGAATTGCACATGGCGGCACACTGCTCGTGGCTGAGGCGATGCTCCTTGTGATGCTTCTGGTATATCGCAAGCGCATTTACCGCCATCGGGCTGTTCAGGTACACCGGCAGCATCGGCGGGATTTCGCCGGTCTGCTTGAGCAGATGCACGTAATACAGAAGTTCCTGCGCTCGGCCGACGGCGAAGGACGGGATGATGGTCACGCCCCCGCGATTGGCGGTTTCGCGAATGACGCGGCCGAGCAGTATCTTCGGGTCTTCGGGATCGTGCTGCCGATTGCCATAAGTCGATTCCACCACCAGGTAATCGGTTTTCTCGATTATCGAAGGCGGTACCATGAGCGGATCGTCCGGGCGGCCGAGATCACCGGAAAAAGTGATCGTGGTCTGGCCGTCGTCGACTGCGACGATTGCCGCACCCAGGATATGGCCGGCCGGCACCATACGCGCATGCATGCCGTCGCCGAGCGCAATCGGCTTGCCGAACGCCACAGGGGAAAAATGTCTGAGCGCCCGGCGCGCATCGCCTTCGGTATACAGCGGCAGCGCAGGGTGATGCTTCGAAAAACCGTGCCGGTTAGCGAAGTCTGCTTCTTCTTCCAGCAGGTGCCCGCTATCGGGCAACAGGATGCCGCACAGATCGTAGGTCGCCTCGGTACAGAATATTTTTCCGCGAAATCCGTCCCGCACCAGCAACGGCAGGTAGCCGCTGTGATCCAGATGTGCATGCGTCAGCACGACGGCATCGAGTTCGGCCGGCGGTACCGGAAGGCGTTCCCAGTTACGCAATCGTAACTGCTTGTATCCCTGGAACAAACCGCAGTCGACGAGAACCCTGGTCTTTTCCGACGTGAGAAGATACTTGGACCCGGTCACCGTGCCGGTAGCGCCTAGAAATTGGATCTGCATCGACTGGAATCTCCCTTCAGGTTTGCAGTACATAGTTTCCCGGAGCGTCGCACAATGCCTTGCCCATAGGAGGTGCTGCGACACGCTTGCCGGAACGCGCTGCGAGCCAGCGTTCCCATGCCGGCCACCACGACCCGGCATGCGACGGCGTCGTCGATTGCCAGAGTTCCGGATCGATGTAGGGATCATTGTGTGCGCGAGTCGTCATCTGATAGCTTCTGTTCGGGCGACCCGGCGGCGATACCACGCCCGCATTATGTCCGCCCACGGTGAGCAGGAAGGTGACTTCGGTATCGGTCAGCATATGGATCTTGTACGCAGAACGCCATGGCGCAACATGGTCGGTCAGGGTGCCGACGGAAAAAATCGGGATCCGGATATCGGTCAACGCAATCGGGTTGCCGTCGACCCGGTACTGGCCCTGCGCCAGATTGTTTTCCAGGAAAAGGCCGCGCAGGTATTCGGAGTGCATCCGGTACGGCATGCGGGTTGTATCCGCGTTCCATGCCATCAGGTCGTTCTTTTTCTCGGGAATGCCGAGCAGATAATGATTCAGCCGGCGCGACCAGATCAGATCATTGGAGCGCAGCAGCTGGAATGCGCCGGCCATCTGCTTCGTATCGAGATATCCCTGGTCCCACATGGTCGCTTCCAGAAAAGCGACCTGGCTGTCGTCGATGAAGAGCGACAGTTCTCCAGGCTCCCTGAAATCGACCTGCGACGCAAACAGCGACACACTCGCGAGCCGCTGGTCACGGTCACGCGCCATGGCTGCTGCGGCGATCGACAACAGCGTGCCGCCGAGACAGTAGCCGACCGCGTTGACTTGCGGCGCACCGGCAATCGACCCGATTGCATCGAGTGCGTCCATGATGCCGAGCTTGCGGTAATCTTCGAGCGAAAGATCGCGGTCGCTTGAGTCGGGGTTTTTCCACGAAATCATGAACACGGTATAGCCATGTTCGACCAGATACCTGACCAGGGAATTCTCCGGCGACAAATCCAGGATGTAGTACTTCATGATCCAGGCCGGCACAAACAACACCGGACGCGCATGTACCTTGGGCGTTGCCGGCGCATACTGGATCAGTTCGATCAGCCGGTTGCGAAACACCACCTTGCCCGGTGTAACCGCCAACGTTTTTCCGACCACGAACTGATCGTCGGGGCCTTTGTTCGATGTCAGCTCGCGCTCCCAGTCGCGCACTGCGTTGAACGCACCCTTTACCAGATTGCTGCCGCCGGTACGCATCGTTTCATCAAGCACGACGGGATTGGTGATCAAAAAATTCGATGGCGAAAACATGTCGAGCCATTGGCGCGCAAAAAACGCAACTACGTCCCGGTGATGCGGTGTTACGCCATCAATGCCGGTTGTCGCGCGCTGCCACCATTGCTGATGCAGCAAAAAACCTTGCGACAGTACGTTATACGGCCAACGCTGCCAGGCGGGATCGGTGAAGCGTTTGTCCTGCGGCAGTGGAATGGTGCATGGGCTGCTGGCACTGTTCCGGTCGCTGCTGCAGTGCGCATGGCAATAATCAGCCCAGCGCGAGAACTTCCTCCATGCATCGTTTACCAATTCCTGTTTTTTCGACGGTGAAAGCTGCAGGTGAAGTGCCCAGTCCAGATTAGCAAGCGTCAGCGCAATCGGCGAGATATTCCCGGTAAAGCGGCCGAGCCACGCATTGACCATCCGGTCCTGATCGGACGCTTGCTGCAATCGCATATCCTGATGGTGGCCGGCTGGCCCAAGCCAGTCGCTTGCAAGACGTTCGGACGTCAATGGCGGTGAGGTATCGGGTGTCTTCATGGTGCTTGTATCCGGTAGCGGCGTTTGCTCCAGAATAACAAGCAGTTACCCAAAAATTTTGATCCAGATCAACCATGCCGGACTGGCAAATTTTATTGAATCAGCTGTGTTTTTCGAACCTGGAACGCGATATTCAGGCCAGGCAAGACAATAAATAGATTGGCAACCTGAATACTTTGACGTGCATCAAGTTTTTTGCGCGCCGGGATGGCTAGCATCAAGTCATGGAATTCAACAGCAGGGGAAAACATGTTCAAGACGATTCTAGTACCGACGGACGGCTCCGATTTGTCGGAAAAAGCGGTGAACGGCGCGATCGAACTCGCCAAACTCAGCGGCGGCCGAATCGTTTCGGTATCGGTTGCCGAACCTTATCCATATCAGTACGCGCCATTGGCGGACGGCGGCGCTGTCGTCGACTTAAGCCTGTACGAAAAGCAGATGCAGAATTTTGCCGAAATGCATGTGCAAAAGGTCGCCGACACGGCGGCCCGCGCCGGCATTCCATGTGAAACACATGTGGCATTGTCGTTTACGCCGTATCAGGAAATCATCAAGGCAGCCCAGGAAAATAAATGCGACTTGATCCTGATGGCATCGCACGGACGCAAAGGCTTGAACAGGCTGCTACTGGGAAGTGAAACGCAAAAGGTGCTGGCCCACTCAAGCATTCCGGTATTGGTGTTCCGGTAAGCTCGTTGTCCGCGACGCATTCGGAGCGGAGATGCCGGCGCGCGGCAGTCTGATCCGCGTGCCGGCCTTGCCACCTTTTCTTGCGGCTCCGGGAGAATGAGTTCAAGCAGAAACTGAAAATAAAAAAGCCCTTGAAGAATCAAGGGCTTGAATGCAGTTTGTGGAAATTTTCAGTCTTCCACGGAATTACCTGGTGCCGAGAGCCGGAATCGAACCGGCACGCTGTCTCCAGCGCGGGATTTTGAGTCCCGTGCGTCTACCTATTCCGCCATCTCGGCAACGCAGCCGACATTATCCCTGATTTGCAGCGTTCGAGCAACATCAAGGCGCCCGGCTTTCATTGTCACGACACAATCTAAAGGCGTATCATCGCCTACTTTATGCGGTCGCATTCCAATAGCGCAGGTACATATAAAAAATGAAGGTTGGAAAAATACGCGAGATCGTTCTCGGCAAACCGCTGGACCCGCTGAGGAAGGAAACACGTCATTCCCTGGTGCTGGTTGCATTCATCGCATGGGTTGGATTGGGAGCGGACGGGCTGTCTTCATCTGCCTACGGTCCGGAGATGACTTTCCGCGGCCTGGGCGACTATACCAACGAGCTCGGCCTGTACATGGCGATCGCCACTGCGGTTACGGTGTTCATCATTGCGATGGCATACAACCAGGTGATCGAGCTGTTCCCGACTGGCGGCGGCGGCTACCGGGTCGCCACCAAACTGCTCGGTCCCTACAGCGGCCTGATTGCCGGATGTGCGCTGGTGATGGACTATGTGCTGACGATCGCGATTTCGATCGCGGCAGGCGTCGAGGCGCTTGCATCGTTGCTGCCGCTGAGCCTGCACGATTACAAGTTGTCGGCGGAGCTGTTCATGGTCGGTGTGCTGATCGTGCTGAATCTGCGCGGCATGAAAGAAGCCATCAAGGTGCTGCTGCCGATTTTCCTCGGATTTGTCATCACGCACGCTTTCCTGATCATCTACGGCATTCTCGCGCATGCATCGTACTTGCCGGCGCTGATACCAGACACGCTGGCCGGAACCACCGACCTGGCAAACCATATCGGCTGGATCGGACTGTCCGGGATGCTGCTGCTCGCGTATTCGCAGGGCGGCGGCACCTACACAGGACTCGAAGCGGTATCGAACAACGTCAATATCCTGGCTGAACCGCGCGTACATACTGGGAAGATGACCATGTTGTACATGGCGTTATCGCTTGCATTCACCGCCAGCGGAATCATCCTGCTGTTCTTGCTCTGGGAGTCAAAACCGGTCGAAGGCCAGACCTTGAATGCATCGACTTTCAAGGCCATTATCGACAGCATCGGGTTCGGCGCGTGGGGCAGCAAGACGGCCCTGGTCGTCGTGATGTTCTTTCAGGCGGGGCTACTGTTCGTTGCATCCAATACCGGCTTCCTCGGCGGACCGGCGGTGCTGTCGAATATGGCAGCCGACTCGTGGGTGCCGCATAAGTTCCGCTATCTGTCGACCCGGCTGGTCACGCAAAACGGCATCCTGCTGATGGGAATATCCGCGTTGGCGATCCTGTTCTGGACTGGCGGCAGCGTGATATTGCTGGTGGTGTTGTATTCGATCTCGGTATTCCTCACCTTTGCAATCTCCCTGTTCGGGCTGTGTCTGTACTGGTGGCAGCATCGGCGCGATGCAGAGCACTGGTTGCGGCGCTTCCTGCTGTCGCTGACCGGATTCGTCATCTGTGCCGGAATTCTGGCGGTGCTGCTGGTTGAGAAATTCACCGCAGGCGGCTGGGCCGCTGCGCTTATCATCGGCGTCATCGCTTCCCTGTGCATCTATATCCGGAATCATTATCACGAGACCAAGGCCGCGATCCATGCGGTGGACCAGGTGTTTGCCAATCAGCCGTTCGGGCCGGAGTCGACACCGATTGAGCCGAATCCCGATGACCAGACCGCTGTCTTCATCGTCGGCAGCTCACGCGGCGGCGGTTTGCATGCGCTGCTGTGGGTACAGCGCATGTTTCCGGGGCATTTCAAAAACTTCCTCTTTGTCAATGCGCGCACCGTCGACGCGCATGCGTACGGTGGCGAGGGCGCAGTCGAGAAGATGCGTGCCGAAGCGAATGACACGCTCAAGTTTTTTGTCGATTTCTGCCACAGCCATGGCATGGCCTCATCGTCCTATCTCGGATTCGGTACCGATGTGGTCAATGAAGTCACCCGCTTGTGCGAGGAAATCAGCAAGGAGTTTCCGAATTCGATCTTCTTCACCAGCAAGCTGGTGTTCGAGCAGGACAACTGGTTCACGCGCCTGCTTCACAATCAAGCGGCTCTCGCAATCCAGCGCCGACTGCATTTTGAAGGACTGCAGATGGTGATATTGCCGATGAAAGTGTAATGCACTCTTCCGCGGGAGCCGGTCTTTTGCGGAAACTGCCTCGGCAATTCTATGCGCGCGACACGATCCAAGTCGCACGGGAATTGCTTGGCATGCTACTGGTTCATCGGATCGATGGCGTCAGCCGGATCGGAAAAATTGTCGAAGTCGAAGCCTATGTCGGCGCGCATGACCTGGCGGCCCACTCTTCCAAGGGCATTACCAAGCGCACGCAGGTGATGTTTGGACCGCCCGGCTTTTCCTACGTGTACTTGATCTATGGCATGCATCATTGCATGAACGTGGTTACCGAGCCGGAGGGAAATGGCTGCGCAATACTGATTCGTGCGCTTGAGCCGGTGCAGCATGTTTGCGGCAATACACGCGGGCCCGGCTTGCTGTGCAGAGCCATGGGGATCGACTTGCGCCTCAATGCACGCGATCTGGAAAGCGATGATTTCCATATTGCCGCGCCGGCAGCCAATGAGTCTTTTTCGGTGGTGCAACGGCCGCGTGTCGGTGTCGCTTATGCGGGCGAATGGGCGGCCCGGCCTTTCAGGTTTTACATTGAAAACAGCACTTACGTCTCCAGGAAATGAGTTCGCAAATTTACCGGTGACGTTTCCTGCTTTTCGCTTCGGTCTGGTTTGACGCCGGCTCCGCTCTCTTTAGTTCTTGCCTTCAGTGACGTGCATTTCGACATGGTTGCGACTCCACTGAAATTCATATCGATGCAGATTGAAACGTTTCATTGTTTTGAATCAAAGACCCAAGGGTTAACCAGGAATTACGTACGGGATAACATGTCAGTGATGGAGAACCGCAACAGTTTTTTAACTTTAATAAAGCGAGCCCACATGACGACTGAAACAAGCAATAGCCAAAGTTCTTCCTACAACCCGGATCACTTGCTGGACAACCTGATCAAGAAACTGAGCCTGAAAAACGATGCCGCGTTGTCGCGTGCGCTCGAAGTAGCCCCACCATTGATCAGCAAGATTCGCCATCGCAGGGTACCGGTAGGCGCGTCCTTGCTGATTCGCATGCATGAGGTCAGTTCGATGAGCGTACGCGAATTGCGCGATCTCATGGGCGACAGAAGGGCCAAATACCGGATCAGCGATGCGCAGGGAAAACCGGCGACCAGCGAAAGCCTGCAGGCAAAAAGCTGAGTGCCGGTCAGGATTGCGGTTTGATTCGAAATAGCGGCTCAGGAATGCCTGGCCGCGACACGCATTGCCGGCGAACTATCGCAGCGCTCGGGAAAACCAAGCTTTTTCTGCACCGACCATCCAGCCATCGTGTTCAAGGGATCGTCGACATGCTGCCACTGAGTCTCGCAAATTTCGCAAATATAATAAGTAATCCATGCCGCTCTGGCTTTTCCTGTTCTGGAAATACGTTCCGTCAGACCCACCTGCTGAAGACGTTCATGTCGCTTGTCGCTACGCACATGTTGCGGCAGCATTTTGCACAGATTACACGGCATCTCTACCTCTTTCTTGTAGTCGGCAACGTTTCTAGAGACCCGGCAAAATTATTTTGGTTCAATAATTTCAACGGGAAACCGTTCATTGCATTGCATTGAAACCGGCCTTTCTCTCCGCTGCGTGCGGGCAATGTGCTAAAACCGACACCCTCATCTTTTATGGATCAGCAATCGGCCGACTGGCTGGAGAAAATCATTTTTGCGGCGATGCCCTGGATAGGTATCGCGGGCGTTCAGCCCTGGCTTCAGATTGTCGTTCAGACCTTGCTTGCGATGCTCGCTGTTCTGGTCTTTCACCGGATCGGGACGAACATCCTGCAGCGTTTGGCGGCGCCGTTTCCGTTTACGCGCCGGCTGGTCTGGTATGCCAACCGGACCGGAAGAATGATCGTCTTCCTGTTGCTGATGCAGGTGATTCTGCGTAGTGCTCCCGACGAGCTGGCAGGTATTTCGACGCTGCGGCATCTCAATATACTGGCCCTGTACATGGCGATTACCTGGTTCGGCGTGCGATGCGTCGGTGCGGTTGCCGACACTATCGTCGAACGCAATCCGGTGGATGCACCGGACAATCTGCAGGCGCGCCGGATCCAGACCCAGACCAAGGTCCTGGCACGCGCTTCCAATGTGCTGATCGTGATGGTCGGGACCGGTCTGGCGCTGATGACGTTGCCGCTCTTGCGGCAGATCGGCACCAGCCTGCTCGCATCGGCCGGTGTCGCCGGCCTGGTGATCGGCTTTGCGGCGCGCCCGGTTCTGTCCAACCTGCTGGCGGGAATACAGCTCGCACTGACCCAGCCGATACGCCTGGAAGATGTGGTGATCGTCGAAAAGGAATGGGGCCAGATCGAAGAAATCACCGGCACCTATGTAGTGGTTCGCATATGGGATCAACGGCGAATGATCGTACCGTTGCAATGGTTTATCGAACATCCGTTCCAGAACTGGACCCGATCAAGTTCCGAAATACTCGGCACGGTTTTCATCTGGGTGGATTACCGCTTGCCGTTGCCGTTGATTCGACGAGAAGTCGAGCGGCTGTGCGAGGCGGCACCCGAATGGGATCAGCGTTTATGCCTGACCCAGGTGGTCGACACGAACGAGCGCGCGATGCAGCTGCGCGTGCTGGTGAGTGCCGCCGACGCAGGCAAATGCTGGGACTTGCGCTGCCGGATGCGAGAAGGGATCGTCGATTTCGTGCAGAAAAATTACCCGGAATATCTGCCGCGGGTCCGCGCGGAAATTTCCGGACAAAGCGAAGTTGAACACGCCCGGCCGGACAGTGATTGAGCGCAAAGAGCTTGCGGACGTGCGTGCTAGGCTTTTTCGCTGGATCGATTTTTATGGGCAAGGAGAGAATCATGCATAGAGCACCGACGCCGACGCCATTGCCGGATGAGGAACCTGGTCACGAAGATGAGCGAAGCCCAATGCCGAGCGGCCCGGCGGAAGAGGAACCAGTGCCTGATCACAATCCCAGCTAAAAAATACTGCAGTCCGGAACAGATCTCGCCAGCGAAATCACAAACGACGGTCCGGAACTGGCATGGCGCACGAGCAATATTTCCACGCATGCGGTGTGGTGTTCTGCAGCAGCATTAAATGATGCAAACTTGTTGGCTGTCTTCGATGCAGCCCGCATTCTGTTTTGAGTTCGCGCAATGGCCATCTGCCGGCTACGAAATAAACTTGATTTTATTCGAATGCGGCTGTCATGCGCGTTGCATGAAGCGCGGTTGCAGCAAGCCATTCGCCCGTCAATTCATTTCATCTGTTTGCTTTTTACCTCAAGGACAAAATGTACGCCGATCTTGACAAGTCCAATTCCAAAAGCGGTTTCGAAGTACATATCAGTGATTTTGAAGTAAACATCAACGATGCGTCCGCCATACGGCGTTGGACGCAGCACTGGGACGTCACCGAAGCCGAGCTGCGTAAAACGGTCGCCGAAGTCGGAACCGAAATTGATGCGGTACGAATCGCGCTGGGAAAATAGCAGAATGGCTGCGGTTATCTATACCAAGGAAAACTGGAAAGCGGAAGCCGACATTCAGCGCCTGCCGAATGGAAAATTCCAGGGGGTGGTATTGATTACCCGCATGGGTAGCGCGCTAGCCGATGATGCGCCGCGTACCGTCAATTCCGAATCGGACACGCCGGAGGAAGCATTGGAAGAGGCGAAGGCATTGGCTCACCGGTTGCTGGCAGATTTGTAACACCTGCGATTCGCCACTGCATGGTTGCCTGCAGCAGATGAAGCCATCGCGCCCGGCGACCATGATCGCAGCAGGTCATCGACTCGGCAACAGGCGGCGCTGGACTGTACGCAAGTACCAAAGAAAACCGGCCGCCACCAGCGCCAGGCTGGTACTGTTTCCCAGCCAGAAGCCGGATGCGCCGCGGGTTGCAGCCGGCGCCCATCCAAACGGGTCCAGGCCCAGCACGTATCCGCCTCCCAGCCCGATGCCCCACAGGCCGATTGCATACATCAGCGTCGGTACGATCACCACTTTGTATGCCCGCAACACGAAGGCGGTCGTAACCTGGATTGCATCGAACAGCTGATACAGCGATATGAACAGAAACAGCGGCATCGCGGCGGCAATAATTGCCTCATTCGGCGTATAGGCACGAACGATGATGTCGCGTCCCAGCCAGACCGCGGCGCCGAGCAGCACCGATAACGCCGCTGCAAGTCGAATTCCTGCATTTCCGATCCGGCGTGCGGCTGTCAGATCGGAGGCGCCGATCGACTGCGCTACCAGTATTCCGGTTGCGCTAGCAATCGACAGCGGCAGCATGTACAGCACGGTGGCGAAGTTGGAGGTGATCTGGTGCCCGGCGACGACCGTGTCGCCCAGCCTGGCGATAAACAGCGCCATGAAGGTGAATGCGGTGACCTCGATCAGATAGCTCAGGCCGATCGGAACGCCGAGTTGCAGCAGCGCTCGTTGTGCCGGCCAACGCGGCGCCACCCAGCCGGTGCCGAACAGACCGAATTCCCGATAGGCCGGCACCGCGCGCAAAATCGCCCATGCTATCAGCAGCATCAGCCACGATATGGCTGCGGTCGCCATTGCGCATCCCGGTCCGCCGAACGCAGGCAAGCCGAATCCACCGAAAATGAAAATCGCGTTCAGCGGTATTTTCAGGACCAGGGCAGCGATCTGAATCGCCATCACCATTTTCGGTCTGGCGATCGCGGTATTGAGTGCGGAATAGATGCGAAATCCCAGTGTCGCCGGAAGCGCCAGCGCCAGCACGCGCAAGTACAGCACCGCTTTCTCGGTCAGCTCGGGCGATGCATGCGCCAGCGACAGCAATGGCTGTGGAAACAATAGAGCCAGGCAGCCGATGCAGGACAGGAACAGCGCAAGCCATGTGCCTTGCTTGACTTCGAAACCGATCTCTTTCGAGTGCCCGGCGCCGAACAATTGGCCGATGACAGGCGACAGCGCCTGCAGCACGCCGTTCAATCCGACGAAGACGCTGATGTAAATCGATGCGCCAAGCGCCAGCGCCGCAAGATCTGTCGCGGAGTAGCGCGAAGTCATCGCGGTGTCGATCACGCTGTTGGCGATCACCGCCAGCTGGCCGACGAGTATCGGCCATGCGAGCGACATGATGCGTACCGTGTGGCGTGCGGATTCTGGTTGCGGCATTTTAGAGATTTATTGGAGAGGAATAGCCGATGTGGCTTCGCGATCGGATCTTTTTCTGTCAACGAACACGCGACGAACATGCAGCGGACTAATCACCCGGTTTTGCCTATTTTGCCGGATATCGGCAAGACTCAGCGTTTGCCGCGCCGGTACAGGCGGAACAGCTCATCGCGATCCGACGGGCGATGGCCTTCCCACAAAAGTCTTTCCCGCCCGTCGAATTGCTTTAGCAGCGACGCGCGATCCTTGCGCGATACGCTTTCCTGCAACAGCAGGTATCGGCATGAACCTTCGCCGAACTTTGCGAACTCGACGTGTCCGAAATAGGCAAACGATGCACGCTGTGCCGGGCCGACATTGGTATCGACGCAATACTCGCCCTTGGGAAGTTGCTGGGCGATCTGCTGTGCGACGCCGGCATAGCTCTTGCCGTAATCGATCCATGGCAACCACAAGGTCATCAATAACAGCCAGCACAGAATCACGCCGCCCGAAGACAGTACTACTGCGCGCCACAATACCGATGGACGCCGGGATATGCGCCAATGCACCAGCATGATCCAGCCGATGGTGGCCAGCGCAGCGATCAGGAATGCGATCAGGTCGAATTCAGGCTTGAATCCGGGCGCCAGCTTGAATGCATTTTTCGCGAGCTGAGCCGGCCACCCGGTTTGCTTGGCGATCCAGCCGACCCAGATGAATGCCGCGCAGGTACTGAATGTCATTACCGAGAACCAGTCGACCGAATTGATGGCACCGCGTTTCATGGTCGGCAAGCCGAATGCGGCCAGAATCGCCAGCGCCGGAAGCAAGGGCAGCAGAATGGCTTCCTGGCCTTCCGGATTCAGCAGCGCCAATGCAATGAATGCGGCGACGAAGGTGAGTGGTAAAACAATATGCAGCGCCTGAAACTGCTTGCGCCATGCGTACACCGCCCAGCCTGCGAACGGCCATGCCGGCCAGGTAAACCAGATTCCGTACCTGAAAAGGTATTTCAGCGATGCCCATGACGGCCGCGCGAGCTGTTTATCGTTCCAGGCAAGCCACGCGTCAATGGCAGAACGTTCGGCTGGCTGGGCCAGGCGGTCCGCCATCCACCATGCGCCTCCGACGACCGTCGCAACAGGCAGCGTAATCAGCAGCAGCAACAGTGCGATACGTTTTTCTCGCGTGGCGGCAAGTGCCAGCAGTGCAATCCACAGTCCCAGCGGGACCGGCCAGCCGCGCGCAAGCGCCAGCAGGCCCAGAGTGATCCCGAGCATCGCCGCCGTTCCGATCGACAGTGATTCGAACAGGCGTACTGATATATACAGCGCGAATGCGACCAGGGAAATCTGCAGCGCTTCAGCGCTGGTCTGGTGGCTGTGCAGCAGCAATCCGAGAAAACCAAGGTAAATCAGCAGTGCGCCATCGGCCAGCGTGCGACCGTAATCGCGTGGCTCCGGTTGTCCGCCAAAAGCGAGTCGCAACGGCTGCGCTTCGGTGCGCCGGCCGAGCAGATAGGTTGCATTCCAGACCGACAGTGCGCCGATCAGAAAAAACGCGATGGTCGAGATGCGTGCGCCCAGTTCGTCGCCGAGCAACCAGCCGAACAGCTTGATGAAAATTGCGCCGATCCAGAATGCAAGCGGCCCTTCTTCGGGAATCGGCAGCCCGACGATATGTGGCGCCAGCCAGTCGCTCAATCCGCCGTTCGCCATGGTCCACATGATGCCGAAACCGGCTGCATCATCATTCTTCCAGGGATCACGGCGGACCAGGCCCGGCAGGATGTACAGCAGGCACAGCGCGACCAGTCCCCAGCGCGGAAGCGCAAGCGTGGCGGAAGCGGGGAGGCGGACTGGCTTCATGTGACTGGAAGATGGATTCTTATTATTTGGTTCGGCGATATTGTGCCGTAAAAGATACCGGTAGTGTGATTCTCGCCGGCAACGGGGAGTTCGGAAGGCCGCCTAAATAAAAAAGGCAGCCGCAGCTGCCTTTCTGAAACCAAGGGACTTTCTTACTCTGCCACTTGTGTCTTGGATCCGCGGGTACCGAACTTCTGGCGGAATTTTTCGACCCGGCCGGCAGTATCGACGATCTTGTGCTTGCCGGTATAGAACGGATGCGATTCCGACGATACCTCGATCTTTACCAGCGGATATTGCTTGCCTTCGAAATCGATTTTTTCGCGCGTCTGTACCGTGGAACGGGTAATGAACTTGAAATCGCAGGACAGGTCGTGAAACACGACGTCGCGATAGTCGGGGTGTATGCCTTCTTTCATGTTTGCCTCAAATGGTTGGGTAGCCAATCGTCACTTCGTCGGTCGTACTGCTTCCTGACCCGATTGTCGATCACTTGCCGGGGGATAAAGCGGGAAATTATACAATGAAATCATGGGTTTGCGCGAATGTTTGTCGGTTTGGCGGCACTGGCTCCATCTCCGCTACGCAAAACTGCCGTGTCATGAGTTACCGCGCCGCATCATGTCGAAAAATTCGGCATTGTTTTTCGTCGACTTCATCTTGTCGAGAATGAATTCCATCGCCTCGATTTCATCCATGCCGTACAACAGTTTGCGCAGCACCCAGATCTTTTGCAACTGGTCCGGCTTGATCAGCAGTTCTTCGCGCCGCGTACCTGATTTATTCAGGTTGATTGCAGGATAGACCCGCTTTTCGGCAAGGCGGCGTTCAAGATGGACTTCCATGTTGCCGGTGCCCTTGAACTCTTCATAGATCACGTCGTCCATGCGGCTGCCGGTCTCGATCAGCGCGGTGGCGATGATCGTCAGCGAGCCGCCTTCTTCGATATTGCGCGCGGCGCCAAAGAACCGTTTCGGACGTTGCAATGCATTGGCATCGACACCGCCGGTCAGCACCTTGCCCGACGCCGGGATCACGGTGTTGTAGGCACGTGCCAGACGGGTAATCGAATCCAGCAGGATCACGACGTCGCGCTTCATCTCGACCAGCCGCTTGGCTTTTTCGAGCACCATTTCCGCCACTTGCACATGGCGCGTCGCCGGTTCGTCGAACGTCGACGCAACCACTTCGCCGCGCACCGAACGCTGCATCTCGGTTACTTCCTCTGGACGCTCATCGATCAGCAGCACGATCAGCGTCGTATCCGGGTGATTGGTGGTGATCGCATGCGCGATATGCTGCAGCATGACCGACTTGCCCGATTTGGGCGACGCAACCAGCAAGCCGCGCTGCCCCCGGCCGATGGGTGCAATCATGTCGATGATGCGCCCGGTAATGTTTTCTTCGCCGCGCATCTCGCGCTCAAGCGTCATCACCTTGTTCGGGTGCAGCGGCGTCAGGTTTTCAAACAGTATCTTGTGCTTGGAGGCTTCCGGCGATTCGCCGTTGACCTTGTCCACTTTTACCAGCGCGAAATAGCGTTCGCCGTCTTTCGGCGTCCTTACTTCGCCTTCGATCGAGTCGCCGGTATGCAGGTTGAAGCGGCGGATCTGCGATGGGGAAATATAAATATCGTCGGTGGATGCCATATAACTGGCATCGGGCGAGCGCAGGAAGCCGAAACCGTCCGGAAGGACTTCCAGTGCGCCGTCGCCGAAAATCTGTTCGCCGCCTTTGGCGCGTTTTTTCAGGATCGCGAACATCAGTTCCTGTTTGCGCAGACGTGCGGCGTTGTCGATGTCGAGGCTGATGGCCATTTCCAGCAGCGCTGAAACGTGTAGTGCCTTGAGTTCAGATAAATGCATAGTGTGTGTCCCGTGACGGGAGAGAAATGGTGGGGGAGGGAACTGCGAGGTGAAGGAATTAACCGGAAAGGCGGCAGTGCGAGCGCACCGCCGCCATAAAATTAAATATTGCTATCGATAAAAGAAGTCAGTTGCCCTTTTCCCATCGCGCCCACTTTCTGGGCTGCGGCGACGCCGCCTTTGAACAGGATCAGCGTTGGAATGCCACGGATGCCGAACTTGGCTGGTACTGCCTGGTTGGCATCGACATCCATTTTCGCGATCTGGATCTTGCCGTCGTATTCCTTGGCAATCTCTTCAAGAATCGGTGCGATCATTTTGCAGGGGCCGCACCATTCAGCCCAAAAGTCGACCAGTACCGGCTTGTCGGACTTCAGGACATCGGCTTCAAAGGATGTGTCGGTGATGTATTTGATGTTTTCGCTCATAGCTTCCTCGTGGTGAGGGAAAAAAGGGGTCAATTTGCGCCAGTACGACTTCGATTCCAATCCGCGATTCCAGCCCGGATTGGTACTCAACATTTCCAGACCTGCAATACGCAGATGGAGATTCGGTACGTGAATTCAAGGTTTTGAAGGTTGCGGCAAGAGGCAATGCGGCGGGGATTGGATAAATCATAACCGATTTTCACAAAAAGTGTAGCCGGACGAATTAAATTGTTTGCTTCGTGGCATAAAATGCCGGACAACGGGATTGATAGAGAACATGTCCCTTTCCTTCATGCCGATGCCGAGGCTTCATGCTCCATAGCCCTTTGTTGATTCCGCCTTCCGCCGCGTTCTGGCCACGGGTCGTGCATGCATTGCTGGACCAGCAGCTGTTGGGTGGAAACGATAATGCTGGATCAAGGGATTTTTCGGCATTGCGCGTCGTCGTTCCGACCTTCGTTCATGTGCAATCGCTTAGGGCGGCGCTGACGGCGCAACTGCAGGGAGCGTTCATTCCGCCTCGCATCATTACATTACAGGCATGGCTGGCGATGCTGCCGCCCGATCCGGATGCGATGCGACCGGCCGCCGCGAGCGAGCGCCTGATGTCGCTGTACGGAGAATTGCGTCAGCACGCATGGCTGAAGAAAATATTTTCCGCGCGCCGCAATACCGACTTGCTTCCCCTCGCAAAAACGCTGCTGACGCTGTCCGATGAACTGACTTCGTGCCTTCTGCCGACGGTTCGGGCCGAAGCGAGCGACATCGACCAGCGCTGGCAAACTGCACTGGCGCACTGGTCGCCGACTGCACGCGACGTTCTGTCCGATGAAGCGCAACTGGTCTGGTCGATCTGGAAAGGTCAGCTCGAAGCGAACGATCCTTGCGTCAATCGCTTTAAC
>JAKFFO010000052.1:0-5986 GCA_036675035.1 Oxalobacteraceae bacterium
GCGACATCGCTTTTTTTCCCTCGCGTGACGCACTGCAGTTTGATGGTGTCGGTCTGCGCGACATAATGGCGTCCGTGTGCTGCGATGATCGTGCCGGTAATCTTGCTCATGCGTCAGGCGGCGGCTTGCTGAAAGACCGCATCGACCTTCGCGGCACAGATGAAGTCGTTTTCGGAAATTCCGCCGCGCCCGCCGTTCACTGAATGGGTATCGAACTTGACGGTGCAGCGGTTATAGCCGACCACCAGCTCGGGATGATGGTCTTCCGCATGGATCACATAGGCGATCGCATTGACGAATGCCAGCGTGCGGTAATAGTTCTTGAAACCGAATGTTTTGACAATCCTGCCTTCCTGCAGAGCCCATCCATCGAGCGCCTTCAGGTGTTCATTGATTTTTGCGTCGTCCAGGCCAGTGTCCTGATGCCGGGATTTTTTCTGCAGTAATTCGGAAGTGGTTACCATGATGGTCTCGCTTGTCAGGTTGCCGCTCAGTGGGCGATGAGCTTGTTGATCCGCACTGTTGCCGGCGGATGCGAATCGTAGAATGCGGAATGCAGCGGGTCGGGTGTCAGCGTCGACGCATTGTCCTCGTACAGCTTTACCAACGCCGATACCAGATCCTGCGCGTTGCTGTGTTTTGCGGCAAATGCGTCTGCCTCGAATTCGTGCTTGCGTGAGCTGATCGATGTCAGCGGTGACAGCAGGAAGGTAAATACCGGCAATGCCAGCATGAATAGAATCAAGGCCATCGCGTCGTTGCTGGCACCTATCATCGGATCGACGCCAAGTCCGGTGTAGAACCAGATCTGATTTTTAAGATAACCCAGCAGCGCCAGAAATCCAAGCGAGATGGCGAACATCACCGCGATCCGCTTGACGATGTGTTTCAGTTTGAAATGGCCTAGTTCATGCGCCAGCACCGCCTCGATCTCCTCGGGCGCGAGCCGCGACAGCAAGGTATCGAAAAATACGATTCGCTTGGCTGCGCCAAACCCTGAGAAATAAGCATTGCCGTGTGCGCTGCGTTTCGATCCATCCATCACGAACAGGCCTTTGGACGCGAATCCGACGCGCTTCATCAGATTCTCGATGCGGGCACGCAAACTCTCGTCGGCCAGCGGCGTGAACTTGTTGAACAGCGGGGCGATCACCGTCGGATACAGCACCAGCATCAGCAATTGGAATCCGCTCCAGACGATCCACGCATACAGCCACCACAGGTCGCCGGATTTTTCCATCAGCGTCAATATCACCCAGATCAGCGGCAATCCGATCGCGGCACCGAGCAGCGTGCCTTTCACCAGATCGGCAATGAACAGGCCCAGCGTCATCTTGTTGAATCCGAACTTTGCTTCAAGCACGAACTGCTTGTAATAATCGAACGGCAGGCCGATGATTCCGGAAATTGCTGCAAACGCGACCAGCAACCCGATTTGATAGGTCATGCCGGGACCGGTAAGATTGAGTATCGTAACGGACAGCCACTGTAACCCGCCCAGTAAGGTAAATCCGATCAATACCGCGGTATTGACCAGAAGGGTGACCAATCCGAATTTTGTTTTTGCAACTGTGTAGTCGGCCGCCTTTTGATGTGCGGCGAGCGGAATTTTTTCAGTAAATTGAATCGGCACCGCGTTGCGGTGGCTGATCACATGACGGATGTGTCGCGATGCGAGCCAGAACTGAACCATGACGCTGACGGCCAGAACACCGACGAACAAAACTGAAAACGCGTACGAATACATTCTTTGCCTATGAGAAAATGGCGGCACAACAGGCCCAAGGGAAACGATTATGTCACAAGCTACCGAAGTAAATGCAACACCGATCCAGGTCGAACGTCCGAACGAATTCAACCTGGTATGGGTCGATATGGAAATGACGGGCCTGGATCCGGATACCGACCGGATCATAGAGATTGCGGTCGTGGTAACGGATTCCAACCTGAACATTTTAGGCGAGGGTCCTGTGTTTGCAATCCATCAAGCCGACGAGGTGCTAGACGGCATGGATTCCTGGAACAAGGGAACACATGGCCGGTCCGGTCTGATTGAGCGGGTCAAGGCGTCGACGATATCGGAAGCGGATGCCGAAGCGGCATTAATCGATTTTCTGAAGCAGTATGTGCCGAACGGAAAATCGCCGATGTGCGGCAACACGATTTGCCAGGACCGCCGCTTCATGGTGAGAGGCATGCCTAAACTGGAAGCGTTTTTTCATTATCGCAATCTGGACGTGTCCACGCTAAAAGAGCTTTGCCGCCGCTGGAAACCAGAACTGGTCAATGGGTTCAAGAAGCATCAGAAGCACACTGCGCTTGCCGACATTCTCGAATCGATCGAGGAACTGCGGTATTACCGCGAACACTTCATCAAGCCTTGACGCTTCAGAAGCACGGTTGCCGGATTCGGTGAGCGCATTTGCATGAAACGGGTTTTGATGAACAAGGAATAAAGGGATTTATGATGCCACTACAACCTGTTCGGAAAGAATCATGATCACTTCTGCATATATTTGCGATGCGATTCGCACGCCTTTCGGCCGCTATGGCGGCATGCTGTCTTCGATTCGCACGGATGACCTGGCCGCAGTGCCGTTGACCGCGCTGATGGTACGTAATCCAAATGTCGATTGGGAACAGATCTCCGATGTTCTGTTTGGCTGCGCCAATCAGGCCGGTGAGGACAATCGTAATGTCGCACGCATGGCGGCCTTGCTTGCGGGTTTGCCGGTGGGTGTACCAGGCGCGACCATCAACCGGCTATGCGGGTCGGGGTTGGATGCAATCGGCAGCGCGGTGAGAGCGATCAAGTCGGGTGAAGCGGCGATGATGATTGCCGGCGGCATCGAATCCATGAGTCGCGCTCCGTACGTGGTCGGCAAGGCGGAAACGGCGTTTGCGCGGAACATGGAAATGATCGATACCACGATAGGCTGGCGCTTCGTCAACAGATTGATGCAGGCGCAGTACGGCATCGATTCGATGCCCGAGACCGCCGAGAATGTCGCGCGCGATTTCGAGATCGATCGCCAGTCGCAGGACCGGTTCGCATTGGCATCGCAAACCAGGGCGATTGCAGCGCAAAAATGTGGATTCTTCGATGCGGAGATCACGCCGGTCGCGATCGCGCAGAAAAAGAGCGAGCCGCTGATCGTGACTCAGGACGAGCACCCGCGCAATACATCGCTCGATGCGCTCGCCAGGCTGGCGCCGATCGTCGCCGCAGATGGCACGGTCACGGCCGGTAACTCGTCCGGCATCAACGATGGTGCTTGCGCGTTATTGCTGGCATGCGAGAAATCTGCGCACAAGTACACCCTGAAGCCGAAAGCGCGGGTGCTCGGCATGGCGACCGCCGGCGTTCCGCCGCGGATCATGGGAATCGGGCCCGGCCCGGCGGCGCGCAAGGTGCTGGTACAGACAGGTCTGACGATGGAGCAGATGGACGTCATTGAACTCAATGAAGCATTTGCCGCGCAAAGCATCGCAGTATTGCGCGACTGGGGATTGCAGGATGACGATCCGCGCGTCAATCCGAACGGCGGCGCAATCGCGCTCGGCCACCCGCTCGGCGCTTCCGGCGCGCGCCTGGTGACGACGGCGATCAATCAGCTGCACCGGACAAAAGGCCGCTATGCGTTATGCACGATGTGCATCGGTGTAGGGCAGGGAATAGCCATGGTGATTGAGCGGGTATGAATTTTTGCACATCAGTGCAGAAGCGGGTCGGCACCGCAGCATTTCTTGAATTTCTTTCCGCTGCCGCATGAGCAAAGATCGTTACGGCCGACTTTAGGCGTTTCGCGCTGAATCGTTGCGACCGATGATTTTCGATGGGGCAGCCAGAAGCGGTGGATTTCCGGAATCGCCGCTTCGATTTGCACGGTCAGCTTGTGGCATTTGACGGGATCGTCGACCAGCGCCAATTCTTCTTCTTCGATCTCTTCAGCGCCAAGCAGGTAAATCGGCCGTAGCAGCGGTGCGATCTCGGAGTTCCAGATCGGCTCCCATGCAGCGGCACGCAGATTCATCCCTTCCCAGAAGCCCCACGCCCAAGCTTCGCCGTCCAGTATCGGGCGGCCTTCCCATTCATACTCGCAGAACAGCGGTTCGAACTCCTTCGGCGCCGCTTCGAACGTGATCGCGATTTCGTTCATGAAGCGCGCGATCAGGCCGACAATCCGCTCGAATTCCTTATCGGTTTTGAATTTCGGTGCATCGTCAGGAGAGGCACCCCATATGCGTGGCAGCCACTCGGACAGTGGAATCGTGTCCGGGCCGATCACAAGTGCGGTCAGGTAGCCGTGCAGTGAGTCCATCGTCATGCCATCATCGCCGCAGCGGTCGGACAGCAGGAACTTGTCCAGCTCGTTGAATTCTTTGTCGGACAAGGGTTGGTCGAGTTGCATGATGTTTATTTACGGTAGTTGAGGGTCGACAGCGCTAGTGTAACTCGTGCCCAGGGCAATGACTTTAATTCACCGTCAGGATGGTGCCGCGTATCTCGTTTAGCCGAATGCCCGGATGAATTTGCTATGCGACTGTTTTTGCAGACATCATTCGTTGGGGAAAGCTAATTTCCGCTTGCGGACAGGTCCTCGCTGACTACCATTATTCGCACCTGCGATTTCACCGCTCTTCCGTCGATTTCTCCCGGACTAAAACGAGCATGCTTGAAGCGCTCGGCGACGCGATCGGAAAAAATCACTTCGCTTTCCGTTTCTGCAAGAGAGAGGACATCGACAACAACGCCGTTTTCGTCGATCAGGATCGAGAATTCCAGGGCACCGGTAAATGAAAATTGGTTGAGCGCCGGCACATCCAGGTCGATTTCACCGAGTGGCGTGGGCAAGCGCGTCAGGCGGCCGGGTGGAAGGAAATCAGGCGTGGCTGCCGCCTCTGATATTGATTCCACAGGGACGCTGATGTCGGTAGTGCTGTCCGGCAATGCAGAATGGGTAACAGAGGCGGCTTTTGCAGATGGCAATGTTGTTTCGTTTGCGTTCGGAACCGAAGCCGCCGGCTCGGCATTGTCAATCTGCAGAAGAGCGGCTGTCACTGCGGGAAGCGAGACCTCAAAGCCCATGGGGCTCTGCGACCTGCCATGTTCGAAAGGCGGTGATTGCCAGACCAGCCATAGCAGTGCTGCATGCAGACAAATCGTGCATAGCAAAAACCTGATCCGTTGGGTGCTCATGTCGGTTACTGCACTTCGTTGGAGGGATACGCTTGTTTCTGTTTGTCCGTCAGAGGAGCTGATGATTCCACAGGTTCAACGTATTCAGAGGGAGTACGCCGGAGTCGCCTCGGAGTAACCGCGGCTCTGGCGTACAAAAATCATGTTCAGGAACAGGTTGTGGAAGTTATCTTCTTCGCCGAAGCGCGGCCGGTTGCACTCAGCGTTACTTCACGCTGCTGGTTGGCGATAGTCGGCGTCGCGCGGCAGATCTTCAGTGTCGCCTGCGTTGCGCCTACGCCGGTCGGCATGAAGCTCAGGGATCGCTGGGTCGGTGACGATGTTTCAGTGAGCTTGAAGCCGGACGCCGCCGGCTGCTGGCGCTGAAACACGATCCAGTTCGGGCCAACTCCATCGCAGATGGTGCTCGGGCTGGTGGTCTTGCAAGCGACCATCCATCCTTGTTCCCATCCACCGGTTGTCGCGCAGCTCGCGCCATCGGCAGATACGCACATCGTGACGACGGCATTTCGCTTGATCGCTTCGCTGCGTGCCATCGTTGCACTGGCGACAAAGCTGTTTGCATACGAGCCCAGCTTGGTGCTGAGCGCGAGACCGTTGAAGGAGGGCACCGCGACTCCCAGCAGTATCGCCAGCACGGCGATCGTGACCATCAGTTCGATCAGCGTAAAGCCGCGCGAAACTGCTGTCGGCATGACATCGGGTCTGGATACGGACTGACTGAAACGCATTGTCATTTCCTCTCTTATTTCTGGAGATACCAGTAAACCCGTGCCTTGGGCTTGA
>JAKFFO010000136.1:0-29812 GCA_036675035.1 Oxalobacteraceae bacterium
ATCTGCCGGTGGTATTGCCGGAAGACTGCGTGCCGGACGGCAGCGGCAACCCTCTGAACAAGCATGAAAAGTTCCTGCACGTGGACTGCCCGCAATGCGGCAAGCCGGCAAGGCGCGAAACCGATACGATGGATACCTTCGTCGATTCATCGTGGTATTACATGCGTTACTGTTCGCCCGGCAAGGGTCTGGAAAATGCGGATTCGATGGTCGACGCACGCAACGATTACTGGATGCCGATGGACCAGTATATCGGCGGCATCGAGCATGCAGTGCTGCACCTGCTGTATGCGCGCTTCTGGACCAAGGTGATGCGCGATTTCGGGCTGGTCAAGTTCGACGAGCCGTTCACCAATCTGCTCACGCAAGGCATGGTGCTGAACGAGACCTATTATCGCGAAGACGACAGCGGCAAGAAGACCTGGTACAACCCGGAAGATGTCGAACTGGACCTGGACGACAAGGGCCGTCCGGTTGCTGCGAGACTGAAGTCTGACGGTATCGCAGTGGAAATCGGCGGCACGGAAAAAATGTCGAAGTCGAAGAACAACGGCATCGACCCGCAGGCACAGATCGATCAGTATGGCGCGGATACCGCACGCCTGTTTACGATGTTTGCATCGCCACCGGAACAAACCCTGGAATGGTCGGGTACCGGTGTCGAGGGCGCGAACCGGTTCCTGAGGCGGGTGTGGACCTACGCCTGCGCTCAGGCACCGCGTATCGCGGCTGCCACACCGTTGAACGTCGCCGCCCTGCCGGAAACGCACAAGGTGTTGCGCCGGGAGTTGCACAAGATTCTCCAGCAAGCCGACCACGACTTCAAGCGCATCCAGTACAACACGGTGGTCTCCGCCGGCATGAAAATGCTGAATACCCTTGATGGCGCAAAGCTCGACGATTCAGCCGCATCGAATGCGGTGATCAGTGAAGGGCTATCGATTTTCATACGCGTGCTGTATCCGGTCGCACCGCATATCACGCATGTGCTGTGGCAGGAGCTCGGTTTCGCGAAAATGCATGGCGACATTCTGGATGCACCGTGGCCGCAAGTCGATCCGGCCGCACTGGAGCAGGCTGAAATCGACCTGATGATCCAGGTCAACGGCAAGCTGCGCGGCAGCATTACGGTTGCGAAGGACGCCGACAAGGCAACCATCGAAGCCGCTGCGCTGGCGAATGAAAATGTACAAAAGTTCGTCACCGGCGCACCGAAAAAAATCATCATCGTGCCCGGCAAGCTGCTCAACATTGTCGTCTAATCAGAAATGGAATTTGAAATGTTCGCCAAGCGCCGTATTTTCTGTGTGCTGACCGTCGCTGCTACACTGGCGTTTGCCGGCTGCGGCTTCAAGCTGCGCGGATCCGGTATCGATGCCGTTCTGCCATTCAAGACCATGTATGTCGCACTGCCTGAAACCTCTTCGCTGGGTACGGAACTGCGGCGCAATATCAGCGGCGGCGGCACGACCCGGATCGCCGCCAACGCAAAGGTGGCGGACGGGGTGGTCGAAGTACTGTCCGAAACACGGAATAAGGAAATTCTTTCGTTGAACAGCCAGGGGCGCGTTCGCGAATATGCGCTTTATTACAATGTCGTGTTCCGGGTTTTAAACGGCAAGGGCGCCGAGCTTCTTCCGCCGACCACCGTGGCGCTGAAGCGAATCCTCAGCTTCAACGAGTCGGAAGTGCTGGCAAAGGAAAAGGAAGAAGCTACGTTGTATCGCGACATGCAAAGCGATGCCGTGCGGCAGATTCTGCGACGGATCGCCGCTCTGGCGCCGACGATGCCTGCACCAGGTAAATCCGATGCGCCTGCACCCTCACCCGCTCCCGCCGTACCGACTGCGCGATAGATCATCATGCAACTGCGGATCGACGCGCTCGACGCACATCTGGCCAAGTCGCTTGCACCGTTATACGTAATAACCAGCGACGAACATTTGCTGGCGCTGGAAGCCGGTGACAAGATTCGCCATGCTGCACGGGCGCAAGGTTTCTCGGAACGCGAAGTAATGACGATCGAGCGCGGTTTCAAATGGGGCGAATTGCTGGCGGCAAACCAATCCCAGTCGCTGTTCGGCGACAAAAAACTGATCGAACTTCGCATCCCGACCGGCAAGCCCGGAAAGGATGGCGGGCAGGCGCTGCAACAGTATGCAGCGACGTTAAGCCCCGACAACGTCACGCTGATCACATTGCCGAAACTGGACTGGGCCACGCAGAAAGCTGCGTGGGTAAGCGCGTTGCAGCAGGCCGGTGCGTTCATCGATATTCCATTGGTCGAAAGAGCGCAGCTGCCGGCCTGGATCGGCGCCCGGCTTGCCTTGCAGCGCCAGAACGCGGACAAGCAGAGTATCGGGTTCATCGCAGACCGGGTCGAAGGCAATTTGCTTGCGGCGCACCAGGAAATTCAAAAACTCTCGCTACTCTATCCGGAAGGCAAACTGACATTCGAGCAAATACAGGATGCGGTATTGAACGTCGCGCGATACGATGTATTCAAATTGAACGAGGCAATGCTGTCGGGCGATGCGGAACGGCTCGTACGCATGGTGGAAGGATTAAAAGGTGAAGGCGAGGCGCTGCCGTTGGTGCTCTGGGCAGTTGCCGAAGAAGTACGCATGCTGCTGAAGTTGAAAGCCGGCGTAGCACAAGGCAAGGCGCTTGGATCGCTGTTGAAGGAATATCGAATATGGGGGCCGCGCGAGCGCCTGATGGAACCGGCATTGCGGCGGCTCAGCCTGGCGACGCTGGAGCGCGCGCTGCAGGAAGCCGCGCAAATCGATAAGATGATCAAAGGTTTACGGGCGAAAGCTTTTTCCGGCGATGCATGGGATGCATTGCGCGAGCTCGGATTGAAGGTCGCGCACGGGCGGTAGCAGTGCAAGGCGGAAAAGCGCAGCGCCTTCCGCCGTTTGCGTGTTTGCGGACAAACTGCGTGCTTGTGGTTATGCATCGGGCGGATAGCGCTGCACTCATCCACCCTACGCTTTTTCTTCGTCTCATTTCTGCATGAATTTTTAAGCACTATTATCGAATATGGATATCAAGCATTACATGAATGACGTCGGTCAGCGCGCTCGCAAGGCGTCGCGTGCGATGGCCAAGGCCGATACCGCCGCGAAAAATCGGGCGCTGTCGCTGATTGCCGTCGCGATTCGCCGCGACGCCGACTTGCTGCGCGCTGCCAATAAAAAAGACCTTGATGCTGCCGGCGCCAATGGCCTGGCGCCCGCGATGCTGGATCGGCTGACGCTATCCGACAAGGCGATCGACACGATGGCAGAAGGCCTGGAGCAGATCGTCGCACTGGCCGATCCAATCGGTGAAATATCGAACATGAAGTACCGTCCAACCGGCATCCAGGTCGGACAGATGCGGGTACCGCTGGGCGTAATCGGCATCATTTACGAAGCACGTCCGAACGTGACCGTCGATGCGGCCGGCCTGTGCATCAAGAGCGGTAACGCAACCATTCTGCGCGGCGGATCGGAGGCGATTCATTGCAACCAGGCGCTGGCGAAACTGGTCAAGGAAGGACTCGCTGGCGCCGGCCTGCCTGCCGATGCGGTGCAGATTGTCGAAACCACCGACCGCGCCGCAGTCGGCGAACTGATCACGATGCCGCAATACGTGGACGTGATCGTTCCACGTGGCGGCAAAGGACTGATCGAACGGTTGATGCGCGAATCGAAAGTGCCGATGATCAAGCACCTGGACGGCATTTGCCATGTGTATATCGACGACAAGGCCGACATCGAGAAGGCATTGAAGATCGCATTCAACGCCAAGTGCCAGCGCTACGGTACCTGCAACACGATGGAGACCCTGCTCGTGGCGCGCGCAATCGCACCGAAAATCCTGCCGGAACTGGCCAGCCTGTATGGCACCAGGGATGTCGAGCTGCGTGCCGACAACGAGGCGCACGTACTATTGACCGGCTACCCGTATCTGGCAATGGCGTCGGAAGAAGACTGGCGTACCGAATATCTTGCCGGAATACTTTCCGTCAAAATCGTCGCCGATATCGATGAAGCGATCGATCATATCAACCGGTATTCGTCGCAGCATACCGATGCGATCGTCACCGAAGATTACACGCGCGCGATGCGCTTCCTGCGCGAAGTCGATTCGGCATCGGTGATGGTCAATGCATCGACCCGCTTTGCTGACGGATTCGAATACGGCCTCGGCGCCGAGATCGGCATTTCGAACGACAAACTGCATGCGCGCGGACCGGTTGGCCTGGAAGGCCTGACATCGCTGAAATACGTGGTGTTCGGGAATGGAGAGGTACGCGAATAATCATTTATCCCTCCCTTTCAACGGGAGGATCAGGGAGGAAACGGATTCTGTGGCTCAACACTGGCCCATTCCCATCCCGGCCTTTCCCTCGAAGGGAAAGGAAGACCTCAGAAAAGACCGGTTGAATAATGCTCTGGATTAAAGCGCTGCACATCGTATTTGTCGTGTCCTGGTTCGCCGGCCTGTTTTATCTGCCGCGCATCCTGGTGAATCTCGCGATGGAACAAGAGACCGCTGCGAGCGAACGCCTGCGCCTGATGGCCCGCAAGCTGTATCGTTTCATGACCATGCTGGCCATTCCCGCCCTGGTATTCGGTGTTTGGCTGTGGCTCGGCTACGGCATCGGCAAGGGACCCGGAAACGCGTGGCTGCACGCAAAGCTCGCACTGGTCATACTGCTGATCGGATATCACCACGCCTGCGGATCGTTGCTGAAAAAATTTGAAACCGGGCGCAATAGCCGCAGTCATACCTGGTACCGCTGGTTCAACGAAGTGCCGGTGATTATTTTGCTCGCAATCGTGATCCTGGTCGTAGTCAAACCATTCTAACCCCAGCCTTGCGGAGTTTTTCATGGCAAAAACATGTGAGTACTATATTGCTCCTCAATCGCCGTTCGTCTATCTGGGGCATGCACGTTTTGCCGCGCTGGCAAAACAATACGGCGTTCAGGTAGAAATAAAACCCTGTGACCTGGGCAGGATATTCAGCCTGTCCGGCGGCGTGCCGCTGGCCAAGCGCCCGCCACAGCGGCAGGCCTATCGGCTGTTGGAGCTGCAGCGCTGGAGCGAGCACCTTGGTCTCCCATTGAATCTGAACCCAAAATTTTTTCCGGTATCCGGCGACCTTGCCGCAAAACTGATCGTGGCCGCCAAACTGGCGCATGGCACTGACGGTGCGATGGCACTGACCGGTGCAGTGACGCGTGCGGTCTGGGCGGAAGATAAAAACATTGCCGACGCCGATACGCTGATTGCAATTGCCGGCGCATGTGGCCATGACGGCAAGGAGCTGCTGAAAGCCGCCGAAACTGCCAGCATCCAGGCCGAGTACGATCGGTTTACCGACGATGCGATCGCCGCAAATGTATTTGGCGCGCCATGGTATGTCGTCGATGGCCAGGGGTATTGGGGACAGGACCGGCTTGATTTTGTCGAGCGGGCATTCGCCAAATAGTTGTTTGCCGTTCCGGTACTGACCGGAGCGATTATTTAATGGATAAAGGGTTCTCCATGTCGCATTCTTCACATTCCTATTTTTGCCCCTGCCCGCGCGGACTGGAGGCCGCACTGGCCGAAGAACTCGGCGAGATTGCGCAGCAACACTCAACGCTCAAGGTACACAATCAAGTGCCGGGCGGCGTGCACTGTTCCGGTTCGCTGGCTGATGCCTATCGCATCAATCTGCATTCGCGCATCGCATCGCGCGTGCTGATGCGCATGGCGCATGCCAGCTACGCGAATGAAAACGATATTTACGATCTTGCCCTGGCACAGCCTTGGGAAGACTGGTTCGGCGTGCAGCATACGATCCGCATCGATGTCACCGCGATCAAGTCGCCGCTGCGCAGCCTGGAATTCACCACGCTGAAAATCAAGGATGCAATCTGCGACCGCTTCCGCGATATCTGTTCCGAACGGCCATCGGTCGACACCCGGACGCCGGACATGCGCATCGTCGGCTTCCTGGATGCACGCAACTTCACGCTTTATCTCGACACCTCCGGCGAAGCACTGTTCAAGCGCGGCTGGCGACTGGACACGGGCGACGCACCATTGCGTGAAAACCTGGCGGCGGGATTGCTGCGCGTAGCCGGCTGGAAGCCCGGCATGGTGCTGTTCGATCCGATGTGCGGGTCCGGAACGATCCTTGCCGAAGCAGCACAAATGCTGGCCGGTATCCCGCCGGGCGCGCACCGTGAGTTCTCGTTCGAAAAATTCAACGGATTCAGTCCCGATGAATGGCAGGCAATCAAAGCCAGCGTCAAACCAAGTCCATTGCCGAAGTCGCCGACGATTTTCGGCAGCGATATCTCGGGCGACATGATCGTGATGACCCGGAACAATCTGAACAAGGCAGGCATTCGTTTCGACATTCCGTTGAAGCAAATCGAAGCGCAGGAAGTCAAGCCGCCGACCGACATACCAGGGATCATCGTCACCAATCCGCCGTATGGCGAGCGGATCGGCGTGCGCGGCGACAGCACGATTGAAACCGACGAAATGGCAGCTTCTTTTTTCAGCGCGTTCGGCACTACTTTGAAACAGCGCTTCGCCGGCTGGCAGGTATTTCTGTTCTCCGCAGACCTCGGGTTGCCTAAACTGCTGCGCCTGAAGGAAGCGCGCAAGACCCCGTTCTTCAATGGTGCGCTGGAATGCAGGTTGTTCCGTTTCGACATGGTTGCGGGCTTCAACCGCCGCGAACAAGCCAAGCCGAAAAACCTCTGATGCTGAAAGCCCCTGACACAACGCTGTCAGGAGCCTGCATGCATGATGTCTCCATGCCATTTGGCATTTCAAGGAGACTCTCATGCACACAAAAATCAACTGGTTCGAAATCCCTTCCAACGACTTCGCGCGTGCGACAAGTTTTTATGAAACATTGTTCGACACCAGGCTGACGATTGACCAGTCCGGCCCGATCAAAATGGGAATATTCATGACCGCAACCGACGACGCCTGCGGCTGCGTGTTGCAGAGTGAACATTACCAGCCAAGTTCCGAAGGACCGGTAATTTATCTGGACGCGACGCCATCGATCGACCAAGTCCTGGCCCGCATCGAACCCGCCGGCGGAAAGATCGTGATGGAAAAAATGCAGTTGCCGGACAACCTTGGTTTCATCAGCCATTTCATCGACACCGAAGGAAATCGACTGGCGCTGCATCAGTGGCCGGAAAAGGCAGCTGCCTGATTTTATCGAAAGGACAGACTATGGACCGGAACGCATTTTTCTGGAAAATCCAGGAAGGAAAATTGCCGCAGCCGAAAAGTGCAATGGCCTTGGGCGCCAATATCCTGTCCGTCGATTCCGGCATCGGTTGCATCGAAATCGATTTCGAAGGAAAAGAAGAGTTCATCAACCCAGCCGGCAAGATACAGGGCGGATTTCTGGCGGCAATGCTGGATGATACGATGGGCCCAGCACTCGCGGCCACGCTGAAAGCCGGCGAGTTTGCGCCGACCCTCGATCTGCATGTGCAGTTCCTGAATCCGGCGGTTCCGGGAAAACTTCATGGCACGGGTCGAGTGGTACGGCGCGGGGGCTCGGTCTGCTTTCTGTCGGGAGAACTGCATCAGGACGGCCGCATAGTTGCGACTGCGATCGCAACCGCACTGATTCGTGGTCTATGAATCCGCTGTAGTGCCATTATTCCGTTGCCAAAGACCGATACTGGACGGTCGCTTCCATACTTGCCACAATCAAATCATGAGGAGACAAGACATCAATACACGGCACTTATCCGATCTGCGCAATTTTGGTCCGCGATCCGTCGCGATGCTGGCCGAGATCGGTATCCATACCCATGCAGAACTGGCGTCATGCGGCGCAATGGATGCGTTCATACAGCTCAGGCAGACCGGCCAACCAGCCAGTCTGAACATGCTATGGGCAATCGAGAGCGCGCTGACCGACCGTGACTGGAAGCAGGCCGCGCGCGACGACCGGCTGCACTTGCTCACCGAACTGGAATCGCGCGGAGTAGTTCCATGAGAACCTTTCGCTGATGCGCCGCGCCGATCGCCTGTTTCAGATCGCTCAGTATCTGCGCGGCCGCAGGCTGACCACAGCCAGGCAGCTGGCCGAATGGTTATCGGTATCCGAACGAACCATTTATCGCGACATCCGCGACCTGTCGCTGTCGGGCGTGCCGGTCGAAGGTGAAGCCGGTGTCGGTTACCGGATCAAAGCGGGATTCGACTTGCAACCACTGATGTTTTCTCCAGATGAAATCGATGCACTGGTCATCGGCATGCGCATGGTGCAGGCATGGGGCGGCCCGCAGCTTGCCGCATCCAGCGCTGCCGCGCTGGCAAAGATCACCCTGGCATTACCGAAAGACAAGCGCGACTTTGTCGAGGCGACGCCATTGTTTGCGCCGAATTTCCATATTGATCCGGCGCACGGGGAAAGGCTGGAACAAGTTCGCCAGGCCATCGGCCACCGTTGCAAGCTGAAGGTCGATTATATCGATGCCCAGGAACAGCAAACGCAACGCAGTGTCTGGCCGCTGGCGCTATATTTCTGGGGTGGGGTGTGGCTGCTCGCGGCATGGTGCGAAATGCGCTCCGGTTTCCGGTCGTTTCGTCTCGATCGCGTCAAAACGCTGATCACGACCGATAGCTATCCCGACCTGCCCGGCCAGCGCCTGGCGGACTTCGTGCGCCACGTGATGAAGAATCATCAATAGCATGCAGCAAGTCACTGCCGTTTGCGATATCCTTGTTTTTTTCGCACATACGGCAGGAGACAAATCATGTTGCAAGCAGTCAAAGGACTTCCCAAGCTCAACGACGCCGCGCTTCTGCGCAAGCAGGCCTATATCAACGGTGAATGGGTTGATGCCGCAAAGACCTTCGACGTGACCAATCCTGCCGACGGTGTCACGATCGGCTCGGTACCGAACATGGGTGCCGCCGAAACCCGGACCGCTATCGATGCCGCGAATGCCGCTTTTCCGGCATGGTCCGCCAAGACCGGCAAGGAACGCGCCGGCATCATGCGCAAATGGTTTGACTTGATACAGGCCAATGCCGACGACCTGGCTGCGCTGATGACTGCGGAACAGGGCAAGCCGCTGGCCGAAGCCAAAGGTGAAGTGATGTACGGCGCAAGCTTCATCGAATGGTTTGCCGAAGAAGCCAAGCGTGTCAACGGCGATGTAATGTCGTCAACCTGGTCCGACAAGCGCATGGTGATACTCAAGCAGCCGATCGGCGTATGCGCATCGATCACGCCATGGAACTTCCCGATCGCAATGATCACCCGCAAGGTTGCACCGGCAGTGGCAGCAGGCTGCACCATCGTCATCAAGCCCGCGGAGCAGACGCCGCTGTCGGCACTTGCGATGGCCGAACTGGCACAGCGTGCCGGCCTGCCGCCGGGCGTGATCAATATCGTCACCGCCGACGCGGACCAGTCGATCGAAGTCGGCAAAGTGCTGTGCACCAGCCCGATCGTGCGCCATCTGTCATTTACCGGATCGACGCCGGTCGGACGGATCCTGATGCAGCAATGCGCGCCGACCATCAAGAAGCTCGGACTGGAACTGGGCGGCCATGCACCCTTTATCGTATTCGACGATGCCGACCTCGATGCCGCGGTCGAAGGCGCACTGGTATCAAAATACCGCAATGCCGGACAGACATGCGTATGCACCAACCGCTTTTATGTACATGAATCGATTTACGATTCATTCGTTAAAAAGCTGGCGGCCGGCGCGGCAAAGATCAAAGTCGGCAACGGATTTGAAACAGGCGTTGCGCAAGGTCCGCTGATCGATGATCAGGCAATCGCCAAGGTCGAAGAACATGTGGCGGACGCATTGGCAAAAGGCGCCAAGGTCGAAAGCGGCGGCAAGAAGCATGCATTGGGTGGGCATTTCTACGAACCGACGGTGTTGTCGAACATCACCGGCGACATGAAAATCATGCACGAGGAAACCTTCGGCCCGGTTGCCGCGGTCATCAAGTTCAAGACCGAGGAAGAAGCGATTGCAGCCGCCAACGATACCGACTTCGGCCTCGCCAGCTATTTCTATTCGCGCGACATCGGCCGGGTCTGGCGCGTTGCCGAAAAACTGGAATACGGCATGGTCGGCATCAACACCGGCATCATCTCGAATGAAGTCGCACCGTTCGGCGGCGTCAAGCAATCGGGACTGGGTCGCGAAGGTTCGAAGTACGGTATGGACGAATATCTGGAACTAAAGTATTTGTGCATGGGCTGCGTGTAGCGCAGTACCGCGCCCGGCCTGCTCCTCTCGCTGTGCGCGGTGTCGCGGCGCTTGGAAAAAAGGGCTTGCAATGCAAGCCCTTTTTTGAAATTTCCGCTACCGCGCGGGATGCGTTTTTCAGTTCGCCGCCGCCGCGCGCAGCCGGCATTTTTCGACAAGACCGAGCAGTACGACATCCAGCAGGTTCAGGATGATTTCGTCTTCCGATAACCGCGTCGGCCGTTCTCCCTGGGGAAAGGTAATCAGGAGCGACGCCATGCCGTTGGCTGCAGCCCAAAACGTCCAGGTGTCGTTGCCGTGCGCATCGACCGGACCGAAAGGTTCAAGGTAAGTTTGCATGACCTGTTGCGTGATTCGAAACGTATTGACGGAAGTCTCAAGCAAGGTCGGATACCGGCTGTGCGGCGTAATCAGCGAGCTGTGCATAAGCTTGAAAATGCCCGGGTGGTCGAGAGCGAACCGGACGTACGCCAGAAAAAAGCGGCGCAATTGTTCCTTATGATCGGCAACGCCTTCTGCCGCAAGCGCCGCACTGACAGTAAGCCTGCGAAACCCTTCTTCCGCCACTGCTGCCAGCAATGTCATCTTGTCGCCGAAATGATGCAGTGCCGACGATGCCGCCACACCGTTTCTTCGCGCTACTTCGCGCAGACTTGTCATCGCAACGCCGCGCTCTTCGACGACTTCCCATGCGCTGACTAACAGCGCGCGCCGCAAATCGCCGTGGTGGAATGTATTCCGCTCGGCTTTTTTCCCGGACAACTGCGTATCATGTTCATGCACAACGGTATTGCTCATCATGTGTTCCCGACGGATTTGACGGGCATCCTAGCATGTCAATACCGTGTTGACAGACCGTTACGATGGCTTTTTCAAACGGCCGATCACTTAATTGTTATATGCTTCAACAATTCGTTCGAATCGTCATTATTTGTTTTCGTTATCGCTGATTGCTGCAAGCCCACCTCGTTGCAGCGTTGATTTTTCATGAGTTCAAATGCCGTCCAATGACATCGGTAGTTCTCAGGTTTCCGGCAACATTCCGCCGACCTCCCGTACGGCCCTGGCGCTGATGCTGGCGGGCCTGGCAATGCTCGGCCCTTTCTCGATCGACAGCTACCTTCCGGCCTTTCCGAATATTCAGGAAACGCTGCGGGCCAGTCCGCTTGAAGTGCAACAGACACTGACCGCCTACATGGCCGCCTTCGCAGTGATGATCCTGTGGCATGGCGCATTGTCCGATGCATTCGGCCGCCGCAACATCATTCTGGGTTCGCTCGCAGTATTTGCGGTCGCAACGCTGGGCTGTGCCGCAGCCCACAGCATCGAGTATCTCTGGGCTTTCCGCATGCTGCAGGGCGTGTCGGCCGGTGCCGGCGTGGTGATCGGCAGGGCCATCATTCGCGATCTGTATTCGGGTGCCGCCGCAGCACGGCTGCTGTCGATGGTCACGATGATTTTTTCAATTGCACCAGCCATCGCGCCGATATTCGGCGGCTGGATCGTGACGCTGCTCAACTGGCGCGCAATCTTCCTCTTTCTGTTTGCCTATACCGTACTGCTGTTCTGCCTTTGCTGGAAGCGCCTGCCGGAATCGCTTGCCGCCGAAAACCGGCAACCGTTCAATCCGCATTTCCTGGCGCAGAGCTACAAGCAGATTTTCCGATCGCCGCTGTTTCACCTGAAGGCCGGGACCGTGGCGTTCAACTTTGCAGGATTATTCCTGTACGTGTCGGCCGCTCCTGCATTCATTACGCAGCACCTCGGGTTGGGGCCGGATCAATTCGGCTGGATGTTCATTCCTTTCGTTGCCGGGATTTTCCTTGGTGCACTTGCAGCCAATCGCCTGGCTGGAAAATTTTCGGTTTTCCGGCAGGTGATGATCGGCTTCTGTTTCCTGATCGGCGCCGCGTCAGTCAACGTGATCTATCATGCGCTGCTGCCGCCCTCGTTGCCCTGGTCGGTCGCGCCACTGTTCTTTTACGCATTCGGCATGTCGCTCGTCGCGCCGGGTGCCACCTTGCTGGTGCTGGATCTGTTCCCCAGCATTCGCGGCACCGTCGCGTCATGCCAATCGTTTACGATGACCATGCTGGCCGCAGTGGTGGCCGGCGTGATAGCGCCGTTTCTCGATCGTTCGGTGTTATTGCTGGCCGCCGGGCAGCTTGGCTTTACGTTGACGGCACTGGCGTTCTGGATGGCGAGCCGCTCCTATCGCATCCGCCTCGATGCGCGGCAATCGCTCCTGCCCGATAACCAACGCGAATAATCCATCGGCAATGCGGAAATCCATTGCCTTCGGCTAACCCACCCTGCCCCCTATCGAGCGAGGCTGCGAAATGTCACATACGAAAATTCTGGCCCTGACCCTGCTTGCAATGATTGCCTTCGCGGGCAATTCCCTGTTATGCCGCCTGGCACTGAAAGATACCGGTATCGACGCGGCCAGCTTTACGTCGATTCGCATCGTTTCGGGCGCGCTCGTCCTGTGGTTGATCGTGCGTCTGCGCAGCGGCGAACAGCGTGCCGCCGGAAGCTGGCGATCGGCATTTGCGCTGTTTGCATATGCAGCCGGATTCTCGTTCGCCTACATCAACCTGCCGGCCGGCACCGGTGCCCTGATACTGTTCGGCGCAGTACAGGTCACGATGATCGGCTATGGATTGTGGCGCGGTGAACGGCTGCAAAAACGGCAGACGGCCGGCCTGGCATGTGCGTTGATCGGCCTGGTCGGCCTGTTGCTGCCGGGGGTCTCCGCACCGCCGCTGGCAGGATCGGCATTGATGCTGGGCGCCGGAGTCGCATGGGGAATCTATTCGCTGCGCGGAAAAGGCGCGGGCGATCCGATCTCTGCAACAGCCGGCAACTTCATTCGCGCGGTGCCTTTTTCGGTAGTGCTGAGCATCGCAACGCTGTCGTTTGCGTCGATCGATCAGGCCGGCCTCTGGTATGCGATCGCGTCCGGTGCGATCACTTCGGGTATCGGTTACGCGATCTGGTACACCGCGCTGCGCGGCCTGGCGGCAACCAGCGCTGCGACCGTGCAACTTTCAGTGCCGGTTATCACGGCAATCGGAGGCATCCTGTTTCTCGGCGAAGCGCTTACCTTGCGCCTGCTGATCGCATCGATCGCCATATTGGGCGGCATCGCGCTGGTGGTTTTGGTCAGGCCGCGTACGGCTTGATACCGGACCCGACACCGGCTATCCATCGATGCGAGCACTCGCTTCCGAGCGATCGTCGCAGGCGTTGCAGGCTTGCACCGTGCTCGTGCGGCGCCTGTGCGGTATAATGACGGCGTCCGACAGGCCGGTCGCCCTCTTTGTCCGGGTTGACATCCAGGCCTGAATCTCTTGCAGCCCTCGGTCGCACGCGTGTTGATACCTCAAGCGTGCCGACAATGTTCAACATCTGCAGCAATGCCACGTGCGGTGCACGCGGATGCGCATCTTCAAGCGCGTTTATTCTGTCCGTTAGCTAAACACGACAGGCGAAAGCAGGCTCATACCGCCTGGTTGCACGCTGTTTTTCCTTTACCAGCCATGCGACACGATGGCTGTTCAACAATTAGCGTTCGGTTTCCGGTCCCGGAGGCTGCACGCACTTACATGGGAATTGCCAATGTCGAAAGAAGATCTTCTTGAAATGAACGGCCTCGTAACCGACGTGCTTCCTGACTCGCGCTTTCGCGTCGATCTCGATAACGGTCACAAATTGATTGCTTATACGTCCGGAAAAATGCGCAAAAACCATATTCGCATTCTCGCCGGCGACAAGGTGACGCTTGAGCTGTCGCCTTACGACCTGAGCAAGGGACGCATTACCTTCCGCCATATCGAAAAGCGCGGTCCGGCACCGACCGGCGCACAGCGGCGGCGTTAGTACCAATCCAGCAAGAACCAGTTAAAGCCCGGTAACGACGGCATTCGTACCGGACCTGCGGTGCCTGGTTTCCAATGCAATATTGCGGTATCGAAAATCAACCGGCTTTGCCGCGATGTCGATCTGAATATAAACTGTCCCGGATATCAATCTCGCCCGCCTTTGCGTAGCATCAGAGTGCGCGCATTCAGTGCCGAGCATGATCGCAATGATCATCCGGATATCCAGCGTGTGATGAATCCGGTTTCGCGATCCCGGTTGTGCGCCCGACGAGCGTCAGCTTTACCCGCATGTCATTTCCGCATACGCATGTTTGCGCAATGTGTTTCAGCAACTTTCACAGCGACCAAATTATTATTATGAATCAGGAAGTCCGCACAAAAATCGACCGCCTGGCCGGTGCAGAAGCCATTTCAGCGAAAGCGCGGGAAATTGGCATCGAGAACGGCGTCGTTATTTCCGAATGCGTTTGGGATATCGGTCAGGCATTCGAACTTCAGCATGCTCATCGGCTCGATCTGTCGACCGCGACAAAAACAGTCCGTCTCTATTTCCCCGATGTTGAGCTGTCAACCACGGGTAACGAATCCAGGAAAAAGCGGATGGAAGATCGCTTGCGTAATGCCATCGCTCAATTATTGCCGAGAACGCCGTCGCCTACCTACGCCACTTCCGCGTAGCTCGCGTATTTGCGCCGGCAACGACACATCGTTGCCGAAATCAACATTCCTGATCCAGGGCTGAAACCACGGCTCGACAATGAACCCGATAACGCGCGGCGCGGTCCAATCGCATCATGCGCACGCAACCGCTCCGTTCGCTGTTCTTCCTTGCTTCACTGTTATCGGCGCCATTTGTCGCGCCCGCGGATTCAGCCTCACTGCTTGCATGGCATGGCAGCACGGAAATCGCCGGCGGCCGCGGAGAACGCGGACCATGGCAACAAAACGAATCGCGCTACGACTACGTCGACGATCCGGCGGTCGCGATCGATGATCGCGGTAATATCGCCGTCGCCTGGGTAGCGCAGGCCCGAAAGGATGTATTCTTTCAGCGCCTGTCCGCAGACGGTGCGAAGCGGGCCGGCACGCCGGTCAATATTTCACGCAGTCCGGACACTTTCTCATGGCTTCCCCGCATAGGCATTGCACCGGACGATCCGCAGAAAATTTTTATTCTCTGGCAGGAAATCATTTTCTCCGGCGGTTCGCATGGCGGCGACATCCTGTTCGCACGATCAGAAGATGGAGGAGCCTCATTCTCGCAACCAGTCAATTTGTCGAATTCGGCGGGCGGTGACGGCAAGGGGCGAATCAATCAAAAAATCTGGCACAACGGCAGCCTTGATCTCGCTGCGGGCGCCGATGGTGCGATCTATGTCGCGTGGACCGAATACGACGGGCCGCTCTGGTTTAGCCATTCAACCGATGGCGGAAAAAAATTTTCACAACCGCGGCGCGTTGCCGGCGGACGCAATGCCGACCCGGCACGCGCGCCATCGCTTGCACTCGGCCACGATCGTGACGTGTATCTGGCATGGACCATCGGCGAAGACCAGGCTGCGGATATTCATGTCGCGAAGTCCGTGGACGGCGGCGCCACTTTCCGCGAACCGATCATTGTCGCAAAAAGCGATGGCTATTCGGACGCGCCAAAGATCGCAGTCGATTCGATTGGAACCGTACACCTCGTGTTTGCAGAAAGTTCGGACGGACCGTTTGCACGGTACCAGGTTCGATACACGCGTTCCACGGACGGAGCGCGCACATTCGACGTACCGCGCGAGATTTCATCGCCGCTGTCGGAATCGAACCGGGGAGCTGCGTTTCCAGCATTGAGCATCGATGCAGCCAACCGGCTCTACGTCATGTGGGAACTGTTCGATGAACGTCGCCGAGGCCCGCGCGGCTTGGGGCTGACCATCTCGACCGATGGAGGGCGCAGCTTCAAGCAGCCAACGCTGGTACCGCAAAGCATCGATCCGGCAGGCGGCTCCAATGGAAGTCATCAGGGCTTGCTGATGAAAAAGCTTGCGGTGAGCAGCAGCGGCGCTGTGGCAATCGTCAACAGCAGTCTCAAGCAGCATGAGCACAGCCGGGTATGGCTGATACGCGCGGAAATCGCGCGCTGACACGCAGGGAAATCAATTGCGTTGAAATCAGCCGGCAGCAGGCCGCCACCCGGAGCCGCCAGATCAAATACCTTCCGGGTCGGGCCAATATTGATCCGGCGCCAATACGTATCGAGCCGTACCCCCTGATTCCGGCTCTCTCCCGGAAGGAGACGGTGAGAAATGAGCACGATGAACCAGAGCCGTCATCGCCCCGGATCAATAAGATGCACCGATTTCGGCCAGCAAGCCCGCAAGCATGATCGCGTCGACCGGCTTCACGAAGTGGTAATCGAAACCGGCGGCCATCGCATTTTCCAGATCCTGCTGCTGACCATATCCGGTGATCGCAATCAGCACCGCGTTGGCGGTTTCCGGCATTTTTCGAAGGCGCCGTGCCAGTTCGTTGCCATCGATATCGGGCAACCCGATATCGAGCAGGCAGACTTCCGGCGCGACCGCGCGAGCGCGCGCTAGCGCGCCAGCGGCATGGGATTCGACCACCACGGTATGCCCGGCCGCCTTTACGAACATTTCCAGCGTGCGCGCCGCGTCGGCATTGTCGTCGACCACCATCACACGCAGTACACGCACCGACACCGGCAACGGCAACGGCAACGGCAGGTCGTCGCTATTGCGCAGGAACGGGGACGCCTGGTTGTTCGAAAGTGGAAACCGGACGGTGAAGACACTGCCGGCGCCTGGGGCACGGCTCAGGGCCTGCACGCTTCCGCCATGCAATTCCACCAGGCTCTTGACAAGCGCAAGCCCCAAACCCAGGCCGCCCTGCGAGCGATCGGAGGTTCGTTCCGCCTGCGAAAATGGATCGAATACGCGCGATACCAACTCGGGCGCCATGCCGATTCCATCGTCTTTCACCGCAATCATGACTTGGTCGTGCTGCGCTTCCACCCGCACTTCGATATGCCCGCCTTCGGGCGTGTATTTGGCAGCGTTGTTCAGCAGGTTGGCAATCACCTGGACCAGCCGCTTCTTGTCCCCCATCAGCACGACCGGCTCCGGGGGCAGATGCAGCGCCAGGTCGTGGCGACGGACCCTGATCAGCGGGCCGACCTGTTCGACCGCGTCGGAAACGATTTCCCTGATGTCGAGCGCATCCCGCTCCAGCGTGACGAGGCCTCTGGTGACACGCGACACATCGAGCAGATCGTCCACCAGTTGCGTCATATGGTCCGCCTGGCGCGCAATGATGTCACTGGTGGCTCGAATCTGCGCCGGATCAACCTGGCCGAGTTTCAGGACCTGGGCGGCCGCACTGATCGGTGCGAGAGGGTTGCGCAGTTCATGCGCCAGCATCGCCAGGAACTCATCCTTGCGCCGGTCCGCCGTGCGCAATTCCTGTTCGGCCTTGTCGCGCGCCGCCTGTTTGTATTGCAGGGACTTCGCCATGTCGTCCAGAGCCCGCGCTAGGTAGCTGATTTCTTCCCGGCCATATTGGATGCCGGTTCGCGAATCGAGCTGGCCGGACGATATTTTTTTTGCTGTCTCGACCAATGCCCTCACTCGCCGCACGATCATGATGTCGCCAACCAGCCAGGTCGCGAACAGCGCCAGGATGGTGGTCGCGGCAAGCATCAGGAGCGCCATGAAATGATCACGGCTGGCTGGACCCACTATATCGTCAATCGGTATGCCGATCGTGACGGTAAAATTCGAAATTTCCGGCGTACCGACGCGCGCGAACGCGTGCAGTCGATCGATACCGTCCGGCCCTTCCAGTACGATGGGCTGCCGTTGTCCACGCGATATCGCATCGCGTATTTCGTCCGACACCTTTTTGCCAAACCATTTTTCCGGGTCGGGCCGGCGCGAAATTATGATCCCGTCAGAATCGGATGTCACCAGTATCGAGCCGGGAGGAAACTGAATATCGCCGATAAACCGGTCCAGCTCAGCCAGGTCGAGTGCAATGAAAACCACGGCCGCCACCTTGTTGTCAATATCGATGACCGGATAAGTCAGGTTGATCGTGTGCTTTTGAATGACGCGGCCGAATACATAATTCCCTGCGATGAACCGGCGTTCGGCAATCGCGCGCTTGAAATGGGCGCGGTCCGCCAGATTGACCTGTCTCGAAGAAGGAACGGCGTTGCAGACTACATCCCCGTTCATCCGGATCACGCCGAGATTGGCGTAATCCGGATTTTTCCGCAGTATCGTTCGCAGCAAGGCGCTGCATTCTTTTGGGTCGCCCAGCAAGGCAGGCAGCACTGACAGGTCAATCAGCGTCTGGCGCGCACTTTTGAGCGACTGCGCTTCGTTGGTTGCCGCGAGGCTGGTGAGCCGCTGCAGATTTTCTTCCGCCGCATGAATGGCATTCTGGCGTTCCTTCCACCCGCTATAAACAGTCATCAGCAAGGACGGCGTGATGGCCAATGCAACCAGAAGCATTAACCGGCTGCGCAGGCTGTTCAGCTTGAGAATGTCCGTTGCTATTTTTTTCATCTGCCGGGTCGGTGCTATCTCGCGTCCATATTGCAAACATAATCGCCGCCTTTGCGTTCAGCGGTCCCGCCGAATGTGCATTGCATTTCACGATTACTGTATAGAAGTGGCTCAGCCGCTTATTATTCCGCGTCTATCCGGTGCAATATTTTTCAATGCCGATCAACATGCGCCTGCGGCAATGGAGTGGAGATCCGAGGTACAAGCGCATCGTCGCACAAGCCGGAATCCGCTGCTTGCGAGATCCGTATCTATCCATGCGGAAACCGCGGAAAGATTTGCAGCGGCGTGCCACCCGGCTGGCCGAGCACCCGCTTTCGTTACCGGTGTCGGCCAAGAGTTTTGCTTGCGCGCCAATTAATGCTTTCGTTGGCGTATTGCATATTAATGTATCGCCTGTAACCGGATGCATCACTTCTTGTCGGTTGTCGGCGACGCTATATAGTGAATCGTACGCAACTTCACATGGAGACAATATGAAACGGACCCTGGTTACCTTCGCGGCAATCCTGCTCGGCACCGCCGCCTTTATCCCCGCACAGGCACAGGCGCAAGCGCGGACAAGCGTGCATATCGCCATCGGCCATCCACCACCGCCGGCGCGATACGAGGTGGTTCCGGTAGCTCGCCGCGGTTATGAATGGGCGCCCGGCTACTGGAACTGGAATGGCAGGAGGCATGTCTGGACTGCAGGGCATTGGGAGCGAGTGCGCGTCGGACACTATTATCAGCGCCCCGAATGGCGCCACGCGAATCATGGATGGACGCTTCGTCGCGGCGGATGGCAGCGCGGCGCGCATCCAGCCCGCGACCGTGACCGCGACGGGATTCCGAACCGCTGGGACCGCGACCGCGATGGCGACCGCGTGCCCAACCGTTACGACGACAGGCCGAACAATCCACGTCGCCATTGACGTAGGTGTGCCACTGAAACCGGGCCGCCCGAGATTCGGGCGGCTTTGCCTTTTGTTGCCGCCCGATCCGGCGATGCGGGCTGGGCTCAATCCTGTGCCGGTTCTTTACGCGGCGGCCAGCGTCGACTTGCGCAAACCGGAATACTCAAACTCGGCAAGCACCGCGACCGCGATAGCCTGGGCCACGATGAAGGCCTGTCCCGGCATGGTCGGATTGACCCAGCCGGCAACCAGCAGCGCGAAACTGCCGCCAACCCAAAGCGCATTACCGGCAATGACCGTCCAAACCAGGCGATGTGACAATTGCGGTCGCGTTCCGACATAGGCAATGAACGCCGCGATCGGTAACAGGGCGAATCCTGCACCTTGCAGCAATGCCGCCGGCAATCCAAGCAGTGATTCCAGCATTCGCGCGCCCAACAGCATAAGCAGCCCGGTCAAAACGCAGGTGAATGCATCAGCGAGCAGCACCCGGCGCAGGAAAGAAGACGATTGGTATTTCGACATGGCAAGCTCCTTGAATGTTGAGGCGGATTGAAACCGCGACGGATTGAAAGTCCGGCCAGCGCAAACAGCATGCAGTACCGGTGACCGCATCTTCGCGTGCCATTGAGCGCAAGTCGATTACGTGGGAGGTAATGAAAGACGTTTGTCTTCGGTTGCACTGTGCAATCGACGTCCGGCAAAAGCCGATATCCGATACTCGAATCTTCGTCAGCCTCTTGCATATCGCACGGCTGGTTGATCGTGCGCCTGTATATCAAATCGACCGGCCCGCTCAGCTCCCGCTGGAATTTTCTGGCATACCTTTTAATCCGGCTGCAAAAATCAGCATCGATGGCTGCTCCTTGACGCCATGCACATGCTCCACGAATCGGCCCGTATTGCATCGAGAAAACAGATTAACCGCATCCGGTACAAGCAATGAATATGAAGCGGAATGAGCGTGAAGCGCGCTATGATGGTTCGAATCCGAGCCATTAAAAACAAGGAACGATATGGGGACAATTGAAGATTTCGTCAGCAAGCAAAAAGAAGGCGCGCAATTTGTCATCACGGCGCAAATGCTGCGGATGAAGCCGGAAGATTTCGACCAGCTCGCGCAGGGATGGCTTGACGACGGCGGGCCGGGGTTCAACGTGATCGGCGTGCCGCATCGAACGGTGGTTGACGGCGAGTTCTTTATCAATCGCGTAACCGTGATCAAGACCCGCAGCTCCAATCAGGATCGAGAATAATGCACTGCCTGTCGCGTGCCGGCGCCATCATGCGCGGTAGCGAATTAATCGCTTTTCGCATGACGCAGCCGGTTTTTCCCGGCGCTTTATATTGAATATTCGATCCGAGCGAATATACTGGATCGTGATTAGGCAACTACAGGAGCCGATCATGAGACACAGGCTGTATTATTTTCTCCCGGACATCAACAGCGCCAGGCGCACGTTCGATGACATGCTGCTCAACCGGATCGAGCAAAAACATGTTCGCTTCCTGACCAGCGGCGCGCCGCTTCCGGACGACATGCCAGAAGCAAACATTCTCCTCAAGACTGATGTGGTCCATGGCTTCGCGACCGGATCGATGATCGGCGCGATTCTCGGCATAGCGGCAGGCGCGCTGCTTATTTTTTATTACGATCTGCCGCAGGCAGCCATTCTCGGCACCACGCTGGTCGGACTGCTGTTCGGCGGCTGGGCAGCGAGCATGATGGCGGCGGCACTTCCGAATTCACGTTTGAAGTTTTTCTATCCGGAGTTGGAGCAAGGCAAGGTCTTGATGATTGCCGATATACCGGCGCGCCGCGTAAGCCAGATCGAAAACATGCTTGCCGAACGTCATCCCGAAATGCGGTTTGGCGGAGAGGAACCGAACGTTCCTGTTTTCCCGTAGAGAATCAACTGCATCGGCATGGATTTGGCGAGCGATGCCAATCCGGTCGACGGGATACGGGTCTGACTGGGTGAACGAGTCTTCATGCCGACGCCTGGATTGCCTGCTTGGTCAAAATTTTCTGGAGGTAATCGTGGAACTTCATACACATACGCATCACTGGGCGCACCGTGCACCGGATTGGCCAGCCGCGGCGGTTTCGGGATTTGCCGCCGGCGCGGTTCTGATGGTGGTTGAACTGCTATGGTCGGCCATGATCATGGGTACCAACCCATGGGCCACCTCGCATATGGTCGCCGCCATAGTGGCGGGACCGGATGCGCTGCAGGTGGCCGACTTCAACTTCAGCCTGGTCGCGATCGCTCTTGCCACGCACTATGTATTGGGTATCGTGTTCGGCCTGGCTCTGGCCGCGATCCTTGCGCTGTTTCATCTGGATTCGAGCGCGGGCATCGCGCTATTGGTTGGTGCCGTGTTCGGACTCGCGCTTTACCTGATCAATTTTTACGGCATGGTCGCGCTGTTCCCCTGGTTTGCCGATATGCGCGGCTGGGCAACGGTGGCTGCCCATCTGATCTTCGGCGTGGCGGCGGCACTCTTCTACCGGCGACTGGAACGGCCGCATCGGTAAAGACGAGCGGCGTGTATTCTCCGGTTCCAGCAGGTTGCGCCCGAATCAGAATTTCGTCTGCACGCCTACGATGAACAGATTGCGCTTGTAGTCGTTAAAGGCGATGTTCGACGGATTTTCAATATGCATGTATTGCGCGCGTACGGCCAAATCGCGCCCAGCCCATCGGCTGACGTCCCATAAGCCGGTCAATACCGCGATTTTCTGCCGGTCCTTGCGCACCCCCGAAAACAGTGCCATGCGTTCGTCGTGTTCCACGGCTGCATATCGGTAGTTCGCAATCAGGGTCAGCTCCGGAATCACCTTGACCGCCGCGAACACACTGGGGCCATGCAGGCGACGCGAATGAACATCCAGGGAAGCGTCCTCGCGTATCACTTCATATTCGCCGCCGACCTGCACTGTTTTCGACAGTTGCGAAACCAGGCCTACGCTGCCGTGCCATCCTTTTGCATCACGATTGCCATCCGGTTGCACCGTGCGGTCGAAATAGCCGACTGATCCAGTCGCGGTCAATGTCGGCGACAATGCCTTCGAAAGGCGACCCACGATGCCCGGCGTTGCTTCCTGTGTGCGTCCATGCTGGCGGACATACCGGACATTGGGTTGTACGCTCGCCGAAAAGCTCTTGTCCCGATAGATGAATGCCGCTGCCAGCGAAAGGCTGTCATTGCTGAAATCCGATTCGGAGAAATAATGCGTCGCTGCCAGCCCGCCCTGAAACAGCACCGACCAATTACGGTTCAGCGGCACAGAGTAGTTTCCATTGACGCTTGCAGTCGCACCCCATGACGAGCGCGGCATCGCCGCCGGCGATAACATGAAATTGATCGGTGTACCGCCGATGACCGTCGGCACGATACGCGATACCGGACCGCCGTTCACGTTGTCATCCTTGGTCAGGCCGGCGAACATTTCTATCGACCACGGCTTTGCGGATTGCCCGCGCAACAGTGCTGCGGGATCATTGGCACCAAGACGTTCGGCAAGGCTGCGCATCGATTCAGCAGTCTCGCCGGGCGGAATCAGTCGCGCGGTATCGGCAAACAACGGTGCCGCAGCCGCATACTGTTCGATCGCCAGATAGATCGCCGCCAGTTCCGCCCGAGGACGCGGAGCATCCGGCTGCAGTTCAATCGTCTTCCGGTAGTAGCCGATTGCTGCATCGATCTGTTTCAACTCTGCAGAGCAGCGTGCCAGCAAATAGTAACGATCAGGATCGACACTGGCCGGCGGCGTCGTTGCGTGCAGAATCTTGCAGGCGGCATCAGGGTGCCCGTTTTGCAGCATCAGATTGGCCAGCGCAATCTCGCGCTGATCCTGGAGCGTGCGCGCCGGTACCGGTTTGGTCGCTACCGGCGTCGCCGGGCTTTTATCTGCAGCAGCTGCATGAGAAAAAGCCGTGAAAGAGGCAAACAGGACGGCAATGGAAATGTTGCGTGGCAAATAGGGGGCCATGAATTACCAATCAGGTCAATGAATCGGAAAAGTCGAACCGGATGTATTTGAATGTTCAGCGCGCTGCCGAGAACTGGCCGCTGCCGCTCACGTTGTGCGTGGTCATGTCCCAATCGCCTTTAACTACATCCGCCGCCGGCCCATAGAATTGCCCGTTGCGGATGAAGCCGTTCATCGCTTCTCCGTTATAGGTACCAGTCATGGAATTTCCGACATAACCACCCATTTGCACCAGATTGAATGTCGCGCTGCCCTTGCCGTTATCGAAAATGATGTTGCCCGGGATATTGGGAACCATACTTGAAATGTTCGCGAAATCGACGTTCATCGTCAGGGACCCGGTGACCGGTGTGGCATTCGTCAAAGCACCGGAGATGGTTCCGACATAGGTCGCATTCAGTGCAGTCGGCCAATTTGCTCTCGGCGTGACTGAAGGCGGGGTGACTGCAGGCGGGGTGTTGCTCGACGCGTTAGCCGCGAGCTCATAAACGGTTTCGACGATTCGGAGTTCATTACCCGTGTTTGAAAGCAGACCGGCGGCAATGGCCGACGCGACGAATTGTGTGGCCCAGGTCGCCCCATCCTCGCCAATACTGTGTGCAAATATGGAAGCAAAATCAGTTTGGGTGATTACATTCTGAATTGCGTTCAAGTCGGTAATGCCCGAATCATTACCAATGAGCAGGCCGTCGCTATCGAGGGATCCGCCTATTTCTTTCATGGCGATCGCGTAGACATTGGAAAAATCGATATCCGAAAACGATTGCCCATTGTTCGGCTTGGCGTCGCTACCGGAATCGAGACCCATGATCAGCGCTGCAATTTTTGCGAATTGAGCGCGATTCATTGTCTCTGACAATTCAGGATTATCTGATCCGCCTGAAAAAATGCCTGCATCGATCAAGGCCTTCATTTTTTCTTCAGCCGGAGTGCCCTGCGTAACGACGGTTTCATTTCCGGGAATGGCATTTCCCGCCGGCGCACCGTCGGCGGCCCATGCGCAATGCATTGTCAAACCGGAAAACAGCAGCGCTGCAGCGGTCCGGAATACCGGTCCTGCAGATCGCCGGATCGACGCAGTGTGATTCTTATTGACAGAGAATTTTTCTATATTCGCTTTGGCCATCGTCAGTCTCCCTTTTTGTATGGCCTGCATCGTAGGGGCTACGATTTCTTGCACGGCTGCTGTTCTTGTAGCGGCAAGGCAGCCCGGCGACCATGTTGGCGAAGTATATATTAATTGCTCAAATACATTTTATTTTGGCAACTAAAGAGTTTTTCTTCGATTGATTTCCTGCTGACCAAGGTTCAGCGCCCTCCGAGAAGTCCCTTAATGTATTTGCAAAGTATTCGCATGGGATAACCGGATTGACAGCAGCCCAGGCGCGAACAACCGGTTGGGCATGTAGAAAGCAAAAGTCCATTTCCTGACAAGCCAGTTGCGCATGCCGATAGTGCAGGCTCGTTTACCGCTGCGTTAGCGAAGATCGAGTGCGAAGAACAATGCCCCCATTCCTTGCCTGAACGAATTGCCGATCACTGAATCGAGCAGCGACGAACACCAAGAGCCTATCCCGGCAGGCTCTAAAAAAAAGTCACCAGGACCGCAATTCTGGCCCCGATGTTCGCTCTCGCCGCAATGAATGCGGTTATGAACCAGGTATAACGGGATCGCGTAATGTTTACGCTTATCGGATTGAGGTGGTTGTCGTCATTCAGCTGCTTCGAGTCGCGTCGGCGCCGATTCTCGGACCCCGACTCGAATCAGTGGAACTGCCGTTACCTTTGGTGATTCGATCAGCCCCCGGTCACGCCAGCAGCCCCGGAAACAGTGTGCCGAGCCCGCTTGCGATCATCTCGATCGAAATCGCAGCGATCATCAAGCCCATCAGGCGCGTGACGACGTGGATTCCGGTTTTGCCCAGTCGCCGCGCAATCATCGGTGCGGCGCGAAACGCCAGCCACACCGACAGCGCCACCAGCACTACCGGGATCAGCAACAGGGCCTGATTCAACACGCCGCCTTGCGTTGCACCCGACGCCACGATCACATGGGTAATTGCCCCCGGGCCCGCCAGCAGCGGCACGCCCAGTGGCACCACGCCGACGGAATCCTTGTCCTCCGCCTCCTGCGCCTCGTCCTCGGTCTGTCGCTGCGGGCTGACATGCGCCTGAACCATCGACAGCGCGAGCAACAGCAGCAGCAAGCCACCCGCAACCGAGAAAGCCGCGAGGCGAATCCCGAAGAATGCCAGCAACGGGTCGCCGACATAAGTGAACAGCGTCAGTATCCCGAGCACCGTCAGCGCCGCGAGCCGGGCCGCGGTTTTGCTCTGAGCCAAACTGTAACCACGAGTGGCCATGAGGAAAATCGGAATGACGCCGACCGGGTCGACGATGGCGAACAACGCGAATGCGGATTTGACGAAGGCGAGGATATCCATGCCCACATCATAGCCGCATCATGCGGGGCGGGCACAATGCACCAATGAACCGAGAAGAACGCTCAATTCGGATCCCGCCCGAGATGCTGCCTTGCATGACTTCAGAGGCATGATCGGCTGGAATGAACCGCGTTGCCATGGCTCGCCGCAGCATCGGTTGCTACTGCCGGTCTGGGCGATCAATAAAATAACCGAAACGAATTATCTCTCGGCGTTGCTTGCTCGGAAACTCAGTATTTTCGGTAATTTCCAATGAAGAACGACGGCACATGGGCCGTCAAGTCGACGTGGCGACCCTTGCAAGCGCTTCACTAATCTCGGCGGCACTATCCGGGCGAACCAGCCGGGCCACTTCGGTTCCATCGCGCAGGAAGATCAGAGTCGGCCAGAGCTTGACGCGAAATGAACGGCCCAGTCGCCGGCCGGGGCCGTCCTCGATTTTGATATGGCGTACGCCGGGATGAAGTTCCATGGCCGAAGCCAGCAACGGCTGTGCGGCGCGACAATAACCGCACCACGCCGTTCCGAATTCAATCAGCGCCGGTCCCTGCAGCTGGTCGACATGTTCGCGGGCAGGTTCCACTGCCGAATAATCATTGGTCATTGCCATTTGAGATCCTGAATCAAACCCTCGCCGTAAGCTTGCGAAGTTTCTGCTCTGCCATTTAGTCACATCCGCATGGTGGACATTTTACGCACGTTTTACGGCTGTCGGCAGACGAGGAGAAACCGGCCTGGGAAGAGTAACGTGCGAGCGCTTCATTGATCGCACCAGCTAAAACGCATACCGTCGCCAGCGCATTCCAGTCAGGACGGCACGCGACGGCACTGGTGGGTAAACGCTACTCGCACGATCATGCCATGCGTCCCGATCGCTGCATCGATATCAAATGACGCTATTTCAAGCCAAGTGCAGTCGCCAGTTTTTCCGTGTCCGCAGGTGGCCGGTGGCTCAGGACCAGCGAGAGTAATTCGCGGCAGCGCCGGGATCGTTCTCCGGCTGTGGAGCGACCGGAGACGCACTGCTCAATGGCGTACACGGACTGGCATTCCATGGCAGCACCGCGTACGGCATCAACTTTAACAATGACACAGTGATTCATTGCGCGATCGATGCAACCACCGGATCATTATCATCCTGCGCGAACGCCGGCGTGCCATCGCTAAGCGGACGGGAAGGGATTACGGTCCTCGGGTCCGGAATTTATATCGCAAACTACAAGAGCCATACGGTGACTCAGTGCTCGATCGGGGCGGACAGCGCGCTCAAGAACTGTTTGAATTCGGGGGCGACATTGCTGAATAGCCCGATTGGGATTCAGTTCCAGTAATTGGGTGGCGTGGAGCCAGGGCAGCCGGTTCGGTGTCGGCCATCTGCGTCTAACGGGCAGACGAAAAAACACGCTGCGGCGGCCTACCGCTGCAGCGTGTTCTTAAAAGCCTGGCCTGCGGACATCACATCTTTCTTCGTCACTCGAAACGACCAGTTCATCGCGACCAAGGCAGTAGATAGCGGCCAGGACACTTCTGAATCGACCTGCAGTCGGGTTTGATTGGGCTGCTGGGGAAACCTATAGCCCAGGCCGCCGACATCGTGATGACCTCGTTCCATGTTTTCTTCACTAAACGAAGGCGCACATGCGTCCTCGTTTAGTGCGCGGGCAAAGAATTCGCCCGGTCAGGCTGCGACGGTTGCCGGTTTTTCCAATGGTGGAACGCCTTCCTTGAAAAGTTGCCTGACCTGTTGTCGCAACTCCGGCGTGTCTTCATGTCCGTGGATTGCGACGGCATGCTGGACTGCAGCTTCAGTCAATTCCTGATCGGTGTCGGCACAGATTGCGACGGTGCAGTTCATGTCGCTTGGAAATTCGCGACAGTCAATATATTTACGAGCCATGATGGCCTCCTGTCATTCAAATTGGAGGCGGCGATTTCCAAACGCGATAGCCAGTGAATGAATGCCGCCCCTTTCAATTTATAGTCAATCCCCGGTGCCATTTCAAGGCTGCTCGAAGGCGATTTCTGTCGGAATCTTCAACCGGCCACCTGGCCCACTCAAACCGCTTAGCGTTGAAAGACTCTCTTGCGACATCGACTGCGGCATTGCATCCGTGAATGACTGAACATGCTTTCGCCAGAAAGGCAAGGACGTTTCGTTTTACATAGTTCCCATGTCATTCCAAATTCGTTTTCAGCGATAGCGCCCGCACTCGGTAAGTGAATATTCTCCTTCAGCCATGCAAGCGCATCGGTGTTTTCAACATCCTATCGAAATCTGAAAACAATTGCGCTTGCGCTGACGCATATCAATGAGGCTCCATGAACCGCAAACCTATCATTAACGACAGGTGCTGCTCATGCAGTACGTCTTCCGAAACTTCTTCGCAGCATGATCCTTGCTGCACGGCGTATTTCTCTGTGGTGCCTCAGCGGGGCGTGCAGAACTGTGCTGCGTTGTCATTGCCCCTTTGATTGGAACCCAATACGAAGAGGTGCATGATGACCAGCATGAAAAATGATGTGGTTGATGACTTCAAATCCAAACTGAGGGGGCAATTGCTCCAGCCGGACGATCCCGGCTACAACGAAGCCAGGACAATCTGGAATGCAATGATCGATCGCCGGCCAATGATGATCGCGCGCTGCGCCGGCGCGGCGGACGTAATGAATTCCGTCAAGTTCGCGCGCGACCACGACCTGCTGCTGGCGATACGCGGCGGTGGCCACAATATTGCCGGCAATGCCCTTTGTGACGATGGGATGGTGATTGACTTGTCCGGCATGAAGTCGGTCCGGATTGATCCGGACCAGCGTCGTGCCTATGTCGAAGCGGGCGCCACGCTGGCCGATTTTGACCATGAAGCACAGGCCTTCGGCCTTGCCACGCCATTGGGAATCAACTCGACCACGGGCGTTGCCGGATTGACGCTTGGCGGCGGCTTCGGCTGGCTTTCCCGCAAGCATGGACTAACCGTAGACAACCTGATCTCGGCAGACATTATCACCAGCAATGCCGAGCGCCTGCATGTCAGCGCAACTGAAAATCCGGACCTGTTCTGGGCGATACGCGGAGGCGGCGGCAACTTCGGTGTCGTCACGATGTTCGAGTTCCAGCTTCATCCGGTCGGGCCGGAAGTGCTGAGCGGCTTGATCGTTTTTCCATTCAGCCAGGCGAAGCAGGTTCTCACGCAATATCGCGACATGGTGAAATCCATGCCGGATGATCTGAGCGTCTGGGCCGTACTGCGCCAGGCGCCGCCGCTGCCCTTTCTGCCCGCCGAAGTCCATGGCAAGGAAGTCGTGGTGCTGGCAATCTGCTCCACCATGAAACCCGATGATGCGCTGCGCGCAATCGATCCACTTCATACTTTCGGGCAGGCCTGCGGCGAACATGTCGGCGCCATGCCGTATGCCGCCTGGCAAAAGGCATTCGACCCGTTGCTGACACCGGGCGCGCGCAACTACTGGAAGTCGCACAACTTCACGGAACTCAGCGACGCCGCCATCGACACCGTGATCGACTATGTCGCCAGACTACCCTCGCCGCAATGCGAAATTTTCCTCGGATTGATCGGCGGACAGGCCAACCGCATGCCTGTCGATGCGACTGCGTATCCCCATCGCAATGTGTCGTACGCGATGAACGTGCATACCCGCTGGACCGATCCGGCGGAAGACGACAAGTGTATTTCGTGGGCGCGTGAATTTTTCTCGGCAGCAGCACCGTATGCAGCGGGCAGCGTCTACATCAAT
>JAKFFO010000170.1:0-5903 GCA_036675035.1 Oxalobacteraceae bacterium
AGGTGCGCAAGCCAGGTGGCGGCCAGACCCACCGGCCCGCAGCCCTGCACCACCACGCTCTGCCCCGGCCGGATGCCGCCCAGGCGTTCCAGGCCCTGGAGCATGGTCGGCAGCGCGCAGCCGAGCGCGATCACCGCATCCGACGGCGTGCCGTCCGGCACCCGGTAGAAGGGCAGGTTGGCCCCGAGCGTGGCGTATTCGCAGTAGGTCGCGGCGGTGGGGCCGCCGGCATCCTTGAACACGTAATAGGGCGCAGCGAATTCCTCCAGCCAGAATCCGGTCTTCTTTCCCGTATTGCCGAGCGTGTCGTGCGAGGTCAGTACCATCAGTATTTTCATGTCATTTCCTTTTCGAATCGTCTCTGCATGCCGGCTCCCCGGCATGCGGATCGGACCCGCGGTTGGCTTGGTTGAAAAGACTCCCTGCGTTTCACGTTTTTTTAATTTCCTGCTTATGCCGGCTGCGTTTGCAGCGCCGGATAATCGGTATACCCTTTTGCGCCGCCGCCGTAGAACGTAGCGCGGTCTGCCTTGTTCAGTTCTGCCCCTTGCCGGAATCGCTCCACCAGATCGGGATTGGCAATGTAGGAGCGGCCGAAAGCGACCGCATCGCCAATGCCCTGCTCGATCAGGCTTTCCGCGTCGGCTGCGGAATACTTGCCGCAGAAAATCAGTGTCCCGGTAAATGCGTCGCGAAGCTGCTTGCGGAATGCCTCGCTCAGTTCGATGCCGCCGGCCCAGTCGGGTTCCGCAATATGCAGATACGCAATGCCGCGCTTGCTGAATTCTTTCGCCAGGTACAAAGTGCTGGCTTCGGAGTCGGCGTCGGCCATGTCGTGCGCGACGAAATGCGGCGACAGGCGGATACCGACGCGGTCGGCGCCGATCTCTTCGATGGCTGCATCAAGTACTTCCAGCATCAGGCGCGCACGATTTTCCAGCGAGCCGCCGTACGCATCGGTACGCTGGTTGCTGTTGGTGGCAAGGAACTGGTTCAGAAGATAGCCGTTGGCCGCATGCACTTCGACGAAGTCGAACCCGACGCGCTTTGCTCGCGCGGTCGCCTGGCGATACTGCGCGATGATGCCCGGTATTTCTTCCAGCGCCAGTGCGCGCGGCGTTTCGCACGGTACATTGGCCGGCGTGCCGTCCGGCTGTACGACAAAGCTTTGCGCGTTATTGGCGATCAGCGCCGACGGTGCAACCGGCGCCGCACCGTTTTCCTGCAGCAGTGAATGCGAGATGCGGCCGACATGCCACAGCTGCAGCGAGATATGCCCGCCTTTTGCATGCACCGCCTGCACCACGTTTTTCCATCCGGCTTCCTGCGCATCGGTATAGATGCCCGGCGTCCATGCATATCCCTGGCCCTGCCGGGATACCTGCGTGGCTTCGGTCACGATCAGGCCGGCAGTTGCGCGCTGTTCGTAGTATTCGACGTTGAGCGCGGACGGAATATCGCCTGGTTGTCCGGCGCGCGATCGGGTCAGCGGCGCCATGAAGACGCGGTTCGGCAAGGTTCGGGAACCTACTTTGATCGGAGAAAGCAATTTTTTAACCATGAAATCCTCTTTGTAAAATAATAGACCGGTCGTCTAGACTGCGATTGAAATAAATGGCGAACAGCGGTCCGCCATCGATCAGGTGACTTGGTTCATGCGCCGCCGAGCATCCATTCCGTTTGCTGATAGGCGACGTTCAGTGCATCGATGTTCCGGGTGGCCTTGGCGCGCAGCGATGCACCCAGCCACATTGCATAAAGCGATTCCGCCAGTTGTTCGGGACTGTGGCGGATGGATACGGATTTTTCCTTTTGCGCCGCCAGGATCGCCCCGGCGATCAGGCTGATCAGATCGTCCATGCCGGCGGCCAGCGCTTCGCGCATCGGCTCCGACAGGTCCGATACTTCGGCCGCAAGCTTGACCGCCAGGCAGGTGTCGTGACATTGGCTTGCCGCATGCATCTGCCGCCATCCATCGAAGTAGGCAAGCAGTCGCGTGCGTGCAGGCATTTTTTCATCACTGAAAAGCTCCCGGAGGCGCTCATGGTATCGCTCGAAATAACGCTCCAGCAGCGCGACCCCGAAGCCTTCCTTGGACTGGAAGTAGTGATAGAACGAACCCTTCGGTATTTCAGCCGCACCCAGCAGCTCGCTCAATCCCATGGCGGAAAAGCCGCGCCCGAGAATCAGGTTTTCTCCGATCGAGAGTATCCGTTCGCGGTTGTCCTGGTAGCGTGTCGTGTGTTCCATAGTGAGGACTATACAGGAATATTAGACCGGTCGTCTAAGCGCGGAAGATCCAAACGGAAATACCAAATTTCCTTATGGATATAAGCCTGCGCGAACCGCTGCGATTTAGATAATCAAGCGCTGGTCGCAGCTTTCGGGTAAAAGAAAGTGAAGCGATTTACGAGCGGATGGATATGCTGAGTTATGAAGCGCAAGTAGTAATAAAAGATCCCGGCGCCTTCGTCCTGCGCACGCTGAAGGCTTTTCGCGCAAACCAGGGTTTGTTGCTGGCCGGGGCAGTGGCGTATTACGCACTGCTGTCCATCGTGCCGCTACTGATCCTGATCGTGATCGCACTGTCGCACCTGGTCGACGAGGCAGAATTGCTGATGACGCTCGGCCGTTATCTGGAATGGCTGGTCCCGGGTCAGTCCGGGCCGATCATCGTCGAACTTGCGAATTTCATGGCGCATCGGGACGTGCTCGGCTGGGTGCTCCTTGGGACGATGCTGTTCTTCAGTTCACTGGCGTTCACGGTGCTGGAGAATGCGATGTCAGTGATTTTCGTGCATCGCGTGGCGATCCATCGCCGGCATTTTCTGGTGTCGGCCATTTTGCCGTACTGCTACATCCTGTGCCTTGGCGCCGGCCTGCTGCTGGTAACACTGGTTGCCGGGACCCTGCAGGCCGTGGGCGAAGAGAGCCTGTATTTTCTGGGGAACACGTGGTCGCTTGGCGGCGTATCCGGCGTGCTGCTGTATCTGCTCGGTCTGGTCGGCGAGATTTTCGTGCTTACCTCGGTTTATCTTGTCATGCCCGTCGGGCGAATTTCGTTGCGGCGTGCATTGATCGGCGGTGTAACGGCGGCGCTGCTATGGGAGCTGACGCGCCATCTTTTGATCTGGTATTTCGCCACACTGTCTCTGGTCAGCACGGTGTACGGATCGCTGACAACGGCGATCGTCGTGCTGCTGTCACTGGAAATCGCCGCGGCCTTGCTACTCTTCGGCGCGCAGGTGATCTCGGAATTCGAACGCATCGGATACGAATCCGTGAATGCACCTCCGACGCCGTTCCATACCGAAGAACAGAAAAGCGGATGAACAGCCAAGGTTGTCAGCAAGATTTTGCTGCGAAACAGCGATGCCTGTTTTCCCGGCAAAACCGTCCATTGCTTAAGTGACACTTTGGCCATAAACTGGGCGGCCGGGTGAGCGCCGCAACAGGGGCGGAGACGAACTCTTTTTAATCGAATTCATATTGTGATGCCGTTATCGCGCAACACGACCAGATCTGTTCGAAAGTGCCGGAACAGTTCAATTAGCCGTCAATTTGAAACGGAAAAATTGGAAAAGGAAGAATTCATCTTTGCCCCGTCGCTGTTCGGCAATGCTCGGGCATCATGTTCCCGAACCGGCAATATTCGCTAACATCCTGACTGGAAACCATATGACTGTTGTGGAATGCGATATACCGTGCGCCAGCATGCTGGATCCAGGCTTGATCGAGGCTGCCTATTTTCGAGATTCGTACCAGGTGCCTTTACGTCATCCGCATGCCAGCCCTGTCGACATTTTCTTTGGCATCTTCGGGCACCATCCCATGTGGATGAAGATTCTTCTGATCATCAGAAACAAGATTGCATCCTTATGCGGGCTTCATGTTCCGACTGTGGACGACATCCTCAATCCCATAGTCAGTAGCAGCTACGCAGTCGGAGACAAGATCGGCCCCTGGCCAATATTCATGCTGACGGAAGCCGAACTGGTAGCCGGCCGCGACAACAAGCATCTTGACTTCAGACTTTCAGTGCTAAGGGAAGCCAATGGCGAAATGGCGAGAGTCGTGGTGTCCACGGTTTGCACCGTGCACAATGCATTCGGGAAGATCTATCTGTTTTTTATCGTCCCTTTTCACAAATGGGGCCTGAAGCGAATCATGTCGAATGCGGTTCGGGCAGGCAGGCTGTAATCTGCGTCGGTGAAAGCGCTTTTACAGGAGATGCCATGCTATTGAACTTGCCGCTGTGTTCGGATATGGAAATGTGCCGGTCAGTTCGGCGTTTAATGTGAAAACCAACATGGAATCGTCTTCTCACGCCAATCCGGAAACCAGCGAATCCGACAAGCCATTCATCTTGCGGATTCTCCCCGACATTCTTGCATTCGCAATCGGCCTGGCCGCCGCCTATTTCCTGAAATGGGATACCACGGATCTGGTGTGGAGCCTCTGGCTCGGAAGTCTGGTATTGGGTTACCTCACGCTCCTGTCGGCATTGGCCTGCGGTGCGTATATCGGAGCCCGCGTGATCGCGCACGAGGATTTCAAGAAGGGTCGGCGCATGTCGGCAATCTTCATGGGTATTGCAGCAGGCGCATTCTTCCTCGGCTTTTTTTCGCTGCATTTCGGCGCTTTCCATGCGGGGCATTCAGTATTCCTGCAGGAGTTCTTTCCGGTCGAGGGGATGCCGGACGACGGTTTTGGCGACGCATTCATGAATCCGCCGCTTCTGTGGATACTGGTGTTCAAGCACCTGATGGCGCCTTACGGTCTCTTTCTGATTCCGGCGATCATCGCGGAAAGGCAGCATGTCTTCATGCCGTTGATCAAGGCGGTAAAGGCAATGCGAACGGACGGGACACCAGACTTTCCTATAGGCGGGACAGCGGCGCAGAAGAAAAGGAAGAGTCATCCGGTGGGCGATGCGATGGGCCGGCCCTATATCAATGTCATCCGCATGCACCTGCTCATATTCTTTTTCGCGTTCGCGCACATCCTGAAACTTGATTCTTTCCTGGTGTATGCGGTTGTTTCATTCGTCTACTTCTTTCCGTGGAGCGAGGTCAGGAAACGCAGGGCTACGGACAACGGTGACGAGGTGAGGATCTGAGGGCGATGCGTCACTGCCGGGAGCGTTGAAACCCTCCCGGATCAATAGCCGTACTCTTTTGATAATGGATGCCGTATAGTAATCATAGTTACAATAAGGCAAGCTTTGAAAGGGAATCCGGATTGAGGAACAGAAGCATCCTTGTCACTAAATTTGCGGGGAACAAGGCGCGATCCGATATGGTGGCGCGTCCGCGCCTTGGTCCTTGTTTTGATCGAAAATCCTTCAATGGCTTGAGCCTGGTATGTGCACAGGCGGGCTATGGCAAAACGACGCTGGTCTCGTCATGGGTGCATGCCCGCGCCGAGCAGGTGGCATGGTTGTCTCTGGACCGGCAGGATAACGATTCGGTGCGCTTCCTGGCACATCTGGTCGCGTCGATCCGCAATCAGATGCCCGATTTCGAGCCGGAGCTGGCGCGCATCCTGCAGTCGCCCAACCCGCCGCCGATCGCCTTGCTCATGACCGGCCTGGTGAATGCATTGGCCGGATTGGACCGGCGTCTGATCCTGGTCCTGGACGACTATCACGTGATCACGGAAAAGGCGGTGCACGATGCATTGCTGTTCCTGCTCGACCATCAGCCGGACAATCTGCATGTCATCATTGCAACCCGCGAGGAGCCGCCGTTTTCGGTGGCCCGCCTGCACAGTCACGGTCGCCTGGCGAAATTCACCGAGGCCGATCTGTGCTTCACGCCGCAGGAAGCCGAAGAATTCTTTAACCGTGTGATGAAGCTCGAACTATCGCCGCACGAGAGCGATACATTGCGCGGTGCATTCAG
>JAKFFO010000131.1:0-5888 GCA_036675035.1 Oxalobacteraceae bacterium
ACCGACTTTGGCGGCAGCGATGTTGCGCTGAGCCGCGAAGAGAGCCAAAACGAAAAGCTGATCTGTTTTCCAAGCGCTATTTCAGGCGTTGTCCCGGTGGTAAACATCCCGGGTGTGAAGAGCGGTGACTTGCGGCTGACCGGCGAACTCCTTTCCGCCATATTCGGCCGCAAGATCCTGTTCTGGAACGATCCCGCCATTGCAGAAGTGAATCCCGACCTCAAGCTGCCAAAGGCCGCCATCGTTGCCATCGTCCGGCAGGATGGATCAGGTACCACCTATAACTTTACCGATTACCTCAGCAAAGTCAGCCCAGCCTGGAAGCAAGGGATCGGCAGAGATTTCAAGGTTGCCTGGCCAGCCGGCACAGTGCAAGTCAAGGGCAGCAGTGCCGTTTCCGAGGCAGTCGCGAAAACGGCTGGCGCCATCGGTTACATCGACTATAGCTACGTGCTGCAGAACAAGCTGATTTACGCGAAGATGAAAAATCGGGCCGGGCAATTCGTCGCGCCATCGGCGCTTACGTTCGAGTCCGCACTTGCCGGCAGTTCGTGGAAAACCAAGGCAAACTTTGAGGAAATGCTGACGGATCAGGCGGGCCGCAACAGTTGGCCGATCACGATGGGAACCTTCGTGATAGTGCCCAAGACCACCGACAACCCGGATGCAACGATCGCGACGCTGAAGTTTTTCACATGGGCCTTCATGAAGGGCGACCAGGTGGTCAGCGGCGCCGACTTCGTCAGGCTGCCGGACCGGGTGCAAGCAAGGATCTACAGCGAGCTGACGAAGATCACCGATCGGGACGGCAAGCCGCTGCGTTGGAATCTGATGTAACGAAGATTGACCGTACCACAGCCCCGGCCATTCCCCGGAAAGGATAAGCGATAGTATGAGCTACCTTTCGTCGATAAATAGGTTCTTCCTGAACCTGCACTGACCAAGGTGCAAACTGTCAACGGGAAATACAATGTTTCCTCACCGGGCTGAGGGCGCGCGCAGTTCGTTTGCTGGATGACCCGTGTGTACTGCGGCGAATTCAGTGGCTTTAACGTGCTGCCCTGAAATGCCATTTCGGTGCCGAGAGTGCTTTCTTTTTTTATCAGCCAAGCGCATCAATCTCGCAGGACAATTTCCGGGATCGGTCAATTCAAATGATACAAAATTATCGCGTGGCGGCACGAGGTCGGCAAGGGCAAAATTCCTTGCCGCCCGAGTACTGAACCATCAGCCGTCAATATGGCCGCTGTCCTTCATCGTCTTTTCGTTCCTGTACTCGCGCACGACGAGTGACAGCACCAGAACGATACCGAACAACAGGCCGGCAGTGACCGAAATCTTGAGGAATGTCGTTGGCGACAGCGGAGTTGCCCACAGCTGGACGATGGCAATCGTCACCCAGACCACGGCGATTGCCGAGCAGGCCACGATACCGGCTTTCACCCGTCGCGCTCCATGACCACCAGGTAGGCTTCGCGCCGCCACAGCAACAGCATGCGCCGGATATCCTTTTCCATGGTGACTACGCGCCAGCCTTCGGCGCCATTCTTGTTCAGAAACTCGCTGAAACGAACCGGATCGACTTTGGACGCGCCAAGCAGAAGCGAGCCCAGCATACCCTCCTGATAAATTACGACTTTGTACTGTTTCATTTTTCTCCCTGTGCTTTTTTGTTCAACGAGTGTGCAGGCAAATCCTCTGCACTGCAGACTTTATCACGCGGGGCAGCGGAGAATTTTTCGAGTTCGAGGTGGGTAAATTCGCATGCAGACCGGAATGTAGCCGACCAGAAGCATCACGCTGGCGACGCCGGTTTTGCATTGCGTTTTCAGTGGAGGTTCACGAGCAACGGTGGCCGCACCGATATTCAGCTCGGCGAAGCGGATCATGTCGGCCGGGCCGGACCTTACGCCGTAAGATTCGGCATCGAGCAGGCGCGGGGTCACACGGACGATCGCATTTTCCTTTGGTATGCCGGTGTGCATGACGACCCTTCCGTGTTCCGTTACCGGACGTAGCTGTTCACCATGCCGTAGAGCGGGCGACCGGCGCCAGCCGGGTTAACATTCCGCGATGGATAAAGGTCGGGTTTGCTCCGCCACGAATGCTTTACGATCCTCGCGCCTCTGCCAACGCGATAGTCAAATGCTGTACCTTCTTTTTCAGGTGATCCCGCTCGTTGGCAAGTTCGTCGACCAATAGCGTCAGGCGGTGAATCGTCAGCTGATCGGGCGTTGCATCGGCAGGAGGGGGCTCTGGTGCAGGTTTCGGCGGCAGACGTGCTTCTCGTACCTGCTTTGCGACCTGGCGTAATTCTTTCTTGCCTCCGGCAACAGCGGTTACCTGTTTTTCGCTGGGCAGCGAAGCCACCGCTGCCGCCGCGTTAATCGAAATCACGCCCGACTTTACCGCACTGACCAGTTCGGGCGCAGCCATCTTCTGGATTTTCTCGATCTGACCCAGCGTCGCGCTGCTTACCCGCGCCGCACGTGCAATAGCCTCGCGCGTCAGAGATGGCTTGGCTCCGGGCTGTGCGGGAGCATCGGCTCCGGCAGTCTCTGCAGGCTGCTGCTCTGTCTGCGTCTGCGCCAGCCGCGCGGAGAAGATTTCCTTCTTGCGCAGCGCAAGCACGCCGCGCTGAAAATCCGATACGCTGCGCCGCCCGAGGTGATTGTCGATCATCCATAGATGTACATCGTCCATCGACTGGAACGTCTTGTTCTGCATGGTATTGAAAGGAATGCCGTGTTTTTGGCAGATGCGGTAGCGATTGTGGCCGTCCACCAGAAGATCGCCCCACAGCACCAGCGCATCGCGGCATCCCTCGGCAAGCAGACTGCGTTCCAGTGCAGAGAATTCGTCTTCGGTCAGCGGATCGATATAGGCACGGAGGTCTTCATTGATAGTGATGGTCATGGCGCAGGTGAATTAAAAACGAAGCTGCGTAGTGTACACACCGCTGACGTTTTGCGCGGCGTGGCTGGAAAGTTATCGGAGGTCAGCGAAAGCTTACTCTTGCCTTCTTGCCGAGAAAGAATCAAGCCGGGGCCGCTCTTTAAGCCTTCCCATTGATTTGCAATCAACATTTCGCGGCGAAATTCTGAAGTATGACGCCGCGGGCTTTTAGGTCATAATATTGCCGCACATCATTTCTTCATTGTCAAGAAAGCCAAACATCATGTATCACGCCATCATCAGCGGCACCGGCATGTTCACGCCAGAACACGTCATCACCAACGCCGAACTCATCGAATCCTTCAACAAATACGTCGCGCTCTACAACACGCGCAATGCAGCTCGCATTGAAGCGGGTGAGCTGGTCGCGCTGCAGGAATCGAGTGTCGAGTTTATTGAAAAGGCATCCGGCATCAAGCAGCGCTACGTACTCGAAAAGACCGGGGTGCTTGACCCGGAACGCATGTATCCGCGCTTTACCGAGCGCGCCGACGACGAACTGTCGCTGGAAGCGGAAATCGCCGTTGCCGCCTGCCGCGATGCGCTGGCCGCCGCGGGCAAGACTGCGGCCGACATCGACACCGTGATCTGCGCATCAGCCAACATGCAGCGTGCCTATCCGGCGATGGGCATCGAAATCCAGCAGGCGCTCGGCATCAATGGATTCGCGTTCGATATGAACGTTGCCTGCTCGTCGGCCACGTTCGGCATCCAGCAAGCGGTCGACGCAATTCGCTGCGGCTCGGCGCGTGCGGTGCTGGTAGTGAATCCGGAAATTACCTCGGGCCACCTGGAATGGCGCGACCGTGACTGCCACTTCATCTTCGGCGATGTCGCCACCGCGGTTGTGGTCGAGCGTGCCGATCTGGCATCGCCGTCGGCGGCCAGCAAATGGGAAGTGCTGGGCACGCAGCTGGCGACCCAGTTCTCCAACAACATCCGCAACAACTTCGGCTTCATGAACAGCTCCGAAGACAGCGACCCGAATGCGCGCGACAAGAAGTTTCGCCAGGAAGGCCGCAAGGTGTTCAAGGAAGTGGTGCCGCTCGCCGCTGCGCATATCGAAGCGCATCTGAATACGCTCGACATCAGGCCGGCCGACGTGCGTCGCTATTGGTTGCACCAGGCGAACGTCGGCATGAACCAGCTGGTTGGCAAAAAGCTGCTGGGCCGTGAGGCGACCGCCGACGAAGCACCGATCATTCTCGACGAATTTGCAAACACCGCATCAGCCGGCTCAGTGATCGCCTTTCATCGCCACAAAGGCGATCTGGCCACCGGCGATCTCGGCGTGATCTGCTCGTTCGGTGCCGGCTATTCGATTGGCAGCGTGGTGGTACGCAAGCTGTAATCCGCGGCAAGAAATGCAAAAAACGGGGCGCAGGCCGCAATGATACGGAGCAGTCACGGCTTGTTCCCTATGTCGTCAGAAAATAGAGCAGGCAACGGTCAATTCACTTGTCACAGGAGCATCCTCGAATGTGGGACCTTCCCAATCCCCATATGTTTTCCGTCACTCCGCAGCCGGACGATATAGACGGGCTCAACCATACCAACAACGCGGTCTACGTGAAGTGGTGCGAGCAGGCAGCATGGTCGCATTCCGAACATCTCGGACTGAGCCTGGATGACTATCGGCGGCTCGACCGTGCAATGGCTATTCGCCGCAGTGAATACGACTATATCCTCGCCACTTATGCCGGCGAACCGCTCACGGTGGGAACCTGGCTGGTCGCCAAGGATGGAAGTATCGGGACCGAGCGGCGTTTCCAGATTATTCGCGCTGCCGATGGCGCCACCGTACTGCGCAGCCGCTGGGAACTGGTCTGCATCCAGTTGAGCAACGGCCGGGTACGCAGGATGCCTGCGGAATTCATTGAAGCTTATATTCCGATACCGGCAGATTGCGGCAATTGATCGCTACAACAGGCGACGCCTGTTTTCTTCGGCACGGTATTATTCCGATCGCATCCAAAGCGGTATCTCCAATCAATTCAGTCGAGTTAAAGAAATGAAGACAAAACAAAACAGACCTGCGGCGTATATCCTGGCCCTTGGCATGCTGCTGCTGAGTGCGGGTTGTGCCGACGTCAGCAACGCGATCGGCAATGCGGACTCCCGTGAGCGTGAGGTTTGCGTGGAAAAATTCTGCCTGAACGACCCTGTTTCAATGCATGAGTCGCATGCGAACAGCCCGCGAGTATCAAAGCTGGGCTATCCGATCTGCAATAAGCCGGGAAGGTTTTCGTTCCAGGATGAGCCGCTCGCCAACGGCGGAAAAGTACGCGTCTACTATGTGTCGGTACCCGGTGCCAGGAAAGGGGCGCACCTTCGCATCAGCGGCCTGGAGCAGGTGCTGGACAAAGAGCCCGATTTCAACGGAAAACTGGCCCTCATCGAAAAACTGAACCAGGAGTATGGCCTGCCGCCGAAAAGCACGCGCCGCGGCAACTCCGGACAGTATTTCTCGGAAGGCGTCGCCAGGAACGGCCGCCAGACCAGGATCGTGGTGACCAACCATCTTTTCATCGCGGACAGTGAAAACTATGATCGCGGCTTCAGCCAGCAACGGCATGGCGCTCAACCGGGCTGCGGCAAATAATAAAACTGCGTCGCCTGTCATTCTCACTAGCGCAGCGCTGGCCGCAGTTGCGGCCGCGCCGTGCGGAACACCGGATTACCTTGTTCAAGTGAACTCGCGGAAGGCCGTGCATGGCGCTCCGCTCACATCTTTACGCCCATCATTAATTTTAGCCTTGACGAACTTGCTTCGACGCTAAGCTGGCGCAGCGTTCAGTCGGATATCGAGTGGCTTTTCTGGGTAGAAAAATCAGAACCGTCCCTTGTACGCACGGCAGGGGCGTAATCGAAATGTTGATGGCGCATGACCTCGGCTACTTTATCGAAATGTCGGGAGAGCCAAGTCTCTACCT
>JAKFFO010000077.1:0-5881 GCA_036675035.1 Oxalobacteraceae bacterium
GGTGATGTCAGGGCTGTCTTCGATACGCAAGAGCGCGCATCCTGGTATGACAGCGGCCAGTGGTAAACCTTTTCGCCGGCACTTTGGATAAAGGGCCGTGGAAAAAGCGGGTGCGATAGCCGAAATTGCGCTACACACCCAAAGTCCTATGCCGCCTGCCGCATGTTTTCGATACGCGAACACCAGACATCGGCCCAGTCGCTTCCCGCATGGCGCGGTACAAAGACCTCGACCTGCCTACGGTCGGTTTTTCTCTCTTCTTTCTTCAAGCGCCGGGCCAGGGAAAATGCGCATGCCTGTCCGTCGTACTCGGCGTTGGCATCGTTGTCGGAATAGATGCAGATGCGGCACACCGTCTCCGGAAGCCACAGTTTTTCCATGTTCCCCGCGCTGATCGCCGCCCATACCGGCTTGCCGGTAGAGAGGTGAATGGCGAGCGCGGTTTCGATGCCTTCCGCGATGGCCAACTCTTCGGTCGCTTCAAACAACCTGACCGCAGCGCCGTTGATGCCGGCCGATAGCACTTTCTTCGCATCGCGTTGCAGTGCCTTGCGACCACCTTCCAGGTAAGTGCGATGGAGTGTTACCGCCTGCCCATCCGGCCCTTGAATGCAGGCCAGCATGGCCGGATACTCGGCGACTTTGCGCGATGTGCCAGAGGCATCCTTTTCGTAATAGCCGAGGGCGGGATGGAACCGCAACACCTTGGGAAGGTCGACGAGCGACAGACCCCGATTGCACAAGTAGCGGTCGACTTCATCGCCTTGGGTCACGGGTCGTGCTTCATCCCATATCCGCTTTGCCAGCTTCTTCATCCTGTCGGCAGACGGTTCGTCCGACCGGACGCGCGATTGAACGGGTATCGGCGCCGCACTGCCGACACATTCCTCCAGTCGCTTCAATACCGTCACAAAGTCCCAACCCCGTACTCCCTGAAGCAGCTTGAGGCCGCCACCCGGTCCGCAGCCGCGGCAGTGGTAATTGCCTTCGCCGTACTTGTCGGTGTATTGAAAACGGTCGTGACCGCCGCACAGCGGACAAGGCTGGTTGCGCTTGTTGAGGATCTTCTCGTCGACGCCGAGCGTCCGCAGAAGATCAGTCCATCGGCCATGTGCGCGCCGCTTGATTTCAGCAACGCGTGCTTCAAACGCATGGCTGTCCATCACAACCTCCCTTTGGCCGGCGGTGCAAACGTCAGCAGCTTCTGAAAGTCAGTGATCCCGCAGCCGTCATCGATGACGCGCAGCATGCCGGATGTTTCGTCATAAGCAATCTCGATGCGCCGCGCGCCGGCACGCCGGGCGTTTTGCATCAGCTCGGAGATGAGCGTGAACTTGTCGGTGAAGGCATAGCACTGATTGCGTAGCGCGCCTTCCTCATTGATGCGAACCTGTACTTGCATTTGAATGCTCCATGAATGCAGGCGGAGCACTGCCCCAAGCGGGACCATGCCCGCCATGGATTGGAATAAGGACAACCTCAGAGGTTGGCCAGTGATGTGAACAACTGGCCCGCACGCAGCGCTTTGCCCAGGCTGTGCGTATGGAACTCGTCTGGAAGCATGTACAGTGTGCAGACGGGGTTGTGCTTGTGGTCGAGACGCTGGACCTTGAAGCCGACCGGATGCCATTGGATCAGGTAGGCGAGACGATCTGCGCCGGCAATGACGAATTTACGTCCGAGCCGGCCAGTAATGACCTCGCTTTCCTTCACCAGGAATTCGATGTCTTCCGTCGCACGTACAGTGACCATCGTGCCAAGCTTCTGGCTGTTGTAAGTTGCAGTGCGCACGACGATCTCCTTGAAAGAGGAACCCTTTCGGGCTCGCATGAAAAAATGGGCGACGCAGTGACACAAACGCGCTACGCAAAAAAGTTACGTAAATAAGTCGCCTTGAACGGTGCGTTTCTTTATTTGCTCATTGATCCACTGCGGGTTTTTTGCCAATTGGTTTTCGACCCACCCGGGATTCCTGAGAACGGCCTCACGTACCCAGCACGGATATCGATTGAGCGTGGCGTTCAGCCATGTCTTGACCTGGCTGCGGATCTCATCGCGAATCTCCTCGGCGTCCACGTGCCCGAAGTAAGGCGTCGGCGACAAGGGACTGCAACCCACGACTTTCAGGCAATTGACGAATGAGAACGGCCGATTCTCTTTCTCGCGCTCGGTAAAGATCCAGCGCAAGGTGTCGAATTTTTCTTCGAGTGGCGTTTCCGGATCGCGGAGATCACTCACTTCCTTGAGGAGACGCCAGTGCAGAAACACGATATCTTCTTCGTCCCACTCGACGTCGGAATCGTTATCGAGCGCGCCGAGCAGGGCAATGCTTTCGGGACTGGGCCGGATCGACTGCAACAACGTCGATTGGCCGCTGTCGGGCAACTTCTCTCCGAAGAAAACCTCGGAGAAGGCGGCCGATGGCGTTAGGGATGAACTTGCGTTCAACATCATTACCTCCAGAAAAAAATGGAGGCAATCCGCGCCGCGGAGGGGGCGAAATGCCCCCGCAGGGTGGAACTACCGGTATAGAACCGGTGCTAATGGGACTGGCTTGACGACACGGCGGATTGAACCGCTTGATCGGTGTGCCAGCTACCGATCGGAGAAAACTTTCGGCGCGAGACGGGTTTCCCGCTTCGAAAGCACTCTTCGATGACGGCGCAAAAAGGCAACGCGCAGCGTGTGCCGACAACGCAGTGCAACATCACGACAGTATGGTCTCTAGGGCTTGCCTGACTACATTGCAGGGCTAGCTACTGCATGAGCTAAAGTTAATTCCCTGATCGGTCGCAGTCAATGCCGTATCCCTGCCTAGCCTGGGCTGATGCCGAAATGGCGCTTGCCGGCGGTCCTTTTCTCGTGGCGAATGCGGTGAGGACATCCGAAGATGGGATCCAGTCATTGTTAACCAGTGGAGTTCCAACATGGCAGACACTCAAATCGTCAGAATGGATGAAGGCGCGGTCAATGCGCGTATCCTGGCCAAGGAGGTCAAAGTCGATTTCAGGCGCGTCGAAGCGGCAAGTGTGAAAATGATGGCGCGTTTCGCAAGCGCCGAAGCGAAGCGGCAGTTCGTGCGCTATTTCAGCACCTTGCAACTTAACGCCCATTTTGTATCGGTCATTGCCCGCGCCAAGCTGAAGCCCGAGGATGTCGCGCGCGTCGAATTTCTGCTGCGAGAACAACTCGTATCGGTGGCCGACGAGCTGAACAAGGGGATCGACGGCGCCGAGGCCCTGTTCAAGGCGAACGGCATTACCCGCGTGGCGACCTACGATACTCTCCCGCTTGAACTCGAAGTAGGGATCATCTCGTCCAGCGGCCGTCGTTATTTCGAGATTCTGAACAAGCTGGATCAATTGATGCCGATGCTGCAAACGCTGGAAGTTCATGAAGTGATTACGGCAAGTGATGCGGACGTTCAGCGCGCCGGCTTCAAGCGGTTGATTCGCAATCTGGCAGTGAGTGCGCGCAACATGGCCAGCGGGTTGCGACGACGCATGAACGCGCTCGATGCGTTCGAGGCGCAGCGGGAGCGGACGAAGACTGCAACAGACAACGGCGCATCAGATTTGATTGGCAATACAGCGATCACGACTGCAGGTGCAGGGCCGGATCGTGGTAACGAGGAAGCACCGGCATTGGCCCGTACTGATGCCGACGCAGAGATATCCGCTGGAAATACGATGGGACAGGAGCATCCGGATCGAAATATTGCAACGCTGCCGGAACACATGAGCGCCGGTAGGGGATAGACGCTGGATTGGGCGGCGACGCGCTATGCCCGCCGAAATTCATCCAAATTTGAAGTGATTTCGCCACAGCACCGGGTATTACTCGTTTCGAATATTGAATTCAATTTCCGCTTGATTTGCGGTGTCATCAGGTCGCATGCAGTCGCGGCTTCGTCGCAGTCGTTACCTGCCCATTCAGTGCTTCCGATCCACGTTCGTACCATACGGGTACAAGCTAAGGATCGCGACCAGGTTTCCGGAACCTTCCTTTATTGATCGTGCCGTGCGCATGTGCTTTTTCATGCGAGCGCGGATCCATTTCTCACTCACACCGATCGGCCGGGAATGCCGTGGTGTGCTATCGCGCTTTCAACTCCCTACCGGCTATGCGAACTTGACCTAGCATCGCCGCGACTGAGCGGGTCACATTTTTTCATCCGGCATGTGCCGATGAAAGGTTTGATCATGTCAACAACGCTTTCGACTAACGTAGCCCTCCCTGAAACCGGATTTTTGCGTCAACCACAGGTATTGAGCTTTATTCCCATTTCAAAGTCGACCCTATGGCGGCGCGTGAAGGCCGGGACATTTCCGGCACCGGTGAAGCTTTCGCCATGCGTGACCGTCTGGCGAGTTGAAGACATGCGGCGTTGGATCGCGGAGCAGGGAACACAGAGTTGATTGAGGACGTAGGGACGCGGATGCAGCTACTAATGTCGAAAACACAGTATTTATAGCTCGATTTTGCCTGGCACGCGAAAGGCCGACACGCGAATATTGGGTGCCCTGTCTACAAGGTGTGTGCCCAACATGGAACCAGACTCAACTTCGATATCGATGGCGATGCTGAAGGCCGTCATTGCCGGAAAAACCTACGATGCCGTTGCGGCCGACTATGGCGTAACCCGTACTGCTGTTGAACGGCGCATCAAGGCATGCGCGATGAAACTGTCCAAGGAGGTCGGCATTGATGGGATCAATGAAGACGGGCTCGCCTTCGTACAACGCCTCAGAAAATGTCAGGCGGCCATTACCGCGGCGCTCGAACGGTATACCCCGAGCATCCCGCACGAAAAGCGCGCCGGACGGATATTGACGGACGACGATATCGCGTTCGTGGTGCAAAGAACGAGGGCGCGCAGCGCCAGTCCGCAGCGGGATGTGGCGCTTCTCTACGTCTTGTTGAGTACGGGTGCGAGGCCGCTGGAAATCGCCCGCCTGGAGGTGCGCGACTATCTGAACCAAGACGGCAACGTGCGGGAAGAATCGATGATGCGGGCGGAAGTAGCCGTCAACCGCAAAGCCAGGCCCCTGTTCTTCGCCAGCACAAAAGCAAAAGAGGCGATCGACCGTTATCTGGTAGAGAGGCTGCGTCAGAACGCAAGCACGGAAAAGCTCTCCGGTTTTCGAGGCTTTTCTCCTCACAGCAGGCTATTTCTGACCGAGACGGGAGAGCCGTTCGAGATCATAAACTATGGCGAGAACGGGCAGACGCGCTTTCTGTGCAGGGGCATTCTTGATGCGTATCGCAAGATATTCCGGCGCACTGGATTGGAGGGCGTGTCGGCACTTAACGTGCGGCGTACGGTAGCCGCACGGCTGTTCGAACGCGGCGCCGATGAGAACCAGATCGGTGAGGTGTTGGGAATCAGCGAAATGAAGTCGGTACGGGAACTGCTGCCGAAATGTCGCCAGCCGCTGCAGACGGTGATGTGCGAATTGGTGTGAGTGGTCTTCAATTAGCGGTCTTTGCGCATGAAAGCACGGAAGCCGGAATATGGACGAACAACGCTTTTTCATCAAAGGATCCGCTTACTCCGCGGACGATGCGCAGTTGCAGGAGGCGCTTGCGCGAATATACGAAACGCCGGAACGACCACGTTGCCTGTGTATCCGGGGCGGCGTTGAAATGTATGTTGCAAGACATCGGCAATACCTGGTCAAGCGCATGCCGGGGACAGGAAACAAGCACCATCCGACATGCGCTTCCTACGAGCCGGAATATGGGCAATCCGGATTGGGCGAGTTGATGGGTGAATCCGTGATTGAGCGCTCACCGGAGTTGATTGAATTGCGAGTGTCCTTTCCTTTGGCTCGGATACTCGGCAAGGCAATTCCGCGGGGGGAGCCGGTGCCGCCTGCTG
>JAKFFO010000051.1:0-5848 GCA_036675035.1 Oxalobacteraceae bacterium
AAGCGCGTGCAGGCGCTCGGCGGCGCGAAGAACCACATGGTGGTGATGCCCGACGCGGACCTTGCGCAGGCGACGGACGCGCTGATGGGCGCGGGCTACGGCTCGGCCGGCGAGCGCTGCATGGCGATTTCGGTGGCGGTCGCGGTGGGCAACGTTGCCGACAAGCTGATCGATGCGCTGATCCCGCGCGTCAAGGCATTGAAGATCATGAACGGCATGGAAGCCGATGCCGAAATGGGCCCGCTGGTCAGTGCGGCGCACAGGCAAAAAGTCGAAAGCTATATCGAAGAAGGTGTACGCGCCGGCGCAAAGTTGCTGGTCGATGGCCGCGGCGTGAAAGTGGCCGGTCATGAACAGGGATTTTTCCTCGGCGGCACACTGTTCGACCATGTCACGCCCGACATGAAGATCCACCGCGAAGAAATTTTCGGGCCGGTCTTGTGCATCGTGCGCGTGCCGGATCTGGCTGCCGCAGTCGAGTTGATCAACGCGCATGAATACGGCAACGGCGTCGCATTGTTTACGTCCGATGGCAACACGGCGCGCGAATTCTCGCGCCGGATCGAGGTCGGCATGGTGGGCGTCAATGTACCGATTCCGGTACCGATGGCGTGGCATTCGTTCGGCGGCTGGAAGCGTTCGCTGTTCGGCGATTCGCATATCTATGGCGAGGAAGGAATACGGTTTTACACCCGCTATAAATCGATCATGCAGCGCTGGCCGGAATCGATCGACAAAGGCGCCGAATTCACGATGCCGGTCGCGAAGTGACGAAGCCGCCTGCGCGAACCGTATCTGGCACGCGTTGACCGGAACAAGATCAGGAAGTACGAACGCGGCGAATGCGGTGCGCGCCGCGTCAATAGAAAACAGGGCAGGGAGCGCCATAGTGCAGTCAGCTGGCAAATACGATTACATCATCATCGGTGCAGGAACCGCCGGCTGCGTGCTTGCCAATCGCTTGAGCAAGGATCCGAATGTTTCGGTACTGTTGCTCGAGGCGGGTGGCAAGGACAGCTATCTATGGATACATATTCCGGTCGGTTACCTGTATTGCATCGATAATCCGCGCACCGACTGGCTGTACCGGACCGAGGCCGATCCGGGATTGAACGGACGCAGCCTGATTTATCCGCGCGGCAAGGTTCTCGGCGGCTCTTCATCGATCAACGGGATGATATACATGCGCGGCCAGGCGCAGGATTACGATTTATGGGCGCAGCTGACCGGTGATGCCAGCTGGCGTTGGCAAGAAGTGCTGCCGTTGTTCAGAAAGACTGAAGACCATCACAACGGTACCAATGAATTTCACGGTGCCGGCGGCGAATGGCGCGTCGAAAAACAGCGGCTTAAATGGGAAATCCTCGAAGCATTCCGCGACGCCGCAGCCCAGGTCGGCATACCTAAAACGGAAGATTTCAACCGCGGCGATAACGAAGGCTGCGGCTATTTCGAGGTCAATCAGAAACGCGGTGTTCGCTGGAATACCGCGAAAGCATTCCTGAAGCCGGCTCTGAAACGGGGCAACCTCAAGATCATGACCGGTTGCCACGTAAAGAAGCTGCGCCTCGATACGACCGAAAGCGGCAAGCACTGTAGCGGGGTCGAGTTTGTCGAGGCCGGCCGTGAATGGTTTGCTGAATCCGCATGCGAAACCCTGTTGACTGCCGGCGCGATCGGCTCGCCGCAAATCCTGCAGTTGTCCGGCATCGGTCCGGCGGCGCTGCTGCAACGGCATGATATTCCTGTCAAGGTCGAGCTGCCCGGGGTCGGCGAAAACCTGCAGGATCATTTGCAAGTACGCATGGCGTTCAAGGTCAAGCGCGTTCCGACTCTGAATACGCTGGCCGGCAACTGGTTCGGCAAAATGCGCATCGGCGCCGAGTATGCACTGAACCGCAGCGGCCCGATGTCGATGGCGCCATCGCAGCTGGGTGCCTTTACGCGTTCGGATCCGTCGCAGCCGACGCCCAACCTGCAATATCACGTGCAGCCATTGTCGCTGGAACGATTCGGCGAACCCCTGCATCCGTTTCCCGCGTTTACCGCCAGCGTCTGCAATTTGCGGCCGACCGCGCGCGGCCATGTACGCATCGCGTCGGGCGACGCTTCGGCGGCACCGAAAATCACCGCCAATTATCTCAGCACGGTCGAAGACCGCAATGTCGCAGCAGCGGCGCTGAGGCTGACGCGAAACATTGCGGCCGCGCCCGCCCTCAAAAAATATGAGCCGGAAGAGTTCAAGCCAGGCGTGCAGCACAATACCGATGAAGAGCTGGCGCGTGCTGCCGGCGACATCGGCACCACGATTTTTCATCCGGTCGGCACTTGCAAGATGGGACGCGCCGACGATACGATGGCGGTGGTTGACAACCAGCTGCGGGTCAAGGGCGTGAACGGGTTGCGGGTAGTCGATGCATCGATCATGCCGACCATCACGTCGGGCAATCCGAATTCGCCGACAATCATGATTGCAGAAAAGGCGGCGCACCTGATAAGCTCTGCGCGAACCCGGTAGCGACGCCCAGTAACTTATTAAATTGTCTGTTAGACACTATGCGGCGCAGCCCCGGATTATACCGATCCGCTTCGCCCGCTTCTATAAGAGATCGCCGCAATTGACGTAGACCAAACGAATGAGGTACGGTAGTTGTACCGTATTGCACGATAGCGTATACGCTATGTACCATCCGGCTTATAAGATGCATAAAAAATAAGCAACAAGGAGACACGATGGCCGACGTCATACTAGAGACAAAACAGCTGACCAAGGAGTTCAAGGGCTTCACCGCGGTGAGCGACGTCAACCTGCAAGTGCAGCGTGGGCATATTCACGCGTTGATCGGCCCGAATGGTGCCGGCAAGACCACCTGCTTCAATCTGCTGACCAAATTCCTGACCCCTACCAAAGGCCAGATCCTGTTCAACAAGCGGGATATCACCGCTTCGGCGCCGGCCCAGATTGCCCGCCAGGGCATTATCCGGTCGTTCCAGATCTCTGCAGTGTTTCCACATCTGTCGGTGCTGCAGAATGTGCGCATCGGCTTGCAGCGTGAATTGGGCACCTCCTTTCATTTCTGGAAAAGCGAGCGCACGCTGGCGCGATTGAACGACCGCGCGATGGCCTTGCTGAGCGAAGTGGGGCTGGCCGAATCGGCCGACACCATCACGGTGGATTTGCCCTACGGTAGCAAGCGCGCACTCGAAATCGCCACCACGCTGGCGATGGAGCCGGAACTGATGCTGCTCGATGAACCGACACAGGGCATGGGCCATGAAGATGTGCACCGCGTCACCGAGCTGATCAAGAAGGTCTCGGCCGGGCGCACCATCCTGATGGTCGAACACAACATGAATGTGGTGTCATCCATCGCTGACCGAATCTCGGTATTGCAGCGCGGCGCGGTACTGGCCGAAGGTTCGTATGCCGAAGTGTCGAACAATGCACAAGTGATGGAAGCCTACATGGGTACCGCCGCAAGCACGCTCGAAGGCGCGCATTGAAGAAGGCGTCCATCGCGGGCGCCAGTCACCGGATTATTCGCAATCGTCGGTCGGGAAAGAGAATAGATGGATAGGGACAACACCAAGGCGCTTGAGATCGCCAATCTGCACGCATGGTATGGCGAGTCGCATATTCTGCATGATGTCAATTTCACCGTGAACAAGGGTGAAGTGGTCACGCTGCTGGGCCGCAACGGCGCCGGGCGCACCACCACGCTGCGCGCGATCATGGGGCTGACCGGCACGCGCAAGGGATCGATCAAGGTCGGCGGCGTCGAGACGATCGATTTGCCGACATACAAGATTGCGCATCTGGGGATCGGATACTGTCCGGAAGAACGAGGCATCTTCTCATCGCTGTCGGCCGAAGAAAACCTGATGCTGCCACCGTCGGTATCGAGTACCGACCGCGGTATGTCGGTCGAAGAGATTTACCAGATGTTTCCGAACCTGGCCGAGCGCAAATCGAGCCAGGGTACGCGACTGTCGGGTGGCGAGCAGCAAATGCTGGCGGTGGCGCGAATCCTGCGCACCGGCGCGAACCTGTTGCTGCTCGACGAGATTTCCGAAGGCCTGGCGCCGGTGATCGTGCAGGCGCTGGCCCGGATGATCCTGATGCTGAAAGCCAAAGGCTACACCATCGTGATGGTGGAACAGAATTTCCGCTTCGCCGCGCCATTGGCGGACCGGTTTTACGTGATGGAGCATGGTCAGATCGTCGAGACCTTCGCTTCGTCCGAGTTGGATGCCAAGATGCCTGTATTGAACGAGCTGCTCGGGGTATAGCTTGGGTTGAGGAGTCTATGTATCCGTCTTTAATATCAAAGGAGAAGACAATGAAATTGAAATTAAAAGCAGTCGCACTTGCTGTATCCACGATGGCGGCAGTGGGCTTTGCCGCCCCTGCTTCGGCACAGATTTCCGATGATGTGATCAAGATCGGCATCATTACCGACATGTCCGGTCTGTATGCCGACATTGACGGACCTGCCGGTGTTGACGCAATCCGGATGGCGGTTGCCGACATGGGTGGCAATATCAAGGGCAAGAAGATCGAAGTGGTATCGGCCGATCATCAGAACAAGGCGGATATCGCAGCCAGCAAGGCACGTGAATGGTTTGACCAGCAAGGTGTCGACATGCTGATCGGCGGTACCAATTCGGCGACGAACCTGGCCATGGCCAAGATTGCGGCCGAAAAGAAAAAGCCGTTCATTGCAATCGGGCCTGGAACTTCGCGTTTGACCAACGAAGACTGCACGCCGTACACAATTCATTACGCATACGATACGGTGGCGCTGGCACGCGGAACCGGCGGCGCGATCACCAAGCAAGGCGGTAAAACCTGGTTTTTCCTGACCGCTGATTACGCGTTCGGACATTCCCTGGAAAGTGATACTTCGGCAGTGGTTAAGGCGAACGGCGGCAAGGTCGTCGGCACGGTCCGGCACCCATTGTCGGCATCGGATTTCTCTTCGTTCCTGCTGCAGGCGCAATCGTCAGGTGCACAGATTCTCGGTATGGCCAACGCCGGTGGCGACACAGTCAACACCATCAAGGCAGCCAATGAATTCGGTGTCAACAAAACGATGAAGCTTGCCGGCTTGCTGATGTTCATCAACGACATTCATTCGCTGGGACTGAATTTGACGCAAGGCATGTATCTGACTTCCGGTTGGTATTGGGATCAGAATGCCGAATCGCGCGCATGGGCAAAGAGATTTTTTGCACAGCAAAAGCGGATGCCGTCGATGCTGCAGGCGGCTGACTATTCGTCAACGATGTTTTACCTGAATGCGGTCAAGGCACTCGGCACCGACGACGGCGACAAGGTAATGGCAAAGATGAAATCCACCAAAGTCAATGACATGTTCGCGAAAAACGGCGTGGTTCGTCCCGATGGCCGCATGGTGCACGACATGTACCTGATGCAAGTCAAGAGCCAGAAAGAATCCAAGTATCCATGGGACTACTTCCATGTACGCCAAACGATTCCGGGCGATGAAGCTTTCATGACCAAGGCTGAGTCGAAGTGCTCGCTCTGGAAGTAATGACCGTTGATTGGAAATAGATAGGTAGTTCACGCGCGGCACGCAATCAATGCGTGCCGCTTTTTCAGTTCTCTCACCCTTTTTTCGGGTGACTTTTTCCTAAAATTGCGATGGAAATTTTCGGTATTCCTTTGCAGGCGTTTCTGAGCCAGCTGCTGTTGGGGCTGGTAAATGGATCGTTTTACGCAATGCTGTCGCTGGGCCTGGCGGTAATTTTCGGCTTGCTCAACGTGATCAACTTCGCCCACGGCGCGCTCTACATGACGGGCGCGTTCGTGGCCTACTTCCTGCTC
>JAKFFO010000061.1:0-29490 GCA_036675035.1 Oxalobacteraceae bacterium
TTGACGTCGATGATGCCGTCCTTGGTCTTGCAAAGCTCTTCGGTGAGACGGAACAGGTTGGTGGCATACAGCGTCGAGGACTGCTTCGCCAAACGGCTGACCAGGTCGGTGTAACCGACGATGGTCACACCGTGCTTGACCACGGCTTGGCCGGGCTCGGTCAGTTCGCAGTTGCCGCCCTGCTCGGCCGCCATGTCGACGATTACGCTGCCCGGCTTCATGCTCTTGACCATGTCTGCAGTGATCAGCCTGGGTGCGGGCTTGCCCGGGATCAGCGCCGTGGTGATGATGATATCCACCTCCCTGGCCTGCTTGGCATACATCTCGCGCTGGGCCTGCTGGAAGCCCTCGCTCATCACCTTGGCGTAGCCGCCGCCACCGGAACCTTCCTCTTCGTAATCGACCTTGACGAATTCACCGCCGAGGGACACGACCTGGTCGGCCACTTCGGCGCGGGTGTCGTTGGCGCGCACGATGGCGCCGAGGCTGGCGGCAGTGCCGATCGCCGCCAGGCCGGCCACGCCGGCGCCTGCGATGAACACCTTTGCCGGCGGAACCTTGCCCGCTGCCGTGATCTGCCCGTTGAAGAAACGGCCGAACGCATTGGCGGCCTCGATGACGGCACGGTAGCCGGCGACGCCGGCCTGCGAGGTCAACGCGTCCATCTTCTGTGCGCGCGATAGCGTCCGCGGCAGCGCGTCGATGGCCAGTACGGTAACTTTCTTTGCCGCGAGCTGCTGCAGCAAATCCGGGTTCTGCGCCGGCCAGATAAAGCTTATCAGCGTGCTGCCGGGACGGATCAGCCCGACCTCTTCCGCGTTCGGTCCGCGCACCTTGAACACGACGTCGGATGCTGCCCACAAATTGGCCGCCCCTTCGACTACCTGCGCACCGGCTGCGCGATAGACGTCATCACTGAAATTGGCGGCATCGCCTGCTCCGGACTCGACCGCGACCGAAAAACCCAGCTTGATCAGCTTTTCGACGACGTCGGGCACGGTCGCAACACGCTTCTCGTCAGGAAAGACTTCCCGTGGTACTCCGATCGTTAGAGGCATACGTTTTCCCCTTGGTTATATAAATTAATTGGTGGGCTGCTTAACATGTTGAAACCGCGCTGGCGCGAGACATTCGCGCTGTCCTATGCCGGCTGCACTTTCAGTCCGGTCATCTGGTTGTTTTCGTCCACGAATACGATTTTCGGCACGTAAGTCTCGGCTTCCGCCTCGGACATGGGGGCGTAGGTGCAAATGATCAGCAAGTCGCCGAGATGGGCACGTCGCGCTGCAGCGCCATTCAGGGAAATTTCGCCGCTGCCTCGTTTGCCCTTGATCGCGTAGGTCGAGAACCGCTCGCCGTTGTTGACGTTATATAGCTCGATTTTCTCGCAAGGCTTGATGTCTGCCGCTTCCAGCAGGTTTTCATCGATGCCGCATGAGCCTTCATAGTGCAGGTCCGCCTGCGTAACCGCGACGCGATGAATCTTTGACCTGAGCATGATGCGTTGCATTTTCTCTCCGATTACGCCAACCGGACCGCGCAACATTTCTGCGTGCGAGCCGGATTTTGAGCTTTATTTAATGATGAACAATTGCCGAATGTTACATTGAAATCAGGAAATTAGCACAATCGTTCTTTTTTGTGGAACTGTTGCGCGCGCCGCCTGAACCGGTGTTTTATGGTTACTAAAGGGACGCGAAAGGATACAGCAACCTTGAAGAAAAATGAATTTATATGGCTTTTGCCCCAGTTCGCTTCGCGGAATCAACCCGATTGTGCGGGATCAATAACGTTTCTGGCGGGCAGACGATCATTCCTGCATTCAAACCATGTTCAGCTCCCACAACCATGAATTCACTCGTCGAAGCGATCCGTCACATGTTGCCGCATGAGAGTACAATGACGCCCTCGTCAAGGAACAGCATGTCTGAAATCTGGAAACCTTCCGTCACGGTTGCCGCAGTCATTGAGCGCAATGGCAGCTTTCTGCTGGTCGAGGAAGAGACCAGCGACGGCATACGCTTCAATCAGCCGGCCGGCCATCTCGAACCCAATGAATCGCTGGTCGACGCGGTGACGCGCGAAACGCTGGAAGAAGCCGCCTTTGATTTTTCACCGAGCGCGCTGGTCGGCATGTACATGTCTCGCTATCTCTCGTCACGAACCGGTCAGGAAGTCACGTATTTGCGCTTTGCATTTTCCGGCGAACTCGGACGCGCACACGACCGCGCGCTCGATTACGGCATTCTGCGCACCGTCTGGATGACCCGCGACGAACTGCTCGAATGCGAAAACAAGCACCGCAGCCCGTTGGTTCTGCGCTGTATTGACGATTATCTGGCAGGCAAGCGCGCCCCGCTGTCGGTCATCTATACCCACTCCAGCGTGACCGGAGAACTGATTGGCTAAGGGACGTGCATGGAATAATCTCCCAATTTGTTCCGCGTCGGACGGGCGCGCTACGGCGTTGCTCGTCGTCGCCATGGCGGGGTACGCCGCGAAGCAAGTCCCCTTGCGGGATGACTCCTCCTCGTGCCTTGCGGGAGTATTGCCTTGCAAGGCAATACCGTTACGCAGGCGAATGGCATGCCATTCGAAACCCCTGCTACACCATCCCGTCGGACTCGTCCAAATTGCGATCTTATTCCATGCGCGCCCCTAAAAAAAAGGTCGTCATCGGCATGTCGGGCGGCGTTGATTCGTCGGTTGCGGCATGGTTGCTGAAAGAGCAAGGCTACGAGGTAATCGGCCTGTTCATGAAAAACTGGGAAGACGACGACGATTCTGAATATTGTTCTACCCGCCAGGACTGGATCGATGCTGCCAGCGTTGCGGATGTGATCGGTGTCGATATCGAGGCGGTCAACTTTGCCGCCGAGTACAAGGATCGCGTATTTGCCGAATTCCTGCGCGAATACCAGGCTGGCCGTACCCCGAACCCCGATGTACTGTGCAACGCCGAGATCAAGTTCAAGGCGTTTCTCGACCATGCAATGAAGCTGGGTGCCGACCTGATCGCAACCGGTCACTATGCACGCGTGCGCGAGGTCGAATCGGGCGCCAATGCCGGACGCTTCGAGCTGCTGAAGGCGCTCGATAACAGCAAGGATCAAAGTTATTTCCTGCATCGCCTGAACCAGGCGCAATTATCCAAAACCCTGTTTCCACTGGGCGAGATCCACAAAACCGAAGTACGCAAAATCGCCGAGCGGCTGCAATTGCCGAATGCGAAAAAGAAGGACTCGACCGGCATATGCTTTATCGGCGAGCGGCCTTTTCGCGAATTTCTGAATCGTTACCTGTCCTATCAGCCGGGCCCGATGAAAACAGCTGAAGGCGACATCGTCGGCGAACATGTCGGACTGAGTTTTTACACGCTGGGCCAGCGCAAGGGCATCGGCCTCGGCGGCATGAAATCGCACAAAAACCACGATGGCACCAGCGACCCGTGGTACGTCGCGAAAAAGGATATTGAAAGCAACACGCTCTATATCGTGCAGGGCCACGATCATCCATGGTTGCTGTCGTCTTCGCTCACGGCAGAGCAGACCAGCTGGATCGGCGAAACACCATCCGGACTTGCGGATCTGTCGGCCAAAACGCGATACCGCCAGGCCGATGTGCCCTGCTCGCTACAAGCTGGCGATTCCGCTACCTTTGCATTGGCATTCGGTGCCCCGCAGTGGGCAGTCACGCCCGGACAATCCGCCGTGCTTTATCAAGGCGACGTCTGCCTTGGCGGCGGGATCATCGACGTCTCTTCAGACGTCTGAACCGGGCGCGCCGCGCCAAAGCCACTTTCTTTCGAGCAATTTGACCTGCGGAACTCCCTGCATTGAGTGCGAGCGACCGTCTGGCGCCGAGATATGCAGCCGCGCCTGCATCGGTCGTTTGGCCGTCAGCCTTTATGTCTTTTGAAACCGTAATGCATCGGTACTTGCAGCAATCGGCGATTTCAATTGTTCTATTTCAAGATTGAAAGCAAAAAGTGCTTGCGCTCCCGATCGGTTTCGTCAATAATCTAAATACGAATTGTTCTCATTTACAGGAAGATAACGATGAACCGATCAAACAGCCAGGAAACGATCGAAGCCGGCATGTCGCCCGCTTCGATCGTTACGCCGTCTGTGCCGTCGGTCATGCGTGTAAAGAGCCAGGATCTTTTGCAGCACATGCGGGAAATGGAAATTGACCATGAAGGCCGTATTTACCGATTGCGACTGACGCAACTCAACAAGTTGATTTTGACTGCATAGTTTCGGTAGCGGCATTTTGTAACGAAAACTTGTTTCAGCCAGCTTCGATGGCGCCAGCGCCGAATGGAAGCAAGCCAGACCAACCTGACCGAGGAGCTTGATATGGGCGCCGTAAAAACAGATTCTGTCTTGCTTGAAACTGGCGGTACTGCCGCGCAGCCTGAGCTGCTGGTGTCGGCGGTACTTCATTTGATGTCCCACTACAACGCGAACCTGAACGAGAGCGGAGTCTGCGTGAAACTGGCATCGGTAATCGAACGGCATTTGAAGGTATTGGCCGGTTTGCCGGATCTGGCGCCTGTGTTGCGCGCAACCTGTGAACAATTGGCTGAGCAATGGGCTGCCGTGGTTGAACGCGCAATGCCGCAACCGGGAAGCGACAGTTTGTTCGGGCGTCTGATGACGGGAACAAGAGGCAATTAATTAAGTATTGAAGAGTGGCGAAAGCGGCTCTGAAACCAAATGAAATAAAAGAAGGAACATCAATGATCGTCTGTATTTGCAACAACGTCTCGGACCGGAAAATTCGTCAAGCCGTCGATGCCGGCGTTACGTCGATGGCCGGCCTGCGTGACCGGCTCGATGTCGGGACGTGTTGCGGCAAGTGCCATGCCTGTGCCAAGAGCGTATTGCGCGATTGTCTTGAAGATGCGGGCCAGACCCAGCCAATGCTGTTCCATCCCAGTGCGCTGGCTGCGTAACTTCCCCCGGTAACGGCGATGCCCTCTTTTCCTGCGAATGGCATTCGGTTTGGGATGCGACAGCAGATCAAGCGCATTGGCCCGCTGGGCGCAATCATTTTTTTGCACCTGCTGTTTTTTTATGCCTTGCAAAGCGGGTTGTTGAAAGAGGCAAATCAAGCGATGCCGCGGGAACTGTTCGTCAGCCTGATTCCGGCCGAGCCGGAACCAGAAGCGGAACCCGAAATACCCAAACCACAAGCTCCGCCGCCAAAGACGGTGCCGGTCGTCAAGAAAGTCGTCAAGCGTGCGCCAGCTGTCAAACCCGTGGCCAAACCGACGCCTTTGCCGACGCCGCAGCCAGTCGAAACGCCGCCGATAGCCGCCGCTGCACCGTCAATCGAACCGCCCGCTGCCGCTCCCGCCGCTCCGGTCGCACCACCGGCACCCGTCGTACCTGCCTTGCCGAAAACCGTCTCGGGCGTTGCATATATCCAGAAGCCGCAACCGGAATATCCGGCGATCTCCAGGCGCATGGGCGAAGAAGGCAGAGTCATGTTGCGCATCCTGGTCAATGAAAAAGGACTACCTGAACGGATCGAGGTCCGGACATCGTCCGGCTCCGCGCGTCTGGATGAAGCGGCACGAAAAGCGGCGGCACGCGCACTGTTCAAACCTTATCTCGAAGACGGCAAGGCGGTCGCGGTATACGCACTGGTGCCGATCGATTTTTCAATTTAACAGGAAAGGATAAAACCCCATCATGCAAGCAAATCCCTATGGCTTGGAAAGCCTGTGGCTGCAAGGCGATTTCGTGACCAAAGGTGTCGCAGTGCTGTTGATCGCTATGTCGATCGCGTCGTGGTATGTGATCCTGACCAAGGCGATGCAGATTTGGCGCTATCGCCGCGCATCGGCCGCGGCCGGACATCGCTTCTGGGATACCACCAACCTGTCTGAAGGCGTCGCGACGCTCGGTACCGACAACCCGTTTTCCGAACTGGCGCAGGCAGGCGTAAACGCGATGAATCACCACGCCGCGCACAAAGGCCATCTGCACGATCAATTGTCGGTCAGCGACTGGATCACGCTGTCGTTGCGCCAGGCAATTGACGAATCGTCCGCAAAGCTGCAATCCGGCATGGCGGTGCTGGCGTCGGTCGGCTCCACCGCTCCGTTCGTAGGATTGTTCGGCACGGTCTGGGGCATCTATCACGCGCTGGTATCGATCGGCACTTCGGGCCAGGCCAGCATCGACAAGGTAGCGGGGCCGGTCGGCGAAGCATTGATCATGACCGCGCTCGGACTGGCTGTGGCGATTCCGGCGACCTTCGGCTACAACGCGCTGGTACGCGGCAACAAATCGATTCTCGCGCAGCTGAATAAATTCGGCTTTGACCTGCATGCACTGTTTGTCACGGGCGCCCGTTCCGGTACGGTCGGCACCGAAGATATCAACGGCGCCAACGGTGCCAAGCTTGCGGTAGTCGGAGGACTGTAATGGCAATGGGATCTCTGTCCGATTCGGACGACGACTTCAATCCGGAAATCAACACGACGCCGCTGGTCGACGTGATGCTGGTGCTGCTGATCATTTTCATCATCACGATTCCGGTCATGAACCATAGCGTGAAAATCGATTTACCACAGGCAAGCAATCAGCCCAACGAAACCAAGCCGGAGAACATCAGTCTCGCGATCGATGCGGAAGGCAAGGTGTACTGGAACAAGGAAATCATCGATATGGCGCAACTGGATGCGCGTATCGCCGCGGCAGCACTCAACAAACCTCAGCCGGAATTGCATCTCCGGGTCGAACGCACCACACAATACGAAAAAGTGGCCCAGGTAATGGCGGCCGCACAAAGCGGCGGGCTGAGCAAAATCGGTTTCATTACCGATCCAGACAACAAATAGTCATGCATGGTCTGTCGCGCAGCCTCGATGTACGCACAGAGTGGTCGCTGGCAGTAGCTTTGCAAACGATGACAGCTGTCCCATTGAACGGCTTTACGGCGCGCCGTACCCAAGCGGTCGCCGAGCATTTGCTCGCGGTTGCGGCATCGCACTCCCTGTCGCCGGAACTCCGTACCACTTGCACGCATCTATCCAGTTTGTAGGAAACAATGGACTTGCAATAAGCGTCGACCGCTCCCCTTTACCTAGCCCCAAGCTTTTCCTGCTGAAGTCGAATGAAAGTGGTCTTTCGATCCGGTGAAAGCGGTATTTCGATCTGGCCGCATTGCGTATCTTTGATAATCGCCATCGCGATCGGCACATGAAGTGCTGGCCGCCCTGCCGGCTTTCCTCATGGCTTCTCGAACTTCAATTGAAAAATCGGTCCAATCAAGCACGCATAAGCTTTCTTAGCGTATCGACATAGCCTTCATCAATCCCGAACATACATAAATACTATTTTATTTTTAAGATCAAGAGTTTTAAACTATCAGAAAATTTCATCACCAACCTGTAGAGGAAAATCATGTCCCTGATCAATACCGAAGTCGTCCCTTTTAAAGCTACTGCATTCCACAACGGCAAATTCGTGCCCGTGACGAATGAGAATTTCAAAGGAAAATGGTCTGTCCTGGTTTTCTTTCCGGCCGCGTTCACGTTTGTTTGCCCGACCGAGCTCGAAGACCTCGCCAACCGTTACGATGAATTCCAGAAGATGGGCGTCGAAATCTACGGCGTATCCACGGATACCCATTTCACGCACAAGGCGTGGCATGCATCATCCGAAGCAATCAGCAAGGTTAAATATCCGCTGGTCGGCGACCCAAGCCATCATTTGTCGCGCGCATTCGACGTACTGATCGAAGAAGGCGATGATGCCGGCCTGGCATTGCGCGGCACCTTCCTGATCGACCCGGAAGGCAAGATCAAGACGATCGAAGTGCATCCTGACGGTATCGGCCGCGATGCGGGCGAATTGATGCGCCGTGTGAAAGCGGCACAGTACATCGCCGCCCATCCTGGTGAAGTCTGCCCGGCCAAATGGAGCGAAGGCGCCGAGACGCTGAAGCCGTCGATTGACCTGGTCGGCAAGATTTAATCTACCGGACTTCGCAGAGCCCGGGTGCATTTGTCCCGGGCTTTTTTGTTTCCACCTCTGAAAAAAGTGAGATCACCATGCTCGACGCCGCTACCAAAGGCCAGTTAAAGGGCTACCTCGAACGCGCGACGCAACCGATCGAAATTGTGGCGTCGCTGGACGACAGCAAAGCTTCAAGCGATCTGCAATCGCTCTTGAAAGATATTTCCGATTGTTCATCGCTGGTGTCGGTCATCGAAAGCCGCGACGACAATCAGCGCAAGCCGTCGTTTTCGATCAACCGCCCGAATGAAAACCATGGACCGCGGTTTGCAGGCATTCCGATGGGCCATGAATTCACGTCGCTGATACTGGCGTTACTGCAGATCGGCGGCTATCCGCCGAAAGTCGAAGAAGAAATACTGCAGCAGATACGCGCACTGGATGGCGATTTCAACTTCGAAATCTATGCATCGCTGACTTGCCACAGTTGCCCGGATGTGGTGCAGGCATTGAACCTGATGGCGGTTCAGAATCCGCGAATTCGCAGCACCATGATCGACGGCGCGCTATTCCAGAGCGAAGTCAAGGAGCGGCAAGTCATGGCTGTTCCGACCGTGTTCCTGAACGGCACCGAATTCAGCCAGGGCCGCATGACGCTGGAAGAAATCCTCGCGAAAATCGACACCAGCGGCGTAGAACGGGAAGCGAAAAAAATCGACGCCAAGGATCCGTTTGACATGCTGGTGGTCGGCGGCGGCCCGGCTGGCGCCGCGGCGGCGGTGTATGCCGCGCGCAAAGGCATCCGCACCGGCATTGTGTCGGAACGATTCGGCGGCCAGGTCCTCGACACGCTAGGGATTGAAAACTTCATCTCGATGAAGGAGACCGAAGGTCCGAAACTCGCGTTCGCACTTGAGGAGCATGTGCGCTGCTACGACGTCGACATCATGAATCTTCAGCGCGCAAAGGCGCTGTTACCGAAAACCGGGACCGACAAGGATCTGATCGAAATTCAACTGGAAAGCGGCGCGGCACTCAAGACCCGGTCCGTTGTCATTACTACCGGCGCGCGCTGGCGCAACATTAATGTACCTGGAGAGCAAGAGTTCAAAAACAAGGGGGTGGCGTACTGCCCGCATTGCGACGGGCCATTGTTCAAGGGTAAGCGCGTCGCGGTAATCGGCGGCGGGAATTCCGGGGTAGAGGCGGCGATCGATTTGGCCGGCATCGTTGCGCATGTCACGCTGATCGAGTTTGATACCAAGTTGCGGGCAGACGCGGTATTGCAGCGCAAGCTTTCCAGCCTGAAGAACGTGACCGCGATCACCAACGCGAAAACCACCGAGATTACTGGCGAACAAACTGTCAACGGGCTGATATACGAAGATCGGGCAACTCAGGAACGGCATCGTGTTGATCTCGACGGCGTCTTTATCCAGATCGGCTTGATTCCCAACACCGATTGGCTGAAGGGCGTGCTTGAATTGTCGAGACATGGCGAGATCATTGTCAACGAACGCGGCGAAACCTCGGTACCGGGCGTGTTTGCCGCAGGCGACGCGACCACGGTGCCATTCAAGCAAATCATCATTGCAGCCGGAGACGGCGCCAAGGCAGCCTTGGGAGCGTTCGACCATTTGATTCGCACTTCAGTGGCCGCTTGAGTTTCTGGATTCAAATCCTGCCGCACAGTCGATGCCGTTTTTGCGACACCGATCTGAAAGTGCGCGCAATATTGGCGACTATTAAAAACCGGCTGCTTGTTTCGACAACGGCCGGTTTTTTTACGTCATTGCCGAGAGCCGTTGCCCGAAGTTATCTCTGACTCCGTCCGCCGGATCGAAAACACTTCGCTCTTCTTCCAGCCGACGGCCCGCGGCGAAATGTTGAAACCTGACATCAGCCGGGCCACCCCTCTTTTGCGTGCAGCACAGTATTTCAGCGCAATCCTTGTAATGATAATGATTCTTATTTATAATTCTTCCGAATCAAGGATCCACGAGCAAAAGCCCGCACGTTTTCTCTAAATGTCGTTTTCGGATCTTGAGTTTCAGTGATTGCGATCCATCGCATCACACATATTTTTTGAGCCAGCCAAACGGAATTTCATTTCTATCCGACCAGCCAGCCACTTCTTCAGTTCGATCAAATCAAGTGTGCTTTGACCATAATAAGGATAGCAATGAACCGACGTCTTACACCGCTGGCGGCCGCGCTTTTCGCTGCCTTCGCCGCCCCTGTCGCACTCCAGCATAGCGCTTTCGCCCAAACGAGCAGACCCGAAACCACGCTGCCCGAGGTGAAGGTCCAGGGCGCCGCCGATAGTAACGACTATGCGCCTGCACGCGCTTCGGTCGGCGCGAAAACGCCGACACCGGTACGAGACATTCCACAGTCGGGCGTCATCATTAACCGTGCGGTGCTCGATGCGCAAAACGCGACCACGCTGACCGAAGCGCTGCGCAATGTGCCGGGAATAACGCTGGGCGCCGGTGAAGGCGGCGTGATTGGCGACAACATCAATATTCGCGGCTTTTCGGCGCGCACCGACCTTTTTCTCGATGGCATGCGCGACCGCGGTCAGTATGCGCGTGAAACATTTTTTCTTGAGTCGGTCGAAGTATTGAAGGGGCCGTCCTCGATGTTGTTCGGGCGCGGCTCCACCGGCGGCGTGATCAACCAGGTCAGCAAGCAGCCGAGTCTGCGCGAGCGTAGCGAAGTCGGCGTGGGAATCGGCACCGATGCGACCTACCGCGCGACGGTGGACTTGAATCGCCCGATGTCCGAAACATCGGCATTTCGCATTGCCGCCGTTGCGCATACCAACGAATCGACGCGCGACATAACCGAATCGAAACGCTTCGGCATCGCGCCGTCGCTTCGGTTCGGAATCGGCACCCCGACGGAAATATCGCTGTCGTCCGTACACCAGCGCCGCGAAGATATTCCCGACTATGGTTTTCCATTTGCAGCCGGCGGAACCGAGCAGAATCCGGCAAGCCCTGTCGACAAGAATCGTGACAATTTCTACGGATACACCGACGACAAGTTCGATCAGGACGTCGATATCCTGACCGCGCGTATCGAGCACAAGTTCTCGCCTGCCCTCAGCCTGCGTAATCAGACGCAGTACAGCAATGCACGGATCAATGCTGTCCCGACCACGATTAACAGCGCGGGCATGCGCAATCGTCGCGAAAGGGAAATCGATGACCAGTCGCTGTTCAACCAGACCGATCTGATCGCGAAATTCGATACCGGTGCGATCAGGCATACGCTGATCACCGGCGTGGAGATCGGTCGTGAAGACTATGAACACCAGCGCTACGACTGGGCCGGCGAGACCACGCAGAATCTGGATAATCCCGTCTACGGACCAATCCCTGCCGGGGCCGCGCGTACCCAGAACGAATTGGCCAAAAATACAGCGGACACGGTCGGCGCGTACATCAACGATACGCTCGAACTGAACAAGCAATGGAAGCTTACCGGCGGGTTGCGCTGGGATCGGTTCGCGTTCGACGGAACCACGCTCAATAACACAACCGGCGTCACCACCTCGTTCTCGCAGACCGATACCATGCTCAGCCATCGGCTTGGCGTGGTGTACCAGCCCACCGATACCCAGTCCTACTATGCGTCTTACGGCACGTCGTTCAATCCGTCGGCCGAGACCGTGTCGCTGAGCGCCGCCAATCAAAACGTCGATCCGGAAGAAAATCGTTCATTCGAGGTCGGCGCGAAATGGGATTTGATGGACGGCGCGCTGGCACTGAACACTGCATTGTTCCGTGTTGAAAAAACCAACGCGCGCACGCGCGATGTATTCAACAACGTCGTCGCGTCCGGAGAAACCCGCGTCGACGGATTCGAGCTCGGTGCGGCCGGGCGGCTTGCCAAAAACTGGCAGATCTTCGCAGGCTACACCTACCTGGACGGCAAGATTGTCAGCCTCAATGAGGTCTCTGGCGGAACCCGGTTCTCTCGCGACGGCAACGTGCTGCCGAATACGCCGAAACACTCGGCATCGCTGTGGTCGACGTACCGCATCGGCCACGCGTGGGAGGTGGGCGGAGGTGCGGTGTATTCGGCCGAACGCCTGGTGAACAATGCCAATACCGCGATCATCGACGGCTATACCCGCTTCGATGCCACGGTTGCCTATCTCACCAAAAAATATGACGTGCGGTTGAACCTGCAAAACCTGACCGACAAAAAATATTTCGATACCGCGTCCGGCGGCCGTGCTACGCCGGCCAACGGCCGCTCGATGATGGCAACCCTCACCTACCGGTTCTGATGCTGCTCACGATTCCGAATGTTCTGACGCCGGAACAACTTGCACGCTGCCGCGAACAACTCGCGGCAGCGCCGTGGGTGGACGGCCGCGTGACGGCGGGCCATCAGGGCATCCGGGTCAAGGACAACCATCAGCTTCCGGAGCACGCTCCGGTGACGCACGAACTCGGCGATTTGATTCTGGCGGCACTCGAACGCAATCCCTTGTTCATCAGTGCCGTGTTGCCTGCCGTCGTTTATCCGCCGCTATTCAATCGCTACGACGGCGGCCAGCAATTTGGCGACCATATCGATAATGCGGTGCGATTGTTGCCGGGAACAGGTCGCAAAATCCGAACCGACGTATCAGCCACACTTTTTCTCGCCGAGCCGGACGAGTATGAAGGCGGCGAATTGCTGGTCGAGGATACCTACGGCGTGCACTCGGTGAAGCTGTCCGCGGGCGATATGGTTGTTTATCCGGCCTCCAGCCTGCATCGCGTGAACCCGGTAACAAAAGGAGTCCGGCTGGCATCGTTCTTCTGGGTGCAAAGCATGATTCGCGACGATGCTCAGCGCACGCTGCTGTTCGACCTGGATACCGCAATCCAGCGCCTCAACCAGTCCGGAGCCGATGCTCGTGCGCTGGTGCAGCTCACCGGCAGTTATCACAATCTGCTGCGCATGTGGGTAGAGATTTAAGGGCAGGCAAGTCGAAGCAACGCTCCGGAAGGATACCTCCTCAAGGTCGATACCAATCGGCCTTTCCGAAAAACCATTTTCAAAAGCCGCCGGCATTCAAATCCGCCGAAATGGGAAACTTGCGATGCTAAAAAATCTCTGGTTCCAGCTCCATTGGCTGCTCGGCCTTCCCGCCGGCGTGGTACTTGCGATAGTCGGCGTCACCGGCGCGGCGCTATCGTTCGAGCATGAACTGAAGCAGTGGATCAATCCCGGCATCATGACTGTTGCACCGCAATCGGGCGGGCCGCTGGCGCCGGACGGCTTGATTGCAAAACTGCAATCGGCTTACCCGGAAAGGCGAATCACGTCGATCAGCCTGTCGGGCGATCCTCAGGATGCAGCCCGTATCGTTTTCGCAGCCAAGCCGGGTGACACAGTTAACAAGCGCGGCGAAACACGCTTCGTCAATCCATACACAGGCGCTTTGCTGGGCAAGCCGCGCGGCGAGGAATTTTTCCGGCTCACGACACAAATCCATCGCTGGCTGGCAGCCGGCGATACCGGCAAGGCAATCGTCGGCGCTTCGACCATTGCGTTGATCGTGCTATGCCTGTCCGGCCTGTATTTGCGCTGGCCGCGCAGCATGTCGAACTGGCGTGTCTGGCTGACATTGAACTTCAAGCGCAAGGGACGCGGCTTCTTATGGGATTTGCACGCCGTCACCGGCACCTGGTGCTTGCTGTTTTATCTGTTGGCCGCGCTCACAGGGTTGTACTGGTCCTATGACTGGTATCGCGATGGCTTGTTCAAGCTAATCGGCGCACCTCGCCCGACACAGCAGGGCAAGCCGAAAGCCGCGTCCGGTGACGATGTGCAATCGAAGGCAGGGCAGAAATCTTCCGGAGCACCAAAGCAGGCGCCGCCGACCGACATTGCCGCCGCATGGACCACATTTCAGCGCGAGGTCAATACATACCGCACGATGACATTGCGCTTGCCCGCAAAACCGGCGCAAGCGCTGCAAATCATTTATCTGGATGCACAACCGGCACACAATCGTGCGAACAATCGCTTGCTGCTCGACGCACAAAGCGGCGCGGTCATCGAACATGAACGCTATGCCGACAAACCGGCTGGTGCCAAGCTGATGGCCAGCATGTTTGCGCTGCATTCAGGCAGTTTTTTCGGCACCCTGGGCCTGATACTGATGATGCTGGCGAGCTTGTTCATGCCGCTGTTTGCGATCACCGGATGGATGCTGTATCTGGATCGCCGCAAGAAAAAGCAGGCATTGCGCACAACCAAGGCGGCATTGACGCCGGTGCCCGCAAAATCCGGCACTGCAAGGCCGGAACTGCTGATCGGCTTTGCAAGCCAGACCGGTTTTGCCGAACAACTCGCGTGGCAGACTGCGGGCACATTGCGCCTGGCTGGTGTGCCGGTGGTGGTCCAGCCCCTGTCCGATCTCAACCAGGAGCGGCTCAGCCAGTTCCGGCACGCGCTATTTGTCGTCAGCACTTTCGGCGAAGGCGAAGCGCCCGATCATGCGCGCGCTTTCGCGAAGCTGATGCGCGAGCCGCTTTCATTGACTGGTTTGCGCTTTGGCCTGCTAGCTCTCGGCGACCGTCAATACAAGACATTTTGCGGCTTCGGCCGCAGATTGGATAACTGGCTGCATCGCCAGGGCGCGCAAGCATTGTTTGAGCGAATCGAAGTCGATAACGGCGATGCCGGCGCACTGAACAATTGGCAAAGCCGGCTCGGCCTGCTTGCCGGCACACCGGATGCGCCGGCATGGGTAGAAGTGCCTTATGCGCGCTGGCGCTTGTGCGAACGCCGGTTGCTCAACTCCGGCAGCGCCGGCGGCCCGACCTTCCATCTGGAACTGGAAGCGCTCGATGCCAATCAGCCGGCCTGGAAATCGGGCGATCTGGTCGATATCAAACCGTGTCATTCGAATGACACGATCGCGTCCATCCTGCTGCAGATGAATATCGATGGCCAGACCGCGGTGCAGATAAATGGGCGCCAGCACATGCTGGCCGATCTGATGGCGCAAAGCATTCTGATCGATCAGACCGATATCTCGACCGCATCATCCGCGCAGGAAGTTGCCGATCGCTTGCGGCCTTTGCCACCGCGCCAATATTCAATCGGGTCGATTCCGGAAGACGGCCGAATCAGCTTGCTCGTGCGCCAGGCGCGACATGGCGACGGAACCGGCGTGAGTTCGGGATGGCTCACCCTGCATGCCGCTGTCGGTTCCGAAATCGAGATGCGCGTTCGCGGCAATACCTCTTTTCATTTACCGCCAGGTGATCGCCCGCTGATTCTGATCGGCAACGGCACCGGCCTTGCGGGGTTGCGCAGCCATCTGAAGGCAAGAATCACAGTCGGCCTCGTACGCAATTGGTTGATCTTCGGTGAACGCAACGCTGCGCACGATTTTTATTATCGCGACGAAATCGAGCACTGGCAAAAGGAAGGATTTCTGGAGCGAATGGATATGGTGTTCTCGCAAGACCAGGCCGAGCGCCTGTACGTCCAGGACCGGATTCGTGCAGAGTCCGACGCGATAGGCGCCTGGCTCGCAGACGGCGCGGCCATACTTGTTTGCGGCAGCCTGGATGGAATGGCGCCTGCTGTCGAGGCAGCACTGGCCGACATTGCCGGACACGAGGGCATCGAGAAGCTGATCGCAGAAGGCAGGTATCGGCGCGACGTATATTGAATCAGCCTGAATCAAGAAATATGCCTATCGTCAAAGCGAAATGTGAAACAGGAATGCGACTGATTATCGCTAACGAAATTCGAAGTGAGTAATGAAAAAAGTGGATGATGCGCTATCATGCATTAGAAGTTTGCCACGATTGATCTGGTTCACGCGCGACCTTCTCCGGCGGCAACTGCCAAACTCTTTTCCCATTCCACTTTCGAGGCATATATGAAAGGCGACAACAATATCATCAGGCTGCTCAATGCGCAGCTTACCAATGAACTCAGCGCCATCAATCAGTATTTTTTGCATGCCCGCATGTATCAGCATTGGGGGCTGGAAAAAATCGGCAAAAAGGAATATGAAGAATCGATTGGTGAAATGAAGCATGCCGACAAGCTGATCAACCGGATCCTGATGCTGGAAGGCTTGCCCAATCTGCAGGCCTTGCATAAGTTGATGATCGGTGAGAGTACGCCCGAAATGCTGGAATGCGATCTGAAGCTGGAACAGATGTCGCAGAAAACCGTCAAGGAAGGAATTGCCGCCTGCGAAGCGGCCGGCGATTATGTATCGCGCCAAGTGTTCCAGGACATACTCGACGATACGGAAGAACATATCGACTGGATTGAGACGCAAGTGGAATTGATCGCCAAAATCGGTCTGCAGAATTACCTGCAATCGCAAATGGAAAACTGACGGTGCGCCGCCGATTCCTAAAAAGCTGAAATAAAAAGGAGCGCATCGCGCTCCTTTTTATTTGAAATATCTGCGAAGTATCCGGGTTACTGTGGAACCGAATCCCTGAACGACGGCCGCTCGGCCAGCTTATCAAACAGCCTGCCCAAATTAGGATAATCGTCGCGCCAGGCGATCTCGGGAAAGCGAAACGATAACCATCCCAGCGCGCAACCGGCCGCGACATCGGCCAGTGTATATTGATTGCCGGCGCAGAACGGCGTATCGGCATATCCGGCCGACATGGCTTTCAAACCCGCTTGCACCTTGCTCATCTGGCGATCGATCCATTCCTGGCTTTGCTGGGCTGCGGGGCGCAATGTTCTTTCCATTCGGACCAGCGCCGCCGCGTCGACCACACCGTCAGCCAGTGCTTCCCAGCATTTGACGCCGGCGCGCTCGCGGCCCTGGGCTGGGATCAGCTTGCCGACCGGCGTCAGGGTGTCCAGATATTCGACGATTACCCGCGAATCGAACATTGCACCGCCATCTTCCATGATCAGGCATGGTACTTTCCCGAGCGGATTGGATTGCTGAATTCTGGTATCAGCAGCCCAGACGTTTTCCAGCACCATTTCATATTCGATCTTTTTTTCCGCCATCACGATACGCACTTTGCGGACATAAGGGCTGGCAAGGGAACCAATTAGTTTCATGGATGAATTACCGTAAAATTTTGAGGCGATTATAACATTCGACCATGCTACGCCGGTATGTTCCAAGCGGGCCGCATGTCGACAGAACATCAGATCGGCCCTGGTAGCGGATGGTAAAATTGCGCTTCGCCTCCGTGGTGCCGGCAATTATTTGCGACGCCCGGCATACCTTCACTTTCAATGCGCCGAACATCATGCCTCTCTCCACGCTTTCCGCCCTTTCTCCGCTCGACGGCCGTTACGCCGCCAAAACCGATAAGCTGCGCCCGATTCTGTCCGAAGCTGGGTTCATGCATCATCGTGTGAAAGTTGAAATCGCCTGGTTGCAAGCATTATCATGCGCAGGGTTTTCCGAGATCAAACCTTTTTCAGCTGCCGCCAGCGGCTTGCTCGACAAGCTGGCCGCCGATTTTTCCGAAGTCGATGCAGAACGGATCAAGGCGATCGAAGCCGTCACCAATCATGATGTCAAAGCAGTCGAATACTGGCTGAAAGAGCAGGTCAAGGATGTGCCGGAACTGGTCGCCGCATCCGAATTCATCCATTTCGCCTGCACCTCCGAAGACATCAACAACACGTCGCACGGCATGATGCTGAAAGCTGCGCGCGATACCGTGCTGCTGCCGGGATTGCAGGCGGTAATCGCCAAACTGACCGAGCTGGCCCATGTCAACGCCGATGTCCCGATGATGTCGCGCACCCACGGCCAGCCTGCCAGTCCGACCACGCTCGGCAAGGAAATCGCAAATGTGGTCGCACGCCTGAAACGTGCGGAGCGGCGTATCGCATCGGTTGAAATCCTGGCGAAAATGAATGGCGCGGTCGGCAACTACAATGCGCATTTGTCGGCGTATCCGGATGTGGACTGGGAAGCGTTCTCGAAAAACGTGATCGAGCAGCGGTTAGGACTTACTTTCAATCCATACACGATCCAGATTGAACCGCACGACTACATGGCGGAACTGTTCGACGCGGTCGCACGCGCCAACACGATTCTGCTCGACCTGAACCGCGATATCTGGGGCTATATCTCGCTCGGCTATTTCAAGCAGCGCACCAAGGCGGGCGAAATCGGATCCTCGACGATGCCGCACAAGGTCAACCCGATCGATTTTGAAAATTCCGAAGGCAATCTCGGCATGGCCAATGCGGTACTCAAGCACATGGCGGAAAAATTGCCGGTCTCACGCTGGCAACGCGATCTCACCGATTCGACCGTATTGCGCAACATCGGTGTCGGCTTCGGCTACTGCGTACTGTCTTACGACAGCTGCCTGCGCGGCCTGAACAAGCTGGAAGTCAATCCGGCAAGAATGGCTGAAGATCTCGACGCGACCTGGGAAGTGCTGGCGGAACCGGTACAAACCGTGATGCGGCGCTACGGGATCGAGAATCCTTACGAACAGTTGAAGGAATTAACGCGCGGCAAAGGCATCACCAGGGACGCGCTGCAACAGTTCATCAATGGTCTGTCGATCCCCCAGTCGGCAAAGGACCATCTGCTGGCGATGACGCCCGCCAATTACATCGGACAGGCGGCACAACTTGCCCGGAAAATCTAGCTTACGCTAAGTTTTCAAAAAACAAATATGATGACGCTTCGTTGCTCAACATTAATACAAAGGAGTTCATATGAAGCGTACGTTAGGCGGACTTGTTTTGACTGCATTGCTTGCCATGCCATTCGCAGCGCAAGCGCAATTCGCCAAAGTGGAAGATGCGGTCAAATACCGCAAAGCGGCCTTTTCATTGATGGGCACCCATTTCGGCCGAGTCGGTGCGGTGGTAAAAGGCGAAAAGCCGTATGACAAGGCAGCGGTCGAAGCCGACGTCGCCATTGTCGAGATGATGTCGAAACTGCCGTGGCCCGCCTTCGTACCGGGGTCGGATACGGCAGACTCCAAGGCAAAACCGGAAATCTGGAAAGAGCAGGAAAAGTTCAAGGCTGCCGCAGAGAAAACCCAATCCGAAATAGGTAAATTATCGGTTGCGGCAAAATCCGGCGATCTTGGCATGATCAAGTCCGCATTCGGCGCAGTGGGACAATCGTGCAAGGCTTGCCACGATAGCTATCGCAATAAATGATTTTTCAATGCACGTAAAATAAAAAACACCCGAAAGGGTGTTTTTTATTTCCGCTCTGTCGTCTCCATGGATTAAACGAATTTACCGGAATATCGAACCTTGACCGAGGCTTCAAGCACTTGTCAATTGTGCAGGCCGCCAAGGCAATCCTGATATTGCACGCAGAAACACCACTCCGGATATTTCTGCGGCGAGATGCTTCAGCGTATGACCGGACACGATATGGTCCGTCAGATTCCACACCACGTGATCGCCAAGCTCGAGCGCCTTTGCCAACACATACCAGCCAATAAGCGCCCACCACGGAAGATTGTCGTCATGGTTTTCGAGCGTCAGCAGCCCAAGCACGATTCCGGTCAGGCCGCCGAATTGCAGCACCAGATATAACGCCAGATTTCCGGTAATGGCCGAGGCAAGCAACCCTGCGCCGCCGGCTGCCAGGCTTGCGATCAGGCCAAACAGGCCGATACGGCTCGATACGCATTGCGTCAGGAATGTACCGAGAATGCCGGCGAATGCAATGACCATCGGTAGCGGGTCAACGAGAATCGTCCTTGCATCGGGCGCCCAGTGGTAAAACGCCGAGCCAGGACCGGTAAGCAGTAATCCGGCGAAAAAAATAGCAAGGAATAGTCTGGCCTTTTGTCGCGTGCAGGAGAGGTCGTTCACCCGATACAGTCCGGCCGCACCGACTGCGGTGAAAATCACGTTGGACAGGACATCGGAAAAATAAGGGATGCCGTTCCACGCGCGTTGATCAGCGAAAGCGTGATAACTGTCAGGCTGAACAATCGGTGGAAGAATGAATCCGCGACCTATGGCCAAGACGATAAACAGCAATGCAAACGTTCACGAGGAAAAAGGTAAGTAGTCATGGCAGCCCGCAGGTGAGTTGGAGCGCCAAGTGTATGGACGATCATGCTATCCATATCCGATCTTCTCAGCGAGTATCCCGCGCCGATACCGGTGGTATTTCTGGATGGCGCCATGGCCACCTTCTGCCGCTCCCTTGAACCGCATCAGCCACCGATATTCGAACGTCCTCAGGGCTTTGCATTGATCAGAAAATAGACACCCGCAGAACAAGCGGCGAGAATCCCGGCCGCAAGCAAGCGCATACCCCAAGAATCATTTGCGGCGGGCGCGTCGGAATCGACTTCCTTGTCGCCGGTGAACATCGGCTTTACGAGATTCTGTTTTTTCAACGCGTAGTAGTAGACGACCGCGGCGATATGCAGCCCGATCAGGATATAGATCACCCACGCACTGATTTCGGTATGAAACCATGTCACCTTGTCCGACAGATCCTTGCTGATGAACTTCACCAACGGCCCTTCGCTCGCAATATCGTCGTTCGCGAACAGCCCTGACACCGCTTGGACCAGGATCACGCCAAGCAACGCAAATACCGACAGGCTGCCGACCGGATTATGACCATGGTATTTCTGCGGCGACTTGCCGGCACCGCGCAAGTAGGCAACGATGGTCGACCGCGAATGAACAAGATCGGAAAGCCGCGCGTATCGGGTGCCGACCAGCCCCCACGCCAGCCGGAACACGATCAAAGTCAATACCGCGTAGCCGGAAAGAAAGTGCCACTCCATCGCATTGCCACCGATATTCTGCGTGACGATCGAAATCGCGATCAGCGCCACCAGCGTCCAGTGAAACAGGCGGACCGGCAAATCCCATACGCGTATTTTCCTCATCTGACATTTCCTTCTTATATTCGGCATCGAGCTGGTGGACTGTAACAATCAATCGGAAAATGAAGCGCGAACATGCAACCGGTGCTTTCGAACTGGTTGTTATGTTTATTAGTGTAGACGAAAAAAAACCGGCTTAGCAGCCGGTTTCAATTTCATTCGCGCGATCCTATGCCGCCCTTCCCGTTCCGGTCCCACTGTTTCAGATCGCATCCATTACTGCACGCAAGAAAATTTGCGTACGCTCGTTTTGTGGCGACCCGAATATCTGTTGCGGCGTGCCTTGTTCCGCAATTTTTCCATCGGAAAAAAAGCAGACGCGATCCGCAAACTCCTTCGCAAAACCCATTTGATGGGTCACCATCAGCATCGTCAAGCTATGCTCTTCGCCCAGACGCCGGATCACGCTGAGTACTTCGCCACACAACTCGGGGTCCAGCGCGGATGTGACTTCATCGAACAGCATCACCTGTGGACGCATCGCCAATGCACGCGCAATCGCGACACGCTGCTGCTGTCCGCCGGACAATTGGGATGGGAAATGATCCCGCTTGTCGGCCAGGCCGACCATATCGAGCAACTCCGTGCCGCGTTCGTTCGCCTCCCGGCGGGTAAGACCAAGCGCCATGACCGGCGCCTCCGCAGTATTCTGCAATGCCGTCATGTGCGGAAACAGGTTGAAGTTCTGGAATACCATTCCGATCCTGCTCCGGCCCTGCCGCTTGTAGCTCTCGCTTGCGGCAACCAGTGTACCGTTGCGCGGCATGTGGGTAAGCGGAGTGCCGTCAAGTTCAATCACTCCTTCATCGATATCTTCCAGCATCATCAGCATGCGCAGCAAGGTTGATTTTCCGGACCCGCTGGGGCCGATGATTGCAATTTTTTCATTGCGCGCCACGTCCAGATCAAGACGATCAAGAACGGTTAACGTACCGTATCGTTTCGTCACGCCGCGAAAACGCACCATCGGAGATGTCATATGTATCGAATCCTTTAATTTATGGCGTGCGTAACTTCATTTCCAGTTTGCGCACCAGAATGGCTGCGCTCACGCTGACGAGCAGGAAGAATGCGCCGGCCATTGTGATCGGTTCAATGTAGCGAAAGGTTTGCGATCCGATGTTCTTGGCCTGCAGCATCAGTTCGACGACGGTAATCGCCGACAGCACCGGCGTGTCCTTGAACATCGCGATCAGGTAATTGCCCAATGCCGGAATGATCGGACGCACCGCCTGCGGCAACACGATGTTGCGATATGCATGCCACGGATGCAGGCTCAATGCCCTTGCTGCTTCCCATTGGCCGCGCGGCACGCCGTTCAGACCGGCGCGATAGACTTCGGAAACGTAACACGAGTAATGCAATGCGATGCCGAGCGTTCCGGCCGTCAACGCAGACAGGACAATGCCATACTCGGGCAAAACGAAATACAAAAAATACAGCTGGATCAGCAAAGGCGTGCTGCGGATGAATTCGATCACGAATGCGATCGGCCATGACACCCACTGCAAGCGACTGCGGCGCAATACTGCCAGCAGCAGGCCCAACACCAGCGCCATCGCAAAGGCCGCCAGTGTGATGCCGATCGTGTACAGCGACGCCTGCAGCAACTCGGGAAGAATCTGCCACGCGAAATGCCAGTCGAACAACGCGCCGTTCATCACATGCCTCCATGCGTCAGGCCGCGCTTGAGGCGGCGTTCGAGCAGACGCATCGACACATTGATCAATTGCGCAAGAACGAAATAAATCATCAGTGTGGCAAAAAATATTTCGCCGCTGCGAAACGTCGCCTGCACCAACTGGTTGGCACGGAAGGTCAGGTCGCCCAGTGTGATCAGCGACACCAGCGAGGTGCCCTTCAACAGTTCGATCAACAGGTTCGTACCGGGAGGAATCGCATTGACCAGCGCCTGCGGCAACACGATGCGAAAGAAGCGATGAAATGGCGGCATGTTCAATGCCACGGCCGCCTCGATCTGCCCGTGCGGGACAGACGCGAGCGCGCCACGCATCACTTCCGCACCGTAGGCGCCGATGTTCAGGCCGAGGCCAAGTACCGCTACCGTGGTTGGTGTCAGTGTGATATTGAACGGTGGCAACGGCAGCACGAAATATAACCAGAACAGCTGCACCAGCAGCGAGGTGCCGCGAAAAATTTCAATGTACACGCTGGCGATCCAGCGCAGAACGCGCCATGATGACGTCTTTGCAAGCGCAGCAAAGAACGCCAGAACGACGGCAAGCAAGGAGGCAGAAAGCGTGATCCGGATCGTGACCACAGTGCCCTTCAACAGCAGCGGCAACAATTCGCTCATCGTATCGAGCCGGATGCAAAGCATGCCAAGGTGGCGTGCGGGCCTTTTTCAGCGCTTGAAATAATGAGGCCGCCCGTCGTCATACTATTCCTTGACGAACTCGGAGACTATTTTTTCGGTCAGGTTCGAGCGGTCGAACCCGAACGGCGCAACGGTTTGCAAATGCTCATCGCTGCCGAGCCAGTCCTTGAGTGCCGCATTGACCGCATTGCGCAAGCCCTGGTCTTCCTTGCGAAAAGCGAATGCGCCATAGCCGATATGGGCCGGATCATCCTTGAACGTGCTGATCGCCTCCACTCTTTTCCCACCCTTGGCCGCCAGTTCCTTCATTGTGAGCTGGGTTCCGACCGCTGCTGCGGCACGCCTGGTGCGGACAGCCTGAAGCTGGGCAATCGTGGTCGGCACCTGCAGGATCCGGCTATCGGGGATTCCGGCGTCGCGCGCGTAACCGTACTGCGCAGTTCCCGCCATCACGGCCAATTTGGCGTTGGAATGCGCCGCAATATCGGCATAGCTATTCAGATTTTCCGGATTGCCTTTGGCAACCAGAAGCGTATCGCCGATCTGGTAATGCGGATCGGTGAACAGCACTTGCTCCATGCGCTCCGGTGTAACGTACATGCCGGCTGCGATGACATCGAAGCGCCCGGCCTGCAAACCCGGAATCAGACCACCCCATTCCGTCAGCACCGCATCGACTTTTTTTATACCCATTTTTGCAAAAACTGCCTTTGCAATCTCGGGCGATTCGCCAGTGACATTCCCATCGGTCAGCGTATAGGCAAATGGCGCCTCGTTGGCATAACCGATGCGGATTTCGCCGGTACGCTGTATCCGTGCCAGAGCGGTCTCCGCATTGGCCGGAACATGGCTCATCCATGCAGCCAGTGCGATCAAGGCCGCACAAAACCGCGGCGCGAATGGTGGTTTGCTCTGTAGATTCATGCCTGCTCCATTCAGGATGATTGTTGCGACGTGCTCGGCCTTTTTTATGGAACGTATAAACGTCGAACGCACTGCAATCTAAGACGCTGCGAAACCGGTGCTCTGCAATCCGGTAACGATCATGTCCATTGCAATGGTGCCGATCAGCAGCGCGGACATTCTTCCGACCAGGTCAATATAGCGATCGGTCAGCTCGGCGTGACTGTCCTTGATCCGGTCATGCAGATATTTCATCAGCACCAGCAGTGCGACGGTTAACGCAAGCGTGCCGAAAATTACCGCAACCGCGCCAAGCAGTGGAAGCCGGGTGCCAATCACCACCGAGGCGCTGACCGTGCCGGGTCCGATCATGATCGGCATCGCAATGCTGCCGGCGATGGCTGCCGGTGTGCCGCGCATCAGATCATTGATCGCCCCTGAGCCATAGAATACATAACGCAAGCCGATCAACAGAAACACGATGCCGCCGAAAATCTGAAAAGAGGCGAACCTTACCTGCAAGGTGTCACGGAAAAATGCTTCTCCGCCCCAGGCAAACAGCACAAACACACATGCGCTGATGAGACTGCCTCGCGCCAGCACACGAGCAAAAGTCGGTGTCGGCAGGCCGCGAATCAAGTCGAGCAGATAGATGCTCATCAGGAACGGATTGAACAGCGCGAAAAACAGCAGGAACGATCGCAGGTAGGGTTCCATCTATGACCTTATACGGCGTGGTTTGCAGCGACAAAAAATTCTTGAAAAAGCATGAGCTGAAAAACGGACTGCGATAACTGCAAATTTTGCAAGTTATCGCAGTCCGCAGCTGTAGCGGTCAATTTATGCGTCAGGGCATCGTTGGTTCAATCAACCGATAACGGCTCCGGCTCCAGCGCACTGATGCCCTGTCTCGCCGCAACAAATTCCGGACGCGGCTTCAGTCCCCCTTTTGGCGCATCAAGCTGGTTTTCGATACTGTTATAAACAAAGAAAACATTGCTGCGCGGGTAAGGCGTGATATTGCCGTTCGATCCATGCATCGTGTTGCAATCGAAGAAAACCACGGACCCGGCTTTTCCCTTGCAGGACGCGATGCCGCCCATATCGGACAGGTAACGCAGCAAAATCTGATCCGGCACGCCGATTTCCTGCTTCTTGAGGGATTTCTTGTAATTGTCGTCCGGCGTCTCGCCGGCGCACGAAACATAGTGCCGATGCGAGCCGGGCATGAGCATCAACGGACCGTTGAATTCGTCGTTGTCGGTCAGCAGAATCGAACAGCTCAAGGCGCGCATCGCCGGCATGCCGTCTTCGCTGTGCCAGGTTTCAAAATCCGAATGCCAGTAAAACTCCTTGCCATTGAAGCCGGGCTTGTAGTTGATGCGCGACTGGTGAATATAGACTTCGCTGCCCAGTATTTCCCGCGCAACGTTCAGTACCCGCGGATCCCTTACCAAATTGGCAAAAACGTCGTTCAGACGATGCACATTGAAAATCGAACGGACATCGCCGCTGCCCGGCTCGGCAATGACTTCCTCGCGTCCCTTGTTCGTAAAATCTTCGCGCATGGCCTGCATTTCGGTATACAAATACTCGACCTCGGCACCGGAAAACAGCTCCGGCATCAGCAGGAATCCGTTATCGAGATAGGCATCGCGCTGCGCTTGATTGAGTGCAGCCGGGCTTGGGGCCAGCGCCCGCTCATAGACGACCGGATCATGCCGGGCGAGAATCGCGGCGCTGGTCTGGGTGCGGCTGTTGTAATGGTCTTTGGATTGCATCGATAACTCCTTCTTATTCGGTGGTTTCCGGCGCGGCCGCGTAAACGCCGTCGGCATCATGCACTTCGGTGCCCACCAGCGCCGGATTGAACGTGCAGACCAGGCGCATGTCGGCGCCGGCGTCCGCGCGCAGCCAGTGGCGGTCGTTCTTGTTGAGCGCGTAGATGGTGCCCGGCTCGATGCGGAAGATTTCACCCGACGGAATCAGCTCGACTTCGCCGCTGCCTTCCACGCAATACACGGCTTCCAGATGATTCTTGTACCAGATGTGCGTCTGGGTGCCGGCGAAGATCGTGGTCTCGTGCATGGAAAACCCCATGCCGTCGTCGCGCAACAGCAGGCGCCGGCTGGCCCAGGTGTCGGTCTTTACATCGCGTGCGGTATTGAGGATGTCTTTCAAGCGCCGTACGATCATGCAGCCACTCCTTTTCTCTTTGATGCTTGGCTATTCATTTCACCGACAGTGTCGGCCACGGCCTGCTCCAGAATGTCCAGCCCCGCCAGCAGCTTCTCCTGCTCGATGGTCAGCGGTGTGAGCAGCTTGATGACTTCATCGCGGCCGCCGGAAGTCTCGATAACCAGGCCGTTCTGGAATGCCAGTTCGGTAACGCGATCGGCCAATGCCGGGTCCTTGAATGCCAGTCCCTGCATCATGCCGCGACCGCGCCGCACCATTTCGGCATCCGGATAACTCTGGACCAGCTTGTCGAGGAATAGCGCGATGGTCTGCGCTTTTTTCTCGATAGAGGCCTGGAATTTGCTGTCGCTCCAGTAATGCTCCAGTGCTGCGGTCGCAGTCACGAACGCCATATTGTTGCCGCGGAAAGTGCCGTTGTGCTGGCCCGGCTTCCATACATCGTGTTCCGGTTTAAGCAACACGAGCGACAGGGGCAAACCGTAGCCGGACAGCGATTTGGAAAGCGTAACGATATCCGGGCGAATGCCCGCCGGCTCGAAGCTGAAGAATGTACCGGTGCGGCCGCAACCGGCCTGGATGTCATCGACGATCAACAGGATTTCATGACGCCGGCACAATTGCTCCAGCTTTTTCAGCCAGTTCATGCCGGCGACATTCAAGCCGCCTTCGCCCTGCACGCATTCGACGATCACCGCGGCGGGATGGTCGACGCCGCTGCTGGGGTCGCCGATCAATTTGTCCAGCATCGCAATCGTATCGACGTCATAACCGAAATAGCCGGAGTACGGCGCATGGTGCACATTTGCTAGCGTCACGCCTGCCGCATCGCGGTACTTTCTATTGCCGGTCAATGATAGTGCGCCGAGCGACACGCCATGAAACCCGTTCGTAAACGAAATGACATTCTGGCGCCCGGTCACATTGCGCGCCAGCTTGATGGCCGCTTCCACGGCATTGGTGCCGGTCGGGCCGGTAAATTGCAGCTTGTACTGCAAATTGCGCGGCTTGAGAATTTTCTCTTCGAACGTTTGCAGGAACTTCTTCTTTGCTGAAGTCGCCATATCCAGGCCGTGAACCACGCCATCGGTGGCCAGGTAATCGATCAGCGCCTGCTTGATAATCGGATTGTTATGGCCATAGTTGAGGGTGCCTGCCACGGCGAGGAAATCCATGTACTGATTGCCCCCTTCATCGGTCAATACAGCATTCTGGGCTTTTGCAAAAATCGTTGGAAAGGATCGGATATAGCCACGAACTTCGGATTCCAGTCGGTCAAATATACGCATCATGCTTCTCCTTGTGCATGGGGATGAATGGTGAATGTTTTTGCAGTCAGACTGCTTGGTCCCAGGGGCCAATTTTGTATAAACACTCTTCGTCGTGACCACTCTCGCCAAAGTCGCTGGCTGAAAACAGAGTGGTGGTAGTACAACCGGCGCCATGGCGCCTGGCAAATGCAGTGAATAGATTGTGCGAAGGATCATTGCCGGGGCTGATGGTGGTTTCCATCCAGCGCAACTGCCGTTGATCCAAACCCCGCAGCTTCAAATGATCCAGCATGCGGGCACCCAGCCCCTGGCCTCGCATCTGCGGCGAAACCGCGACCTGCCATACGAATAATGTATCGGGCTGACCAGGCGGCACATATGCGGTAATGGCACCGACGATGGCGCCGCCGAGGTCCGCGACAACGCTGGTGTTGGCGTGGTGATGGCACAATAAGAGATAGGCATACCGTGAATTCAGGTCGAGCGGCGGACAGCTTGCGACCAGCTCATGGAGCGCCGCACCGTCGCGTCGTTCCGGTTGCCGAAGGGTCAGATGGCGATGTACCACCGACTCGGAAATACGTGCATTCATGCAGCCTCCTTTTTTCGGACGAAACCGCCCCTGCGGACTGTTCAGGCCGCCGACGGCGTTCGTCAGTTTTCAGAAGGGAAAATCCGGCGGGGTTAAATGATGCCGGTAGGTACTTTAACTTCCAGCAAAGTAGCGAACTGCTCCAGCACCACGACCAAAGTGTGCTGATCGTTTTCCGGCAGTGCACTGAGCGCACTGGCAAACCCCTGCGGCAGCGCGGACGGCGCATTGTCCACCAGCGCCTGACCTGCGGCCGTCACGGTAACGTAAACATTGCGCCGATCACGGGTATCCCGTTCGCGGCGAACCAGCTCTTTTTCCTCCAGCCGGTCGACAATGCCTACCACTGTGCTGGGGCTCAGATGTATTGCACGCCCGATCGATTTGAGTGTGCTCGGCCCCAGTTGGGCAATTGCCATGAGTGCCACAAGTTGAGGCGACGTGATGTGATGGGTTGCGGTCAGTCGCTTCGAATGATGCTCTACGCATTGAGCAATGCGGCGTACGCTTTGCAAGATACGGATGGAATCATTTACAGCGACAAGTTTCGTATTGTCAGTCATGACCGCGAGTGTATCGACATCCAGACCTTCTGTCGCGTCGTGTGGCAGCAACTCGCTTGTTCCCCTCTTTTGTGAATATCCCTGGTACGTTCCCTGATACGTAAAGAACAAGTTGCATTTTAGTTGCTACAGAATTCCATGTCAAATCATTGCTATTCAAATGATTCTTGTTGCGATACTTTGAGTATCAGTTTAATCAGCAGAAATCAATTTATTTTTTCAATCAAAACAATGACTTGCCGACATGCCGCCGCTGCATCCGGCAAACTGAAAGTGCCACGCCATGTAAAAAGGGCCGGCGTTCAAGCCGGCCCTTTCAGGTATAACGGAAAATGATGTCAAACCACCGCGCCACCTGTCTCGTCTTTTTCCTTGACCGGCTTGATCATGTCTTCCCTCTTGACCCCCAACCACATCGCCACCGCCGCAGCAACAAACACCGATGAATAAATACCGAACAGGATGCCGATGGTCAGGGCCAATGCAAAGTAATACAAGGTTGCACCGCCAAAAAGCAGCATCGACAACACCATTACCTCGGTCGATCCGTGCGTAATCATGGTACGTGAAATCGTGCTGGTAATCGCATGGTTCATCACCTCCGCCGTGCCCAATTTGCCGTAGCGGCGATCACGGAAAGTTTCACGCACGCGGTCGAACACCACCACCGATTCGTTCACCGAGTAGCCGAGCACCGCGAGCACCGCGGCCAGCACCGGCAGCGAGAACTCCCACTGGAAGAAGGCGAAGAAGCCGAGGATGATGATCACGTCGTGCAGGTTGGCGATGAT
>JAKFFO010000201.1:0-5835 GCA_036675035.1 Oxalobacteraceae bacterium
GAGGCTCGACACGTCGCCAGAATGCATCCGATACTTCCCACGATTGAATCTTGCTCATCTCCATCACCTCCGTCCACCTTGCCAGGCAGTTCGAATGTGATTTCCAATTTACGGACAAGTTCTAATCCCGTCGCGAGCGCTGCATGGCGCAATGGATCGAACGCTGGAAGGTGCGCCATGAAACGGCATCTTCTGCCGCCATGATCCTTCGTCCGCGGATCAGCACGGCGATTGCCGCCAGCTCAATAGGCAGTAATCGCAGGCCAGGTCCGCTTGGCTGCCGATGCCTGCTCGAACGCGTGCGCGATCTGCAGCAAGCCGAATTCCCCGCGATGACGGCCGACGATCTGCATTCCGACCGGCAAACCACCATCGGTAAATCCGCACGGCACCGAAATTGCCGGGTGACTGGTCGCAGTCACGTAGAAGCAGGAGCGCATCCAGTCCATGTAGCCATCCATCTTGACGCCGTCGACCTCGGTCACATACTGTTGCTCGATCGGGAACGGCGGCACCTGGTTGACCGGCAGGACGATGTATTCATAGGTTTGCATGAACCGGTGCATGCGTTCGAACAATGCGGTGCGCAGCATTTCCGCGCGCGCCAGCGCGCTGCCGCTGAGCTTGCGGCCGGCCTCGATATTCGACACGATGGCTGGTTTCAGCACACCGGGATGCCGGTCCATGATCGCGCCGAACTGCAATTCGAAACTGTAGGCGCGCAGCGTCGTGAATACTTCGTGCGCACCGCTGAAATCCGGGCATGCATCGTCGACGATGCATCCCATGTCTTCGAACACCCGCCGTTGCGCATCGATGGTGCGCACGACCTGCTTGTCTACCGGAAGACCGCCCATGTCCGGGCTCCACGCAATCCGCACTCCTTTGAGATCACGCCCCAGCGGCGCCCGAAAGCGGATGCCGTCTTCGTCGATCGACATCGGATCGCGTGAATCCGGTCCGGCCATCACCGACAGGTAGAGCGCGAGGTCGTCGACGGTACGCGCCATCGGTCCGTTGACCGACAGGTTGGCCCAGCCGTCGCGCGCCGGCAGGTTCGGAACCCTGCCGACCGATGGCCGCAGCCCGAATATATTGTTGAAACTGGCCGGGCAGCGCAAGGAGCCGCCCATGTCGGTGCCGTCCGCCAACGCCACCATGCCGGTTGCAATAGCGACGGCCGATCCGCCGCTCGATCCGCCGCAGGTTTTGGCCAGGTTGTAAGGATTGCGAGTCGGGCCGAATACTTCATTGAATGTCTGCGCGCCGGCACCGAATTCCGGCGTATTGGTCTTGCCGATACTGATCGCACCGGCCTGCTGCTGCCGTTCCACGATCGCGGCACTCCTGGATGGAACGAAGTGTTCATGCGTCTTGGAGCCGAAGGTGGTGCGCATGCCGCTGGTCAGGAAGAGATCCTTGTGTGCGACCGGCAAGCCATGCAACGCACCCAGCGCCGCACCGCGCGCCTGCGCTTCGTCGGCGGCACTGGCAGCCGCCAGTGCCTGTTCCGCATGCAGTGTGACAATCGCATTGACCTGCGGGTTGACGCGCTCCATGTGCGCCAGATGCGCGGTCATCACTTCACGGGCCGACAGATTGCCGGCCCGGATTTGCGCGGCCATTTCGGTCGCGCTGAGAAAACAGATTTCTTTAGTCATAAATAAAACACGGAACCATCGTTCGCGGGTTGGCCGGCAAGCTTAATAACCCAAAGTGCGCGGCAGCCAAAGCGCCAGCTGCGGAAAAACTGCCACCAGCATCAGCGCGACCAGCATCGCGCTCACCATCCAGAGTGCCCATCGGATTGTGGATTCCATGGAGATGCCGGCGATGCGGGTGGTAACCATCAGGTTGACTGCCATCGGCGGCGTGAATTGTCCGATCGCCAGCGTCATTGTCATGATGATGCCGAACCAGACCGGATTCCATTTGTACGCGTGCATGATCGGCACCAGGATCGGCAGAAATACCAGAAAAATCGACACCGCATCCAGCAGCATGCCCGCGATCAGCAGCATCACGACGATCATCGTCAGCATCAGAATTTCGTTCGAAGTAAAGCTGAGCAGCAGTTTGGCGAAAGCATCGAACGCGCCCAGCGTCGAACCGGCGTGTGCGAATACGCCCGCCAGCGAAATGATCAGCAGTACCACCGCCGATATTTCGGCCGACTCGACCAGCACTTCATATATCTGGCGCATGGTCAGCGTCCGGTAGACAAAGAAGCCGACGAAGAAACCATAGAAAACCGCCACAACCGCAGCCTCGGTCGGCGTAAATGCACCGCTGCGAAGGCCGCCCAGGATAATCACCGGTGCGAGCAATCCCCAGATCGCTTCCTTGAAAGTCTGCCACAGGTCCGGCACCTGTTCGCCGTCGTTGCGGCCCCAATCGTATTTTCGCGACAGGTACAAGGTAGGAAGCACCAGCGCCAGCCCGGCAAGCATGCCCGGGATAACGCCTCCGGCAAACAATGCAGGCACCGATGCCGCCGGCACCAGCACGCTGTAGACGATCAGCGCAATCGACGGTGGTATCAGGATCGCGGTCGCGCCCGCCGCGGCGATTAGCGTCGCTGAAAACTCGCGTGGATAGCCTTGCTTGAGCATGCCCGGAATCATGACCATCGCGACCGCGGCCGCGTCGGCCGGTCCGGAACCTGAAATCCCGCCGAGGAACATGCATACCAGGATCGCGACGATGCCTTGCGCGCCGCGGCGTTGCCCGACCACGGCCGACGCAAACCGGACGATGCGCAATGCAACGCCCGCACGCTCGAAAATCATCCCGGCCAGCAAGAACACCGGCAGCGCCAGCAACGGATATTTTGCAATGCCGTTGTAGGCATTGGTCGGCACCGACATGATGCCCAGTCCTTCAATCAGGATCACCGCGGTTCCCGCGATGCCCATCGCGATCGCCAGCGGTGCTCCCATGAACAGGAGCAATGCAAAGCCGATAAACAGGATCAGACTGCCTTCGAGAATCATAAGTCCACTCCACCTGCGGCGCGCCGGCCCGGATTACGGATGAAGCGGATCAGCCGTCCGGCGATTCTCAGAAAAATCACCACAGAAAGCAACGGCAGCCAGATGGTGTAAATCCATTGCGGAACTCCTATGCCGGGAGATGTCGTATCGTAGCTCCAGTCGTCCCAGAAAAGGCGTGTGCCGTACCACGCCATCACGGCGAACATGACTGCACCCAACAACTGGACGACGATTTCGACTTTGCGTGCAATGCCGGCCGGCAGGCGATCGGTGACAAACGTCATGCGGATATGCCGGTCGCGCGCAAACGCCGCTGCGGCGCCGAACAGCGTCAGCACCACCATCAGGAAAATCGAGAACTCTTCGGTGAAAGCAAACGACACATCGGTAAAGTAGCGCACCACCACATTGGCGAACGTGATGCAGCAGATCAGCGCCATCGCCATCGCTGCGCAAAATTCTTCGATCTTGACCGGCACGCGAGGCTGCTCTTCGTTGTCGGCCTGGCCGTGGCCCGGAATCTCGTTCATGATCTTTCACCTAATAAAAAAGCCGCCCGAAGCAACCGGGCGGCGATGTCGCCAAACAATCGTGGCTTGCTATTTGCGTGCCGCGATATCGGCTTCGGCTTTTTTCACGAGGGCGGTTCCGACGGTTTTGGTCCACTTGTCATACACCGGACGCGTCAGCTTCTTGAACTCGTTGATTTCGGCGGGAGAAAGACGGGTTACCTTCACGCCCAGCGCTTCGACTTCCTTGTAGATGCCGCTGTCTTCCGTGGTCAAGCCCTTGCGTGCAAGAACGATTTCTTCCTTGCCGGCCTGAACTGCCGCAGCGCGCACCGCTTCCTGGTCGGCCTTGCTCCAGCTGTTCCACACCTCCTTGTTGACCACGAAGATCAGCGGATCGGCGGTATAGCCCCAGATCGTCAGGAAGTTCTGGCCCAGTGTATGGATCTTCGCACCGGTGAATACCGAGATCGGATTTTCCTGTCCGTCGACCGCGCCGGAAGCCAGCGCAGGCTTCGCGTCGGCAAAACTCATCTGGGTCGGATTCGCACCCAGTGCCGAGAAAATATCGTTAAACAACGGTGATCCGACTACGCGCAGTTTCATTCCCTTCAGGTCCGCAGGTGTGCGGATTTCGCGCTTCGAATTGCTGATCTCGCGATAGCCGTTTTCACCCCATGCCAGTGGCACCACGCCATTTTTTTCCAGCACCTTGAACACATCCTTGCCGACCTGCCCCTGGGTCAGCGCATCGATCGCGCGATAATCCGGCATCAGGAACGGCAGTGAAAACAGATTCAATTCCTTGACCTGCGGCGACCAGTTGATCGAGGAACCGATCGCAAGATCGATGACGCCCTGGCGGATCGCGGTGAATTCACGCGTCTGGTCGCCGGCAACCAGAGAAGTGCCCGGATACATCTTGATGTTGATGCGGCCCTGGGTTTTTTCCTTTACCAGCTCAACCCAGCGGTCGCCGCCTTTACCCCACGGGAAAGCAGAACCCAGTACCGTCGACAGACGATACTCCGACTTGTATTTTTCCTGCGCATGAGCAGGCAGTCCGATTGAAAACGTTGCGGCGACGGCAAGCGCCAGGAATGATTTATACAAGAGAGTCTCTCCAAAATGATGGGGCTTCGGTGATCGCGCCGGAAAGTCCGGCGTAACAGCCCGCGTTAGCGATTGTATCGAGCACGCCGATCGTGCGGCGCCTTCAGCTTTTTACATTAATTTGTTTGTGCTTGCAATAATCATCTCCAACAAAAGATCCGGCCTGAAATTCATTTTGCAGACTGCTCACGTCACTTCATTCACTTGATTCAGTTGGCGACGAATTAACATGAAAATAATTCATGCAGTTCTGTCAATAGTTTTTGCGGGCCGACGACTCGATCGTTTCATCAACGTTAAGCCCGGATTTCTTCCGCCATCGAAAGCCGACGAACCCAGGCGTCCTGGTTCGCAGAGCTGGTGCTCGTGCCTGGTTTCCTGATTTCGGCTACGATTCAAGCAGAACCTTGCTCCATAGCGAAGGTCGGCACGGAACGCCCCGAGTTTGGAGCACGCCCTTATCAACCTGTTTAAACAGAGCCCACAAAATGAATGCCACCACGAACATCAGTGACGCTGCACATCCGCTGGATACGGCAACGCTGCTCACACCGATAGAGTCCGGCCGATATCGCGGCAGCACCAGCCCTGCGTACGGGAATATGGTGGGGCCGTTCGGAGGCATCATCTCGTCGGCCATGATCAATGCGGTTCTGCTGCATCCGGAACATCTGGGTGAACCGGTTGCGCTGACGGTCAATTTCGCCGGTCCGATTGCCGATGGCGAGTTCATTGTCACAACCAGAGTATTGCGAACCAATCGGACCACGCAGCACTGGTATGTCGAGTTGATGCAAGGCGATCAGGTCGGCGCTACCGCCACTGCGGTATTCGCCACCAGGCGCGACACATGGTCGTCGACGGAAACGCGCTTTCCGGACGCTCCTGCTGCGGCAACGGTAGACCGCGAGCCGCCAATCGAACGCGCGAAATGGACGGCCGCCTATGACATGCGTTTCGTACGCGGCAAGATTGCTCCGGCCACCGATGACATTTCTGACAGAGACTCGGTCAGTACGCTGTGGATTCGCGATGTTCCGCCACGGCCGCTTGACTTCGTTTCGCTCACCGCCATTTGCGATGCGTTCTTTCCACGAATATTTGTTCGCCGCCCGCGATGGATTCCGGTCGGCACGGTGTCGCTGACAACCTACTTCCATGCCGACTCCGCCACCTTGGCGCGGCAGGGCGAGCGGCCGATGCTCGCTACCGCGCGCGCA
>JAKFFO010000189.1:0-29103 GCA_036675035.1 Oxalobacteraceae bacterium
TCCAATTCGAAATTGTACAATGCATATTCACATCCTTGGCATTTGCGGAACCTTCATGGGCGGACTCGCAGTGCTGGCCAAAGAAGCAGGACACAAGGTCACCGGCTGCGATGCCAATGTGTATCCGCCGATGAGCACGCAGTTGGAAGCACAGGGCATCGAACTGATCGAAGGTTTCGGCACGGAGCAGATCAGCTTGCAACCGGATCTGTTCGTGATCGGCAATGTTGTTTCACGCGGCAATCCGCTGATGGAGGAAATCCTGAATCGCGGATTGGCCTATGCATCCGGCCCGCAATGGATCGGCGAGCATATTTTGCAAGGTAAATGGGTGCTGGCCGTAGCAGGAACCCACGGGAAAACGACAACCGCATCGATGCTGGCATGGATACTGGAAGACGCCGGCTACGATCCCGGTTTTCTGATCGGCGGCGTTCCGATGAATTTCGGCATTTCCGCACGGTTGTCCGGAAAGACTGCCGATTCGCCTTTTTTTGTCATCGAAGCCGACGAGTACGACACAGCGTTTTTCGACAAGCGCAGCAAGTTCGTGCACTACCGCGCCAAGACCGCAATCCTGAATAACCTCGAATACGATCACGCCGATATTTTCCCCGACCTGGCAGCGATCGAAACCCAATTCCATCATCTGGTTCGCACCGTGCCGGGCGTCGGACGACTGATCGTGAACGGGCGCGAAGCAGCATTGCAGCGCGTGATCGAACGCGGCTGCTGGAGCGGCATGGAATGGTTCGGAGGCGATCGGCAGGGATGGGCGCTGGTCGAGCACGCCGACGGCAGTTTCGATGTCATGTTCAATGGAGATTCGCAAGGCACTGTGAACTGGGCCCTGACCGGCGAGCATAACCGGCTGAATGGGCTGGCCGCAATCGCCGCGGCGCGCCATGTCGGCGTACCACCCAGGCAGGCGATCGAGTCGCTGGCGAAGTTCGAAAGCGTCAAGCGCCGGATGGAAGTGCGCGGCGTAGTCAACGGCATCACCGTATATGACGATTTCGCGCACCATCCGACCGCGATTGCCACCACGGTCGCGGGCCTGCGCAAAAAAGTCGGCAGCGCGCGCATCCTGGCGGTGCTGGAACCGCGCTCGAATACCATGAAGCTGGGCACGATGAAAACCGCGCTGCCCGGCAGCTTGGCGGACGCCGACCTGGTTTTCGGTTATGGCGCAAGCGGCACCGGCAAGGAGGCGCTGGGCTGGAATCTGGGCGAGGCGCTGGCGCCACTGGGATCAAAGGCCCAGGCATACGACAATCTGGATGCGCTGGTACAGGCCATTATCCAGGCATCGAAGCCGGGAGACCAGATTCTGGCAATGAGCAATGGCGGCTTTGGCGGCGTGCATCAAAAGATTCTGGACAAGTTGGCTCAATGATTCTGTACTTGCACGGATTTCGCTCGTCGCCCGAGTCATTCAAGGCGCGTCTGATCGCCGATCGATTGCAAGAGCTCGGCCGAAGCGCCGACTATTATTGTCCGCAACTTCCGGCATCGCCCCGGGAGGCAGTTTTGCTGGCCCGGCAAATTGCGATCCAATCGGCACCGCACGAACTGACCTTGATCGGTTCTTCATTGGGTGGGTATTACGCTACCCGGCTGGCGGAACAGCTGGGTTGCCGGACTGTTCTGCTCAATCCGGCCATCAGGCCGCCGCAAGATCTGGAAAAGTACGTCGGCATCACGACTACTTATCACTCCGGACAGCCATTTGAATTCAAGCGTGAATACATTGATGAGCTGAAAACTTTTGCGGTCGGCCCCATCACGGAGCCGCAACGGTATTTTCTGATTGCGGCAACCGGCGATGAAGTGCTGGATTGGAAGGAAATGGTCGCGCATTATCCGGGCGCCCGACAGACGGTAATCCAGGGCAGCGATCATGGCATCTCGGATTTTTCTTTCTATCTGGACGCCGTGCTGGAGTTTTGCGGCATCAGGGAAGCGAGCCAGTGACCATGCAATCCATTGCGGCAGCACGCTGGTTTGTGCACGCGAACGGCGTTAATCCGCCGCCGGAGATGCGGCACTGGCTGACCGACCGGACCTCGTTGACGGTAAAGCTGGTTGCGCACAGCCGGAGCTTCCGTGTGCAGCGACTAAGGCAGGGCTCCGGCATGAGTCTTGCCGATGAATTCAGATCGGTGCAATTGCCGCGGCGTATTCGCGTGCGCGAGCGCGAAGTATTGTTACGTTGCGATGAACGGCCCGTTGTGTACGCTCATACGATCGTACCTTTGACCGCGAGCGCATTTGACTGGCCTTTCTTCAATACGCTCGGTGAGCGGTCGCTTGGCACTACCTTGTTCGGCGATCCGGCAGTCCGGCGCGGGGCGTTGCAATTTGCGCGGCTCGGTTCGCAGCATCCACTGGTGCGGAGAGCACGTAAAGCTGTCGGCGCGGACAATGCCGCCGGTTCGCTATTTGCGCGGCGTTGCCTGTTCCGACGCAGAAGCGGCGTGTTGCTCGTCACCGAGGTATTTCTGCCGGTTATCGCCAGCCTTAAAGCATCTCCGCCGGCCGGCTTCAATATAGATAGCGAAAGAATATCTGCGGCGGATGAACGATCGCCACACGAGGTCGCGCGTTGAATCTGGCTAACGCAATGTACAAGCCGATTTTTCTGCTGATGTGGCTTGCCGCTTCATGCGCCCATGCCCAGGACGAAGGACATGTACGTTTCCTGAAGTTTCAGGCCGACTACAGGGTTAACGCCGACGCGACTTATACGGTCGTGCGTGAGATCACGTATCGATTGCTGACGGAATCGGCATTGGTAAACAGCGGGAAAATGCCGATCAGCCACAGCGCCAGGCTGGAACAAGTCGAAGTTCTGGAAGCCTATACGCTGAAACAAGACGGGCGGCGGATTGATGTCGGCCCTGCCGGCATTCAGACCCAGCAGGGCCGGCTTGCCGAAGGCTATGGTATTTCGCGGGTTGATCAAAGCACCACGATGATTACCTTTCCACAGCTCGAAACTGGCGATTCGGTCACGTACAAATATCGAATAACCCAGAAAGAGCCGGTTTTTCCCGATCAGTTCTATGCCGCCAGCGTGTTTGCGCGCGGTTTCGCGTGGGATGCAATCGATGTGTCGATCGATATGCCATCGTCGATTCCATTGCAGATCGAAGCCGAGCAGATTCATGCGATGCCGGTGATTGAGCAGGATGGCCGCCGGATACATCGATGGTCTGCAAGAAATCTTCCAATCTTTTCGACCGAACCGGCTTCGGTCGATATAGCCCGCAGCACGCCGCGACTGATCGCAACCACATTCAAGGATTGGGAACAGTTTGCAGCGGCTTACGAATTGCGCTCCAGGTCCAAGGCGGCGATCACACCGGCGATTGCGCAGCTGGCAGACCAGATTACCCAAAACGTGACCGAACCTTTGGCGCAGGCCAGGCTGATCTATGAGTGGATGACGAGAAACGTCCGGTATGTCGCGTCCTGGATCGGGGCGGAAGGGTGGGTGCCACATGATGCGGAGTCAGTACTTGTCAATCGTTACGGCGATTGCAAGGATCATGTCGTTCTGATGAAAGCACTGCTGGCGGCCAAAGGAATCAAATCGTCAACCGTGATGATCAATAGCGACAGAAGCTCCTATTCGCTTCCGTCGGTTGTCTATCCAGTATTCAATCATGTGATTATTCACCTGCCGGCTTTCGATCTGTACCTCGATTCGACTGCCGGTTCGATAGTGCCTTTTGGCGTGCTGCCGCTTTCGAACGCAGATAAGCCGGTTATTCATACGGCGCCCTACGATGGTGTGCGCCGCACACCAATGATAAGGCCCGCGCAATTTTTCGTGACGCGCGCAACAAAACTGGTGTTTGACGAAGCCGGTGCCGCTTCGGTGGAGCTGAGCATTGCAGCCGACGGTGTTGCCGCGATCAATCTGCGCGAACTGCAACGCTCGATTGGAAGGAACAAGGAGGCCGAATGGGTTCGGGAATTTCTCGATCGTAAAAGCCTTGAGGGGGAGGGCAATATTTCATTCGAGGAGAGCCCCGACGGCACATCAATGACGATGCGCTTGAAAGCCCGCGTCAAGGATTTTCTGGCAATTGCCGACAATGGAACGATTCCGCTGTCTCCGCTGCTGGCCGGGCCGATTACGTTCGATACGCTTCGTTCGGTTTATAAACGATCGTCGCGTTCGCTGCCATACTGGTGTCCGGTATGGGTCCTGAATGACCACCATGAGATTCATGTGCCAAAAAACCTGAAGCTGATATTGCCAAAAGGAAGAGCGATTGCGGAATCCGGGTTCTCGTATACTTCGCGCTACGAGGTCAAAGCCAATACGGTGACCGCGATGAGGCGCCTGTCGATCGACAGGCCGACGCTTGCTTGCCAGCCCGAGCTGTACCCGGCCGAGAAGTCGACCGTATTGCAAATCGAGCGCGACCTGCGCGCGCAAATCATTTACCAGGCAACTGAACAAACTCAATAAGCAAAGCATTCGATGAATTTATTTTTTGAAGAGTCCGGCGATTTCAAGACCGGGGCTGTGCTGTCCCAGCAAGGCGAGGCCTATCAGGTCGAGATGCAAAGCGGAAAGCGCACCAAGGTGCGGGCCAAGGATGTCCTGTTGCAATTCGCATCCCCGGCGCCGACGGACTTGCTGGCAGAAGCGCAGGCAGTCGCCGATGAGATCGACCTCGCCTTTCTATGGGAAGTCGCCGGACAAGAGGAATTCGGATTTGCCGAGCTGGGCAAAGAATATTTCGGCCATGAGCCCAAGCCGCATGAGGCGGCCGGGTTGCTGGTCAAACTGCATGCTGCGCCGGTTTATTTTTACCGGAAGGGTAAGGGGCGCTACAAGGCCGCTCCGGAAGCATCGCTCAACGCGGCATTGGCAGGTATCGAAAAGAAGAAGCAGCAGGCGTTGGTTCAGGCGCAATACGTGGAAGAACTCAAGGCGCATCGCTTGCCGGCTTCAATGAAGCCGATGGTTATGCAATTGCTGTTCAAGCCGGACAAGAACAGTATCGAGTACAAGGCGCTGGATGCGGCATGCAACGACTTGCAAACCACACCACAGCGATTGATGCTTGCAGCCGGCGGGATTGGATCGCCGAAAGAGCTCCATTTTTCAAAATTCCTGTTCGAGTGTTTTCCGAAAGGTACCGGCTTTCCGGCGATTTCAATACCGAAGCCGCCGGCGTTGCCGCTTGCCGACGTGCACGCATTTTCGATTGATGACGTGACAACAACCGAGATCGACGATGCGTTCTCGGTTGCGATGCTCACCGACGGCACCGTGCGGATCGGAATTCATATTGCAGCACCGGCGCTCGGCATCAGTCGCAACGATGCAATCGATGCAATCGCAAGGCAGCGCTTGTCGACCGTGTACATGCCGGGCGACAAAATTACGATGCTGCCGGATCAATTGGTCGATGCGTTCACGCTGGCAGAAGGCAAGACCTGTCCTGCGGTCTCGCTGTACGCAACGCTCAATCCGGAGGATTGGTCGGTTATAGGACTTGAAACAAAAGCCGAGGCAGTTCCGATTGCCGCGAATCTCCGGCATAACGATCTGGATGCGCTGGTCACTGAAGAAAACCTGGCGACGGATGCCGGCGATTATTTGCACAAGGCGGATATCGCATTGTTGTGGCAATGGGCGCAAGTGCTCGAAAAAGGCCGCATGGTCAAGCGCGAGGGTTTCGGTTTGAAACCGGAACAGACCAATCGCATCGACTTCAATTTTTATGTCGAAGACGATGTCGTTGAAATCACTCGTCGCAAGCGCGGCGCACCGCTCGACAAGATTGTTGCCGAGCTGATGATTTTCGCCAATAGCAGTTGGGGGAAGCTGATGCATGAACATGGTGTGCCCGGCATCTACCGCAGTCAGGGTAGCGGTGGCGGCGGCTGGGCGGCCAGGATGCAGGTTCGAATGGTGACGCACGCGGCCCCGCACCAGGGACTGGGTGTCGATCAATATGCGTGGAGCACCTCGCCGTTGCGCCGGTATACTGATCTGGTCAATCAATGGCAGATTCTGGCCTGTGTACAGCACGGAGTGACGGCGCCGCTGGTTGCACCGTTCAAGCCAAAAGACGCCGATCTGTTCGCGATCGTGTCCGCGTTCGACGGCGCTTACAGTGCCTACGCCGATTTCCAGTCCATCATGGAGCGTTTCTGGTGTCTGCGCTGGCTGGCGCAGGAACGCGCCAAGCATGTCGATGCAGTGGTTTTGAAAGAGGAAATACTGCGCCTGGTTGACATCCCGCTAATCATCAAGTTGCCGGGAATGCCGCAGGTGGCACGAGGCGCGCAGGTCAAACTGGATTTGCTGCGCTGGGATGAAGTGGATCTTACGGTGGAAGCACGCCTGCTTGAAATTGCCGCCGTATCCGATGCCGAACCGATAACGGATGACGACGAAGAATTGATCGATGCAATTGAGTCCGATGGCGAAAAAACCACATCCGACAGTACTGTGAACATTCAGCCCGTATCAGAGTGATTCCGCCTTAAAACTCTCGCGAAATTTGCCGTCCTTGCGTAAAATCGGTTGCCTTCGGCAATTTTTCAAACGGAACGCGTGAAGTTATTTTTTCAAAATCCCACATTGACCATTGCCATTGCCGTGTCGGTGCTGGTGCATGGTGGATTGTTGGCAGTGCGCTTCGCTGCGCCGGACAGTTTTCGGTTCAAGCCGACGGACCCGGGGCTGGAAGTAATCCTGGTCAATGCCAAGCACGACCGGAAGCCGGTCAAGGCGCAGGCATTGGCACAAGCGAACCTGGATGGCGGCGGTAACGCGAACGAGGGGCGGGCGAAATCACCGTTGCCGGATTTGCGCCGGAGCGAAGATGGCGACAGCATCCAGGCAACCAGGCGCAGGCTTGCGGAACTTGAAGCGCAACAGCAAAGGATGATGGCTCAAGTCGCCAAGAGCACACCGTTTTCAGCAACCCCGCTGACCGAAAAAGACCAGCCGCGAGAGACTCCGCCGCCACCGGACGGTGCGGACAAGGTCGATAGCGCCAAGGCGATTGCGCGCATGGAAGCGGAGATCAACAAGAGTATCGAGGATTACAACAAGCGTCCGAAGAAAACGTACATATCGCCGAGCACGCGGGAAGTTGGCTATGCGATGTATTTTGATACGGTGAGAAAGCGCGTAGAAAAAGTCGGCACCCTGAATTTTCCGCAGAAAAATGGCAAAAAACTTTATGGCGAATTGATACTTTCGATTTCCATTTATCAGGACGGCTCGCTTTACAAGGCGGATGGCGACGATGGTGTTGTGGTGGATCGAACATCGGGCATACCGGCGCTGGATGCCGCTGCCAAGAAGATTGTCAGGCAGTCCGCGCCTTTCGGCGTATTTGCAAAAAGCATGCGATCGAAGGATAAAAACGACGTATGGGTAATGACAACGAGTTTCAAGTTTACACGTGACGACGCACTCGAAGCGACATTGCGTGGGAGCAGCAACTGATGGATAAAGTCGATCGATATGCCGTAATCGGGCACCCTGTCGCGCATAGCAGGTCTCCGGATATCCACGCGCGTTTTGCAGCGCAAACCCAGCAGTGCCTGACCTACGAGCGCTTGCTTGCACCGCTGGACGGCTTCATTGACACGGTCCAGAAATTCATTCAGGCAGGTGGTTGCGGGCTCAACGTTACGGTGCCGTTCAAACTGGAAGCGCATGCCTTCGCGACAAAGTTGACCGACCGCGCACAGGCGGCCGGTGCGGTCAATACGCTGAAATTCGATGGCGACATCATTTTTGGCGATAACACGGACGGCGCCGGCCTGGTAACCGACATAGTGCGCAACGCAGGTATCGCGCTGCAAGGCAAAAGAATATTGCTTCTCGGCGCTGGCGGCGCCGCACGCGGGGCCATCTTGCCGCTGTTGTCCGAAAACCCGCGCAGCCTGACGATCGCGAATCGCACCCATGCAAAGGCCGCCCAGCTGGCACAACAGTTTTCAACGCGCTACCGGAACATTCATGCCGACGAATTTGCTGCATTGAGCGAGCCGTTCGACATCGTCATCAATGCGACCTCGGCAAGTATGACTGCGGATATTCCCCCAATTCCTCCATCGGCATTCGGGAATGACACGCTTGCTTACGACATGATGTACGGCAGCGAGCCGACTGCGTTCATGGGATTCGCAAGGCGGCACGGTGCCGCGGTGCGCGACGGCTTGGGAATGCTGGTGGAACAGGCTGCCGAGTCGTTTCTTCTTTGGCGCAATGTGCAGCCCGATACTGCTGCGGTACTTGCTCAACTGCGTGCAAATCTTTAGCCTGGCCGGGAAAACAAGAATGAAACAAGTGCGCAAAATATTCTTGTGGCTGATTGTCGCGCCGATTGCGATCGTGCTGCTGATGCAGGCATATTTCTTTGTGCAGATCGCCTGGTGGGTCGACCATAATCCTGGCTCGACCAGTTTCATGCGTCAGCAACTGGACGTGCTGGAGGAAAAAAATCCCAAGGCAAGGCTCAAACACCAGTGGGTGCCGTATCGGCGAATTTCCAACAATTTGAAGCGGGCGATCATCGCATCGGAGGATTCGAATTTTTCGGATCATCAGGGTATCGACTGGGAAGCGCTGCAAAAAGCGTACGAGAAAAATTCCAGGAAAGGCAAGGTGGTCGCTGGCGGCTCCACCATTACCCAGCAGCTTGCGAAGAACCTGTTCTTGTCCGGGGACCGCAGCTACCTGCGCAAGATGCAGGAGTTCATAATTGCGTACATGCTCGAATTCTGGATGGATAAAGAGCGCATTTTTGAGATCTATCTCAATGTGGCAGAGTGGGGCGCCGGTGTGTATGGCGCTGAAGCCGCAGCAAGGCATTATTTCGGCGTTTCGGCCGCGCAGCTGAGTCCGAGTCAGGCAGCCCGCCTTGCAGTAATGCTGCCAAATCCGCGATCATTTGAAAGGCGCCAGGGGTCAGGTTATCTTGCGCGCCGCACCAGCCTTATCTTGCGACGCATGGGCTCGGCCGATCTGCCTTAAACTCGCGTCTTATCGCCTGCAAAATGAGCGTTCACGGCATTCTGTTGCCCGGCAATGTAGCGCCCAAGACGATTGCATGAAGCATCGCATTCCGGAACCGTTCGGGCCGAGTAGCCGCCTCGCGACGTATCGAAGCCGCTGCACGGCCCGGAGCAGGCTTCGATACGCCTCAGCGAGGCTACTCAGCCCGAACGGGTACTCAGTGTTTCATGCGCAATCTCTCCAGGGACCGCTAGTGATACGCCTTCATGCAATCGCCCCTGGTGCAGCGCTCCAGGCGCTTGCCTCTCTTCTCCGTTGTCAGTACACTTGCGCTGTTTTCGTTTGCGGAGACCCGTCTTGGGTAGTCCTTATTTATTTTGCCGCCCGGCATCGGGCGGCTTCTCGGCGAGATAGTGCTTTAATTCGAGCTTTGCCAAAGCGCCTCTCGCCGTATATTGGTGGGCGGGCGCATCCGGGCCGGATTTTCGGCCGCGTTCCCTGAAATTTATTCGAATTTGCAGAGCCTGCTCTGCAAATGGCTGTGCATTCGCGCCACGAACTGCACTGGCATGATGGCGCGGCTGGGAGAGCACATGATTAATGTATTTGTTTTGCAAAACGGACGGCTTAACCAGATCAACATTGAAAGCCGGGCCGATCTCGAGAAAGCTGCGCCGGTGTGGGTAGATCTTACCGAACCGAACGACAACGAGCGCGCCTGGGTCAAGAGCATATACGGCGTCACGCTGCCCGGTGAAGACGAGGTAAAGGATATCGAAGCATCGGCGCGCTATTACGAGGCTGAAAACGGCGATCTCCATTTACGTACCGATTTCCTTCTGGAAGAAGACGATGGCCCGTCGCGTGTGGTTACCGTTGCGTTCATTCTCGCGAAAAAAATGCTGTTCTCGGTTCACACCGATGATTTGCCGGTATTTCGCCTGGTGAGGATGCGTGCGCGTTCGAGGCCGGGTTCGATCACCGATTACATGGATGTGTTGCTTGATCTGTATGCGACTGACGCCGAATATTCCGCTGACTCGCTGGAAGGCATTTATCAGAATCTGGAGGAAGTCAGCCGCAGCGTGCTGCAAAAGGATTTTACCGATCAGGATGCAGCTGCGTCGCTGAGCGCAATGGCGCAGGAAGAGGACTTGAACGGCCGCATCCGGCGCAACATGATGGATACGCGCAGAGCAGTGAGTTTTCTGATGCGCGGCCGCCTGTTGAATGCAGACCAGTTCGAAGAGGCACGGCAGATTTTGCGCGATATCGAATCGCTCGATGGGCATACCGCATTCCTGTTCGACAAGATCAACTTCCTGATGGATGCAACGGTCGGCTTCATCAACATCAATCAAAACAAGATCATTAAAATCTTTTCGGTTGCATCGGTCGCTTTCTTGCCGCCGACTTTGATTGCCAGTATCTATGGAATGAATTTCAAGATATTGCCGGAGCTGAACTGGGAACTGGGATATCCGTTTTCAATCGGATTAATGGTGATTTCAGCGGTAACGCCGTTCTGGTATTTCCGAAAGCGCGGCTGGCTCAAATAACCATGCGGTCGCGCATGGGGCGGCAAGCATGTACGGTATTGCCGCCTTAAGCCAACACACTCAAGCTACGCAGGCGAATGCATTACGGGCTGCAGCGATCGTTTCGTCGATCACCACTGCATCATGCTGTGCCGATACAAAACCTGCTTCGAACGCGGATGGCGCAAGATAAACGCCGGCATCCAGCATCGCATGGAAGAATGTATTGAATCGGGATTTATCGCATGCCATCATTGCGGCATACGTAGCCGGAATATCGGCCGCGAAATAAAGTCCGAACATGCCGCCGACTGCATCGCCGCAAAATGCCACACCGGATTCCGCGGCAGCCTGGGTGAGTCCTTTGACCAGCCCGGTCGCCTGTGCTTCCAGGACTTCGTAAAAACCGGGCGCCTGAATCAGCTTGAGCGTGGTCATTCCGGCGGCAACCGCGACTGGATTGCCGGACAGCGTACCGGCCTGGTAGACCGGGCCGAGCGGCGCCAGATGCTGCATCAAGTCCGATCGGCCGCCGAACGCAGCGACCGGCAAGCCGCCACCGATGACTTTGCCGAGCACGGTCAGATCCGGCGCGATGCCATAAAGCGATTGCGCACCGCCCAACGCTACGCGAAAACCCGACATCACTTCATCGAAGATCAGTATCGCGCCGTATTGGCTGCATAGGCGACGCATTGTCTTTAAAAACTCCGGTGTCGCACGCAGCAGATTCATGTTGCCGGCAACCGGTTCGACAATCACGCAGGCGATCGAATCTCCCATTTTGTCGAACACGTCTTCGAGTTGTTGCGGATCGTTATAGTCGAGCACCAGCGTATGCTTGGCGAAATCTTCCGGCACGCCGGCCGAGGTCGGATTGCCGAACGTCAGCAAGCCGCTGCCGGCCTTGACCAGCAAGGAATCGGCGTGGCCGTGGTAACAGCCTTCAAACTTGATGACCTTGTCGCGGCCGGTTGCACCGCGCGCCAGCCGCAATGCGCTCATCGCAGCCTCCGTGCCGCTCGATACCAGTCGTACCTGTTCGATCGACGGAAGTAATCGGCAAATCTCTTCCGCCATTTCGATTTCGCCTTCTGTCGGCGCACCAAAGCTCAAGCCGCGTGCTGCCGCGTCCTGCACTGCTTGCACGACCGCCGGATGGGCATGGCCTACGATCGCAGGCCCCCATGAACCTATGTAGTCAATGTAGCGTTTGCCATCGGCGTCCCAGAAATAGGGGCCTTCCGCACGGGTGATGAAGCGCGGCGTACCGCCGACAGAGCGAAACGCGCGCACCGGCGAATTGACTCCGCCGGGTGTAGTACGTTGGGCGCGCGTAAATAGAGCGTCGTTATTGGATGTTGTGTTGGATGTCATGCGAAAGGCGTGTGTGGAAAATTATTCGGGAGCAGAAACGTCATCAGGAAGGGCATCGTCGTCACGTGCCCAGAAATAGCGATCGGGAATCAGCTTGCCCATGCCGAGACGCTGTGCGTGGGATAGTGCAGCCATGGTGAATTCCTGCGCTTCAAGAGTGGCTTCCGGCACGTCGAGTCCATTTGCCAGCATGCCGGCAATCGTCGCCGACAAGGTGTTGCCTACGCCGCTGAACGATCCGGATTGTCGCGGCCAACTGTCATGGCGCACAGCGCCAGCTTCACTGAAAAGCGTATTCGTCACGTCGTGTACATCGCCGGGCGTGCCGGTCACGAACAGGTATTCGCATCCCAAGCCGATCAAGTGCATCACATCCGCCGCCATGGTGTCGTCGGCCGATGGTTCGCGCCAGGTCTCCGCAAATCGCGCGAGCTCGACCATGGACAATAGCATTAATGTCGTTTGCGGAATCAGCAACTCCCGGGTAGCGATCAGCAAATCGTCGGCATCGGGACCCTGGTCCGGAATCGCGGTACTGAACGGGTCGAGTATCAATGGGATATCCGGATAATCCGACACGATTTCCGCAATCACGGAGACATTTTCAATGCTGCCGAGTGCGCCGACCTTAAACGCGGCAACCGGCATGTCCTCGAGTACCACGCGGGCCTGATCGGCAACCCAGTCTGCCTCGATGACTTGCATGTCTTCAACCCGCGCAGTGTCTCCGATCAGAATGGCCGTGATTACGGAAAGCCCATGGCAACCCATCGCAGCGAATGAAGCAAGGTCGGCCTGGATTCCGATTGCGCCAACCGGATCGGATGCGCCAAAGGTCAAAATGAGGGGAGAAGTTTGGTTTTGCACAGCGAGTAGATTAAGATATCCGACTTTGCATTTTACTTGAAGGGCAGTCTGCCGTGAGCACTAACGAATCAGCGAATGAAGAATTCAAAACATGGATGTGTTTGATCTGCGGATGGGTCTATGACGAGTCTGCAGGATTGCCGGATGAAGGCATTGCCCCGGGAACCCGTTGGGAGCAGGTGCCGATCAACTGGACATGTCCGGAATGCGGTGCCCGAAAAGAGGATTTCGAGATGGTCGCAATCTGAGTAATGCAGAGGCTTGATCGAGTGTTGTAATTTGCCCAATTTTTCGCATAAAAACCACGACCGGGAAAATCTCGCTGGAAAGCTTGTTCTAAAGCATCTTGCTTTTTGTTACAGTTGGGCCGTATATTGGAGATAGTTTAACGGGATGACGCTATGACAACATCAACGGATAATGTCAGCCTGAAGGTTATGGTGATCGACGATAGCAGCACAATTCGGCGTTCAGCCGAAATTTTTTTGGGCCAGGCGGGTTATCAGGTTGTTCTTGCGGACGACGGTTTTGATGCTCTTGCCAAAATGAACGATCACAAGCCGGCCCTGATTTTTTGCGATATTTTGATGCCCCGACTGGACGGTTATCAGACCTGCGCTCTGATCAAGAAGAGCGCCAAATTTCATGCAACGCCGGTCATCATGCTTTCTTCCAAGGATGGATTGTTTGATCGTGCGCGCGGTGCGATGGTCGGCTCCAACGCGTATTTAACCAAGCCGTTTACCAAGGACAGCTTGCTTAAGACAGTACGAGAGCATACTGCTGCCGCGCTTTCCAAGTAGTTATTCGAAGTAAAGGTTTCAAGTAAAAAGGTTTCAAGATGGCCATTCAAAAAATTCTCATCGTCGACGATTCTCCTACCGAGCGCTATTTTCTTTCCGATATCCTGATCAAGAACGGATTTTCCGTCTCGACGGCCGAGAATGGCGAAGAAGCCTTACAGAAAATCAAGGCCGACAAGCCTCAATTGATTTTGATGGACATTGTGATGCCGGGTCAAAATGGGTTTCAAATAACGCGGGCCATCAGCCGCGACCCGGATACCCAGGACGTGCCCGTGATCATCTGCACCAGCAAGGGACAGGAAACCGACCGGATATGGGGTTTGCGGCAAGGCGCCCGGGACTATATCGTCAAGCCGGTTGATCCACAGGAGTTACTGGCGAAAATTGCCGCTCTGGGATAGTTGAGCATCCATGACCCAATCCACTTCGGATCTCGCTTCGGATAAGGTCTTCAGGAAACCGGACACGGTTGGCCGCCGTACGCGTCTGCGCGAATTTCAAGCACAATTGGTCGAGCGCATGCAAGCTGCACGCAGCGGCGTGGATGCGCGCGTCAACCAGCTGGGGGTCATGATCGGCCGCACCAGATGGTTGCTGAACTTGCAGGAGGCTGGTGAAATTGTTTCTGTCGGCACCATCACGCAAGTTCCGCTGACGCAGGACTGGTTCCTGGGATTGACAAATATTCGCGGCAACTTGATCAGTGTCGTTGATTTTGCGCGCTTTCAGGGGCACGCGCCCACGCCGGTCGACAAGGACTCTCGTATCGTCGCATTCGCGCCCGGCCTCACATTCAATAGCGGTCTTCTGGTTTCACGCGTGATGGGTTTGCGCAATGTGGCCGAGATGAAAATGCAATCCGATACGCCACCGGGCGAAGGCGGAGCCTGGGTGGCTCAGCGCTATGTCGACAGCGAATCGCAGATCTGGACCGAACTCAATCTTTCTTTAGTCGTGCAGGACCCACAGTTCTTGCACGTAGGCTTATAAATCGCCGAGCAATGCAGCTCGCGGACCGCGTATTCGGAATTAGGAGATTCAGCAATGGCGTTTAAACTACCGTTTTCATCAAAGGTCAAAAAAGGAGGATCCGCCGAAAAGGGTGTGGTAGCCGCGCAGGATCCCCGTTCGACTGGAAGCTCTGGAAGCCCTGCGCCGGCAACGTCCGCCGCCACTGTCGGTGGAATCGCTGCCGGCGCCAATCCGAACGCCACTGTCATTGGCGATGCGTTGCAGAAAAGAGGTCGCATACGACTGCCGATTATCGGCAAACTGCCTTTGCAGAGGCAGGTTCGTATTCTTCTTATGCTGCTCGGCGCGTCATTGTTTGCAGGCTCGGTTTTTGTGTACCTGAATACGACGGAGTCGAGCATTAATTCGCTCCAGACGCAGATTGCCGGTGATGCCCTGATGCATTCGCAGCGGATCGGTAAGGCAGCTCCAAACGCGATTCAAGGTAATCCGGAAGCGTTCAAGCAGCTGGAAGACAGCCGCAAGAAGTTCAACCAGGATTTGACGATTTTATCGAAGGGCGGAAATTACGAAGGTCGTAAGATCGATCCGCCTCCGGCACGGCTGGCGGCAACCCTGGCCGAAACGAGCAAGGTATGGGCCAGTTCGGACAAGGCTGCAGAAACAATTCTTAACCTCAAGGCGGAATTGACCGGATTCGGGACAACTCTTCAAGCTCTTAATGCATTGTCGCCTAGCCTGCTGGAATTGACGGAGCAGATTTCGACGCTCAAGGCGCAAGGTGGTGCATCACCCCGGGAAATCTCCGCTGCAGGACAGCTGGTCATGTTGACGCAGCGGCTTGGACGAAGTGCAAATGAGTTTCTGACGTCTGAAGGCGTGAACCCGGAAACGGCATTCCTGCTGGGTAAAGACACCAATACTTTCCGCGATATCACTGAAGGCTTTCTGAACGGAAGCGAAGTGTTGCGCCTGTCCGCGACCAAGGATCCGGATACGCGGGACAAACTGCTCGACCTGCAAGACGTGTTCAAGGAATACCAGCAATCGGTCGCAAGCATTCTTGGAAACCTGCAAAACTTTATCGCGGCCAAACAGTCGGAGCAGTTGATTTTTACCGAAAACGAAGCGCTGAAAGAACGCATCACCAAGTTGCAGCAAACTTACCGCGGTCGTGAAGATTCGTTCAACTGGACTTTCTGGGCCATGTTGAGCTGTGCATTGCTGGCGCTGGTGTCCGCGGCCGGTGTCGCGCTGGTGTTCCTGCAGGACGGTGCAAACCGTACCAGGGAAGCAGAATTGCGGCGTGAAGCGGCGGAAGCGCAACGGCAAATGGCGCAGCAGCAGGAAGAGGAAGCAAAAGCCGCGAACGACCAGAACCAGGCAGCTATTTTGCGGCTGATGAATGAATTGCAGGAAGTGGCGGACGGCGACTTGACTGTGCAGGCGACTGTGTCCGAAGACATTACCGGAGCAATTGCCGACTCCCTGAACTATACGGTGGAAGAGTTGCGCGGCCTGGTAGGGCGGGTGACCCTGACTGCCGAGCAGGTAACCTCCGCGTCCAACCAGGCGCAAAGTATTTCGACCGAACTGCTTGCAGCGTCGCAAAAGCAATCGAAAGAGATTCAGGAAACCGGCCAGGCGGTACTCGAAATGGCGGTACAGATTACCGATGTATCCAAGTCCGCGAACGAATCGGCTGAAGTTGCGCGCCAATCGGTGACTGCTGCAGAACAGGGTTCGAAGGCGGTGGAAAACGCGATCAAGGGTATGAACGAAATTCGCGAACAGATTCAGGAAACTTCAAAGCGAATCAAGCGGCTCGGTGAGTCGTCCCAGGAGATTGGCGAAATCACCGAACTGATTTCCGACATTACCGAGCAGACCAACGTGCTGGCGCTGAACGCGGCAATTCAGGCTGCATCGGCCGGCGAAGCCGGTCGCGGATTCTCGGTGGTTGCGGAAGAGGTTCAGCGCCTGGCGGAACGGTCCGGCGAAGCGACCAAGCAGATCGGTGCGCTGGTTCGTACCATTCAGACCGATACGCACGATGCGGTTGCCGCTATGGAAAAATCAACGCAGGGTGTGGTCGAAGGAGCAAAACTGTCCGACGCCGCCGGTGCGGCACTATCCGATATTCAACGCGTGTCGAACCAGCTGGCAGAACTGATTCAGGGTATTTCGCTGGCGACGGAGCAGCAGGCAACATCGGCAAACGGCGTCGCGCAGAACATCCAGAATATTCTGACCGTAACCGAGCATACGCAAGAGGGTACGCAACAGACGGCGCGGTCAATTCGCGAACTATCCAAGCTGGCCGAGGAATTGAAGAATTCCGTGTCACGGTTCCGTGTAGCTGCTTGATATAACGATCGCACTCCAGTTGTCTGCTGGTACGAGTTTTTGATGACTCGTATTCGCGTCAAATCAGTGTACGCAGTGATAACCTGTCGACTCAGGTTGTCACTTCTTGAATTCAAGAGGCAGTCATGACCACCCATTCTTCCGCCTTTCCGCAAGGCGCCCGAGACAATTTCGATACCGGACCGCTGTCCTGGGTCATGGGTGAAATACGCGAATCGCTCGCGCGCTCGAAAACGGCCGTTGAAGAAGCGTTGACACAAGACGCAGAAGGCCAGTCCACAACCTTGCGCCACGCCAAAACCTATCTGCACCAGGCCCATGGCGCGTTGCAGATTGTCGATGTGGACGGCGTCGCGATCGTGACGGAAACGATCGAAGATTTGCTGGACCGTCTGGATTCCGGCCAACTGGCACTTTCCGAAGATGTCGCCCAGGCTATTGTCAATGCATGCGCGGCCGTAACCGAATATCTGGAAGAACTGCTGGCTGGCGCGCAACACCAACCGGTTCGCTTGTTCCCTTACTACCGATCGTTGCTGGAAGCCCGCGGCGCGGAAAGGATTCATCCTGCGGATCTGTTTTTCCCGAATTTGTCGATCCGCCCACAGTTGCCGCTGGACGATGCGGCAAGTAGATCAACCGACTATGTTGTATTGCGTCAGCGCTTTGAAAGAGCGCTGCTGCCGTTCTTGAGAAGTCCCGATCAGGCGGGCCAGCGCGCAAGCGCGACAGCGATGTCGGACGTTATTGCCGAGGTGGGGCGGGCGCAAGCAAATCAACAATCCCGCGCGTTCTGGTGGGTCATGCAGGGATTTGCAGAAGCCGTGTCGTCTGGCAAAGTAACGAATGAAATCTACGTCAAGCAATTGTTCGCGCGGATAAATCTGCAGATAAGGCGTTTGAGCGAAGGCTCCTCCAGCATCGGTGAACGGGTATTGCGCGATGCATTGTTCTTCATCGCACGTACAGAAGATACGTCGCCGCTGCTGCTGCAGATTCGTACGGCATATCAGTTGGAAGGACTGGTTCCTGCCGATTACGATAAAAAACGTTACGGCCAGATCGATGCGACAGCGTTGGCAACCGCGAAGGAGCGGTTATCGCAGGCAAAGAACATGTGGGGCCGTATTGCCAGCGGGGACACCAGCGCCGGACCTGCGTTCGAGCAGGAAATGGCCGGACTGATAGAGGCGGGCGCCAAGCTGAATGTGCCGTCATTATCCAAGCTGCTGCGCGAACTCGGAGGCATTGCCCGGCACGCTGCCAGATCCAATGCAAATGAAAGCGTCGGAATGGAGGTGGCGACCAGCCTTCTGTTCGTTGAGAATGCACTGAACCATACCAGCCGATTGACAGATAATTTCTCGGAACGCGCCGATGCGATGACGGCCCGGTTGCTGGCCATTGTCGCGGGGCAACAGCCTTCCGATACAGCGCCATGGCTCGACGACATGTCGCGCGAAGCGCAGCAGCGTCAAACGATGCTGGCATTGGCCGGCGAAATGCAATCGAGCCTGGGTCAAGTCGAAAAAATGCTGGACGAATATTTCAGCAACCCATCCAGGCGCACTTCACTGGCGCCAATCGACGCGGTCTTGCACCAGATCGAAGGCGCTCTGGCAATACTGGATCAAGACGATGCGATGCGGGCAGTGCGGCATACGCGCGCCGAAGTCAAACGTTTTGCCGACGCCGATCCGGATGCGGTTCCCGATGCAGAGGAATTCCAGCGCGTTGCGCAAAACGTCGGTGCCCTGAGCTTTTTTATTGAGACATTGCAGCTTCATTCGGAGGGCGTGAAGAAGCGTTTTTCATTTGATGACCAGCTCGGCATCTTTCAGGCCAATCTGGTAAAAAAAAATGATGCGCCAGATTCCCCTTTTGAGTTCCCGGTCGCCGAATCAGCTGAGCCGGCGACCGCGGACTTCAATATCAGCCCGGACGTCTTTGCCGATCTTGAATTGCCGACGGTAGAGTCGGAACTCGCGCAACATCAACTGGAATCGGCCGATCTTGCCGTTTCGCTGGCGACCGAGCCGGACAATACATTATTGCAAGAGCAGTTAAAAGAATCGCTTGACCGCGTTCGTGCCGATGCCGCATTGCTTGACAATCCGGAAGCCAAAGAGCGCGCCAAGGTTGCAATCGATATTCTGGAGCGGCCTGACTTTGCCGATTCCGCCGATGCATTGGCGGAAATCGTCGCGGCGACTTCGCCGGTAGTTGCGCCGTCCGCCTCAGCTGCGGTCACAGCACCAATACCTGAATCGAATAGCGATGAGGCTGTCGATGCCGAATTGCTGGAGATATTTTTGTCGGAAGCGCAGGAAGTTCTGGACTGCGTGATGGCGACGGTTCCGCAACTGCGAAACGAAGCGCACAATCAGGAACATCTGACCACCTTGCGGAGATCGTTCCATACGCTCAAGGGAAGCGGACGGATGGTGGGCTTGATGGCTTTTGGCGAAGCAGCCTGGAGCATCGAGCAGGTACTTAACGTGAAGTTGTCCGAAGGGCAAGGCGGCTCACCGGATCTGTACGCGTTGCTGGACAAGGCTGCCGAAGTGCTCGGTGCCTGGGTAATGGATCTTCAAACGCAGGCAAGATCGGATCGCACGCCATTCGCGCTGGTAAATGCTGCAGAGCGCGTCAAGAACGGCGACTCATTCGAATATGAAGACGGCGGCAGCGAAGCGGGCTTGGAAGCGGATGTGCCACAGACGGAAGAAATTGCGAACCAGAACCCTGTAAACATTCAGGCTCCGGCCGAGGCAACCGATCTGACATTCGACCTGCCGCAGGCGGAAGAAGCACAGATGTCGGATGCCGATCTCGCCGTCTTCCATATTGAGGAAGCCGTACCCGCGAACCAGGCGACAGAAGAAGCTGCCGTTGTCGCTTTTGATCTCGCTGAACCCGAGCTGTCACCGACGGCTGAAGTGATCAGTTTCCGTGATATTACGGGTTCCGACACCAAGGTCGATGACAATATCAAGAAAATCGGATCGCTAGAGATCAGCGTTCCCTTGCACAATATCTATACCGCCGAGACCGATGAACTGGTGCGGCTTCTGTCCCACGATATCGAAGAATGGCGTCACGAGCCTGAACGCCGCGTCAATATACTCGCGGTGCATGCCGCGCATTCTTTGGCGGGAAGTTCGGCCACGGTGGGTTTCGATTCGCTGCACGAGCCGGCATACGCGTTCGAGATGGTGTTGCAAACATTGGCACGCAAGCCGGTGCAACTTACTTCTGAAGAATACGACACGTTGAGTCACAGCGTCGAGTGCCTGAAGCAGATGCTGAAGAAGTTCGCATTGTGCGAAATGCCGGAACAGGAACCGGACCTGGTCCGTATCCTTGAAGCCTTGCGCAGGGAAGTCGACGATCGCTTCGGGGCAATCAGCGGTGAACCGGATCCGGCACCTCCGGTTTTTGACGAAGCGGACGACGAAACCGTTGATGATGGGACTGCCACGCCGGCAGAGCCGGCGCCTCTGCATATGGTGGATCGGCGCGCGCCGCAAGACGACATGGCGGCAGGAATGTCTTCCGCGGCCGAACCGGCGCAAGCCGCAATTGACACGAATCCGGAGTCGCTTTTCGAACATCGCCGTGAAGCTGTCGTCGATCATTCGTTATTGCCGAAAGACGATCTTGACGCCGATTTGCTTCCGGTGTTCCTGGAAGAAGGCAGCGATATTCTGCCGCAGATGGGCCAGTTGATGCGGACATGGCAGCAGCAACCCGCTGATACTGCGTCTGCGCAGGCGCTGCTGCGCCTGTTGCATACGATCAAGGGAAGTGCTCGAATGGCCGGCGCAATGGGACTTGGCCAACACATGCATGAAATCGAGACGCGCATCGAGCAAATTACGCGCTCGGGAGCGCCATCTTCAAGCGCCATTGAAGAATTGCTCGGCCGTCTCGATCACGGCTTGTACATGTTCGAACTGTTGCAAAATCCCGATGCCGCCAAGTCGACGCCAGCGGTCAACGCTGTCGATGCTGCGCATGACCGGGTTGAGCAAATTGCGGAAAATGGCGAGCAGCCGCTGAATCATGACATGGTGGTCTTGCCGTCATTGATACCCGCACCATCCGGTCACTCTGCTGTGGCGCCGTCCCCGGCACCGGCGGTGTCGGCAACTTCGGCTGCGGTCGCGCTGGTGCGGGTACGTGCGGATATCCTGGATCGTCTTGTAAATCAGGCCGGTGAGGTGTCGATCTCGCGCTCTCGGGTAGAGACGGAAGTCGATACGCTTCGCCAGTCGCTTTCGGAGTTGACTGAAAACGTGTCGCGCTTGCGCGGACAGTTACGGGAAATCGAAATACAGGCAGAAAGCCAGATGGCGTCGCAGATGGCGCATTCTGTCGACCGCGGATTTGATCCATTGGAGTTCGATCGCTTTACGCGTCTGCAGGAACTCACACGCATGATGGCGGAAAGCGTCAATGACGTCGCATCGGTGCAGCAGAATCTGGCTAAAACCATTGATGGCGCCGGTGTCGATCTGACGGCGCAAGCGCGGCTGACCCGCGAACTGCAACAGGACCTGATGCGGGTGCGTATGGTGCAGTTTGCCAGCATATCGGAGCGTTTGTATCGGGTAACGCGCCAGGCATCCAAAGAGGTTGATAAACGAGTCAATCTTGATATACGCGGAAGTTCGGTGGAGATCGACCGAAGCGTTCTCGAGCGCATGGCCGGTCCGTTCGAACACCTGCTGCGCAATTCGATCGTGCACGGCATCGAGTCGCGCGAGCGACGTATCGCCGCAGGAAAGAACGAGACCGGCGAGTTGCTGGTTGAAATCCGGCAGGAAGGAAACGAAGTTGTTATCCAGTTTTCGGACGATGGGCAAGGCCTGAATCTTGAACGTATTCGCGACAAGGCCAAGGCGACCGGGTTGCTGGCGGACGACACAGAGTTGTCCGATGCCGAACTGAAGGATCTGATTTTCCATCCGGGCTTCTCGACCGCGCAGGAAGTCACTGAACTGGCAGGGCGTGGCGTCGGAATGGACGTGGTGCGTGCGGAGGCTGCCGCGCTGGGAGGTCGCATTGCGATCATCAGCGAGCAGGGCAAGGGTGCGCACTTCATTATCCAGTTGCCGCTAACGTTGGCCGTCACACAAGTCGTGCTGCTGGCGACCGGTGGAAAGACGTACGCAGTGCCGTCGGTGCTGGTCGAACAGGTGCAGCAACTGAAAGCAAACTCGCTGGCCGCTGCCTATAACGACGGTGCGGTAATGTGGAACGGCAATCGGGTCCCCATGTATTATTTGTCCGGTCTGTTGGGGGATACCAACGCTGCGCCGCTGGCACAACAATATTCGCCGCTCGTCATTTTGAAAAGCGGCAATGATCGCGTTGCCATTCACGTCGACGAGATCATCGGCAACCGAGAGGTTGTGGTCAAGAATATCGGTCCTCAGCTGGCACGAATGATCGGCATTGCCGGCGCGACCGTTCTGGGCTCGGGCGGTATCGTATTGATCCTCGACCCGGTTCCATTGGCTCAGCGCGCAATGCACGAAAATGTTCGGGCGCCGCGAATCATTCCATCCGATGTTCCAGACGGGCTCGGGGCGGTGGTCGAGATGGCGGCATCTGCGCCGGTTACGCCAAAATCCGAGCCGGTACAGGGATTGCGTACGCAAACAATCGTGATGGTGGTGGACGATTCATTAACGGTGAGACGTGTTACGCAGCGTTTTCTTGTACGGGAAGGTTACCAGGTCGTGCTTGCCAAGGACGGCGTCGACGCGCTCGAACAGTTGCAGGTTATAACGCCTGACGTAATGCTGGTGGATATCGAAATGCCCCGAATGGATGGATTCGACTTGACGCGTAACGTCCGCAACGACGAGCGCACTCGACATATCCCGATCATCATGATTACGTCGCGTACCGCTACCAAGCATCGCAATTACGCAATGGAGCTCGGAGTAAACGAGTATCTCGGGAAACCTTATCAGGAAAGCGAGCTGCTCAAACTGGTCACCGGTTTTGTCGATAAGCAAACACCGGTCGCATGAAACACGAATGTGCAAGCCCGATGAAAAACCCCGCGAAATAAAGCGGGGTTTTTTATTGGGCGCAGGATTATCGAATCCGGTTTGATTTGTAGGTAAGGTCGTTAGGGCCAAATTAGCGAATGGAAAGTGGGCGCTCCCTGGAGACCGGTACGCGAGCGACAGCGGGAATACTGCCTTTGCGCTAATATGCGGGCCGGATAATCGGGATAAAAATGATAAAATTGCCGTCATGGTAAAGCGAAGCAAGACCCGCACATCTTCCTCCCAGCCTGGAACTTTCCAGCAGATGCCTGATTTTTCCGAACTTTCCAATATTGTGATTTCTTCCGAATTGAATCTTGCGAATCATTTCCTGATTGCGATGCCGTCGATGCTGGATCCGATATTCGGCGGCACCGTAATTTATCTTTGCGAACACAATGCCGATGGTGCGCTGGGTGTCATTATCAACAAGCCTACCGACATGACAATGGAGGTACTGTTCGACCGGATCGATCTCAAACTTGAAATTCAACCTGATAACATACCGATGACGGAAAGGCCGGTGATGTTCGGCGGACCGGTCCAGGTCGATCGAGGTTTTGTCTTGCACTCTCCCGTCACTCCATTTTCTTCCACGCTTCGGATAACCGACGAGATCGCTCTAACCACATCCAAGGATATTCTTGAAGCCGTTGCCACGGGCAAGGGCCCGGAGAAATTCCTGGTCAGCCTCGGATGCGCAGGATGGAGCGCAGGTCAATTGGAGCAGGAAATTAGCCGCAATGGCTGGCTGACCGTTCGCGCAGAGCCGTCGATTGTCTTTGAATCACCCGTCGCCGAGCGTTTTGCCGCCGCGGTCAACCTTCTGGGCATCGATCCGATGATGCTGACCGGCGAAGCGGGTCATGCGTGAGCCGGCAGCGTAGTGGATACGGTGCTGGCTTTCGATTTTGGCTTGAAGCGCATCGGTGTCGCGGTTGGTAACTCGCTGATAAAACAGGCGCAACCGCTGACCGTCATCAGTGCTGCGACCAATGATGCAAAATTCGCGTCGATTGCGGCGCTGATGGCGGAATGGCAGCCGGCGTGCTGCGTGATCGGCCTGCCTCGGCATCCGGATGGTGAGGAACACGAAATGACGGTGCGATGCCGGCGATTTGCCAACCAGATGCACGGCCGATTCGGTGTTCCGACAGTGCTGGTGGACGAACGGTATTCGTCAGCGGTAATTGCGCATCAACGCGGCGATTTGATTGATGCGAAGGCTGCTGCGATAATCCTGCAACAATATTTCGATGAATATGCCCAATCAAAAACTTGACGCCGAAGCGTTGTACCAGGTGCTGGCAAAGCAGGTCAAAGCCGGCGTGTCGAATATCGACAACGTTGCGATTGTCGGAATATTTTCCGGCGGCGCGTGGCTGGCCGAACGGCTCGCGGCTGAATTGCAGCTGACTGAACGACTTGGATTTATCGATGTTTCCTTTTATCGCGACGATTATGCCGAAAAAGGCTTGCGTCCCGAGGTCAAACCGAGCCAGATTCCGTTTGATGTCAATGGCACCACCATCATACTGGTCGACGATGTTCTGTACACCGGTCGCACCACGCGCGCTGCAATCAACGAATTATTCGACTATGGTCGGCCGGCCCGGATCATGCTGGCGGCGCTGGTCGACCGCGGCGGGCGCGAGCTTCCGATTTCTGCGGACTTCGTTGCCGACACCGTAAGCCTCGAAGGCAAGCAACAACTCGTACTGCACCGGGCCGCCGACGGCCTGTTTTCTCTGACGGTGGACCATGCATAACCCGCAGCTCAATAAAAATGGCGAACTCCAGCATTTGCTGACGATCGAGGGATTGCCCAAAGCAGTAATTACCCGGATTCTCGATACGGCTTCGTCGTTTGTCGGGATCGGCGATCGAGAAGTCAAGAAAGTGCCGCTGATGCGCGGCAAAAGCGTGTTCAATCTCTTCTTTGAGAATTCGACACGCACGCGAACAACTTTCGAGATCGCATCCAAGCGCCTGTCGGCCGATGTGATCAACCTGAATATTTCCGCGTCAAGCGCAAGCAAGGGCGAATCGCTGCTCGATACCATAGACAATCTGGCGGCGATGCATGCCGACATGTTCGTGGTGCGCCATGCGCAGTCCGGCGCGCCGTACCTGATTGCCAAGCACCTGATCGATACGCACCAGCCGCATGTGCACGTGGTCAACGCCGGCGACGGCCGCCATGCGCATCCGACGCAGGGCTTGCTCGACATGTACACGATCCGGCATTACAAAAAGGATTTTTCGAATCTCACGGTCGCGATTGTCGGCGACGTGCTGCATAGCCGCGTGGCGCGATCCGACATACATGGATTGACCACGCTGGGCGTGCCGGAGGTCCGCGTGATCGGACCGCGCACCTTGCTGCCCGGCGGACTGGAGCAGATGGGCGTACGCGTGTTCACCGATATCAATCAGGGGCTGAAGGATGTCGATGTGATCATCATGCTGCGGCTTCAGAATGAGCGCATGAGCGGTGCACTGCTGCCGTCGGCACAGGAATTTTTCAAAAGCTACGGATTGACGACCCAGCGCCTCGCGCTGGCCAAACCGGATGCGATCGTGATGCATCCCGGCCCGATGAATCGCGGCGTCGAAATCGAATCGGCTGTAGCCGATGGCGCGCAGGCGGTCATCTTGCCGCAAGTGACTTTTGGCATCGCTGTAAGGATGGCGGTGATGAGTATTCTGGCCGGGAATTAAAATGAAAATCCATATCAAAGACGGCCATCTTATCGATCCGGCCAACGGTATCGACGCGCAGAACGACGTATATATCGCCGACGGAAAAATTGCCGGTATCGGAGAAGCACCCGCCGATTTTCGTGCCGACCAAACAATCGACGCACACGGTCTGCTAGTCATTCCGGGGCTGGTCGATCTGAGCGCACGTCTGCGTGAGCCGGGTTACGAATACAAGGCAACGCTCGAATCCGAATTGCAGGCGGCAATGCAGGGCGGCGTTACCAGCCTGGTTTGCCCACCTGACACCGACCCGGTGCTGGACGAACCGGGACTGGTCGAAATGCTGAAGCATCGCGCCAAAAGCTTGAATCAGGCGAATGTTTACCCTCTCGGTGCGCTGACAGTTGGGCTGAAGGGTCATGCATTGACCGAAATGGCCGAGCTGACCGAGGCCGGTTGCATTGGTTTTTCCCAAGCCGATGAACCGATTCTCGATACCACGGTACTGCTGCGCGCGCTTCAATATGCGCAGACATTTGGCTACACCGTCTGGCTGCGGCCTCAGGACCCGCATCTCGGACGCGGCGGAATCGCGCATAGCGGTCCGATCGCTTCGCGGCTGGGTCTGTCCGGTGTACCGGTCATGTCGGAGACCATTGCACTGCATACGATTTTCGAATTGGTGAGGACTACCGGTGCACGAGTGCATTTGTGCCGGATTTCCTCGGCGGCCGGTGTCGATCTGGTGCGGATGGCAAAAAAAGAAGGCTTGCCGGTTACCTGCGATGTCGGCGCGCACTACATTCACCTGACTGACGCTGATATCGGGTTCTTCGATTCCAATGCAAGGCTTTCGCCACCATTGCGATCTCAGCGCGATCGCGATGCGATTCGCCAGGGATTGTTAGATGGAACCATCGACGCAATCTGCTCCGACCATACCCCGGTCGACGACGATGAAAAACTTCGTCCGTTCGGCGAGGCATCGCCTGGTGCGACCGGCCTGGAATTGCTGCTGTCGCTCGCGCTCAAATGGGCTAACGAGTGCCCGGACAGATCGCAGACTCTTGTTTCCAAAGCCGTTTCAAAAATTACCATCGAAGCTGCCAACATTGCAGGCCTTGCTTCCGGGCGACTTTCAGCCGGAAGCGTTGCGGACATCTGTCTGGTTGATCCAAACGCGCAGTGGAAGGTGGAAGCCAAGGCGCTGGCGAGCCAGGGTAAACACACTCCATTTCTGGGTTACGAGCTGACGGGGCAGGTCAGGACGACCATCGTGGCGGGGCAAGTCGCGTTCATGCGTTGAATGGCTACGCCGGGGAATTGCGTAATTGATCAAACGTTCGAATAAGAACCCGGGCGCATGATCGCGTTCAGAATTTTGCGATTGATACTTCATCTGCTTGCAGGCTTGTCGACGTGCGCCCTTGTTTTCCCCTTCACCGATTCTGCGGGGCGCGCGCAGCGAATCAAAGCCTGGTCGATCAAGCTGCTCAAGCTCTGCGGCATCCGGGTCACGATTCACAAAGCTACCCGCGAACCGACTCCTGCGACCGAGCTCATCGTCGCCAATCACGTGTCCTGGCTCGATATTTTCGTCATCAATTCATTACAGCCTTGCCGTTTCGTGGCGAAGTCCGATATCCGCGATTGGCCGTTGATCGGATGGTTGTGCGAAAAGGCAGGCACGATCTTCATTGCGCGTGGCCGGCAACGCGATGTGCGCCGGATTTATGAAGGGCTGGTGGAAAGCATTCATGCGGGCGATCGAATTGCGTTTTTTCCGGAAGGTACCACGAGTGCTCAGGGACAAGTCCTTCCGTTTCATGCCAACTTGTTTGAAGCGGCAATAGAAGCCAAGGCGCCGATTCAGCCGTACGCGTTACGGTATACGGACGCTGCAGGAAACCTGCATCCCGCGACAGAATTCGTAGGTGACATGACATTCGCACAAAGCGTGATTGCCGTCCTGAAAAGCAAGGGGATCAAGGCCGAGCTGATGATCTTGCCGGTGATCGACAGCGGCGATGCGCATCGCCGTGCACTTGCTGGAGCGGCGCGACGTTCGATCGGCAATGCGTTGGGATACCGGCAAAGCTAAGCTTTCACTGGTGCCTGATACTGCGGGCAATCGACCTGAAATACTGCACGATCTTCGATCCGGACCGCAGTAAGCTTGCCACCCCAGACGCAGCCAGTATCCAGGCAAAGCAGGTCCGGCCGCATGACCAAACCCAGTGTCGACCAATGGCCGCAGACAACCGTCACTTCCGCAGTTTTTCGGCCCGGGATATCGAACCAGGGAAAATAACCCGGTGCAGCCGTTGGCATGCCTTCCTTCGACATGAATTCCATCGTGCCATCCAGGCTGCAGAAGCGAATCCGCGTCAATGCATTGACGATGCAGCGCAAACGGTCGTTACCCTTGAGGTTGTCATCCCACTTGGCGGGCTCGTTTCCGTACATTTCGCGCAGAAAGCCGATCCAATCCGGGCCGCGCAATACGGATTCGACTTCATGCGCCAGCTCGAGCGTCCGGGTTGCCGTCCATTGAGGAAGGACGCCGGCATGCACGAACAGGTGTCCGTCTTCGAAGAGCGCCAACGGGCGCCTGCGCAGCCAGTCAAGCAGTTCATCGCGGTCTGGCGCATCGAGGATTTCATTTAATGTATCGGCCGCGTGGGGTTTGCGGATGCCGTGCGCCGCTGCCAGCAGATGAAGGTCGTGGTTGCCAAGAACCACGTTTGCAGACTCGCCAAGTGCACGGATTTGCCTTAGCGCGGCAAGCGACTGCGGGCCGCGATTGACCAGGTCGCCCAGAAATATCAGTTTCGGATTGCGAGTGGCGGAATAAATCCGTTCGAGCAACTCGCTTGTGCGTTGCTTGCATCCCTGGACATCGCCGATTGCGTATATGGTCATATAACCTTGGGTACCCAATAATGATTGGCAGGATTAATAAATAGTGAATGGAGCCGGCCAGCGGCATTGCTCCCAAGGATCGAACGCTTCAATTCAATCAGGAACAAGCCACACTGGCGTACAAATTGTTTTTGCTGCAATTTTCTGCCGGATGTGCATTTTTGAAGTGTTCGTCACGTAAAATTACGATTCAGTGGGGTTTATTCTACATAGGGTGGCGAAATGATTTTAGTGACGGGCGGAGCCGGATTCATCGGATCGAATTTTGTGCTTGATTGGCTCGCGCAAAGTGATGAACCCGTTGTGAACTATGACAAACTTACCTATGCGGGCAATCTCAACAATCTTTCCACTGTAATCGAAGATCCGCGGCACATATTCATCAAAGGCGACATTTGCGACACGGCGCAGGTTTCGACAATCCTGTCGACATACAAACCTCGTGCAATTATTCACTTTGCTGCTGAAAGCCATGTCGA
>JAKFFO010000128.1:0-28942 GCA_036675035.1 Oxalobacteraceae bacterium
GCATCGTCGACGCTGCAATAATTTTGCAAATCAACAAGAAATCATGATCGGCTCTGGTCTCGTCTACGCTGGTTGCCGTGAACGCTGGTCTCGTTGTCGGTCATTTGCCACAGTCGAATACAAAGCAATTAGTTGGTGATACTATTTATTTCCATGATGAAACATCACCCACATTCACGGTGGCGGTCATCGGAGCGGTAGACGCACCCGGATATAAAAATCGTGTATCCCGGCACAATGACCGATGTTCCGCTTAAGGTCTGACCATATCAGCAATGTGATGACGTTTAAGGACAAGGGATGCTATATGGAAGCAATCGGAGCGAGTCCTGAATCGGCGACACGCCGGCTTACGCAAACCGTTCAAGCGAAGTCCGCTGCAAATTCAGGTGATTCGACCGTAAGCCGGCCGGCCGATGAGCACGGACTTGCTGCCATGTATGCAGTGGTCGCTGCGGTCAACGAGACCATCCTGCGAGCCAGAACCCCAGACGAGTTATACCCGCGCTTGTGCGAGGCAGTCGCGCAGAGTGATATGTCATTGACTGCGGCGGTCATCGTTGTCGATCCGGACAATCCGGACAATCCGGACACTGGACGGCCCCGGCTTGTTGCCGCCTCCGGCAACGCTGCGCAATTGCTGGCGCAGGCAAATATATCCGAATGCGAAAAAGGAATCCCGGACTGGCCGTGGCTGGCAGGCATCCCGGTCAAGACTCGGGAATGCTGCGTCAGCAACGATCTGCTCGCAGATGACCGTATGCGGGCCTGGCATGAGGTGGCCAAAGGCAGCGGCATCGCTTCCGCGGCCGCAGTGCCGGTGATGCGTGCCGGTCATGTGATCGGCGTCGTTCTGTTGCTTTCATCCGCCAAAAATACATTTGTCGGCGAGATCGTGAAATTGATCGAGCGCATGGCGGAAAACATTGTTTTTGCACTGGATAACTTCGAGCGCGACGTTGAACGCGCGCGCACGGAGCGGGCGCGGCGAGAAAGCGAGGAAAAGTACCGCCGCATCCTGGAAAGCATCGACGATGCGTATTTCGAGGTCGATCTCAGGGGGCGGCCAGTGTTGCGCAATCCGGCGTTCTACCGCATCCTCGGTTATACCGCCGATGAGCTCGGGTATGCGGATAACCGCCAATCGCAGACACCGGAAATGGCGGCCGTCGTATTCCGCGCATTCAACGAGGTCTACCGTACCGGCGAGTCCAAGCAAAGCGCCAACTGGGAATATGTCCACAAGAACGGCAGCACCGTGCAGGTGGAGGGATCGGTGCAACTTACCCGCGATGCGGCTGGCCAGCCGATTGGCTTTCGCGGCATTATCCGTGACATTACCAAGCGCCGGCGCGAAGAACGGCTGCTGGCGCTGGAACACACGATCACGCTGGGCTTGGCCGAAGCGACCACAACGCGGCGCGCCGCGCGCATGGTGATTCGCACCATCTGCGAATCGGAGAACTGGGAATCGGCCGGCTATTGGGTCCCGGGCGACGAGCCCGGCAGCCTGCGCCTGGATGTCGGCTGGGCCAACACCAACATGTCCGACACCGCACGGGAATTTTACAAGGACAAGGTCGGCAGCCTGACCGTATCGCGGCACGGATATCTGCGCGGCGTCTGGGATTCGGGTAAGCCCAACTGGATTGCCGACGTCCGGAAAAACCAAAGTTTCATGACGAAGGCCGGCGCCTACGTGATGTCCGATGCCGAGCAACTAGCCGCCTTTTATGTACCCATCATCTCGGACGGCCAGGTGGTGGCCCTGTTCTCGTTCTCCAACTCGACGATACGCGAACCCGATGAGCGGCTGCTGCAAACGGTCAGTGTCATCGGCAGCCAGTTCGCCCAGTTCCTGCAGCGCCGCCAGGCAGAAAAAATCGTGCGCGAAAGCGAAGAACGGTTCCGTGCGCTGACCAACCTGTCAACGGACTGGTACTGGGAACAGAATGCCGACTGCCGCTTCACCCGCATGGAAAGCCGGCATGCGAACAAGGACGAGATCCGGCAACTGCTGCTGGGCAAACGCACCTGGGAAACCGGCTTCGAGATCCAGTGCGACGACGGCTGGGACGGTTTCCGGCGCATCATTGCAGCGCATCAGCCGTTTCGCGACATCATCATGCATCGCATGCTCGACGACGGCAAACCGTACTACATCAGTGTCAGCGGTGAGCCGGTGGTCGGACCGGACGGGCAGATGATCGGCTATCGGGGCGTGTCGCGCGAAATCACCGACCAGAAAATCGCCGAAGAACGCATCCAGTACCTGGCCACGCACGATGGCTTGACCGGCCTGCCCAACCGGGTCCTGTTCAGCCACCTGCTCAACAGTGCCATTGCAACTGCCCAGCGGTACGGCCGCAGCTTTGCAGTGCTGTTCGTCGATCTTGACCGCTTCAAGTTCATCAACGATACCTTGGGGCATGAAGCCGGCGATATGCTGTTGCGCGAGATTACCGCCCGCTTTCGCACGACCTTGCGCGCCAGCGATGTGATCGCGCGCATGGGCGGCGACGAGTTCGTGGTGCTGGTGCAGGAAATGAGCGACCGCAGCCAGGCCGAAGCTGTCGCACGCAAGTTGCTCAATGCAGCCATCGAACCGATCATGCTGAAGGAGCAGGAATGCCGCGTGACGGCCAGCATCGGCATTGCGCTGTATGCAACAGACGGGGACGATGAGCAATCACTGATGAAGAATGCCGATATCGCGATGTATTTCGCGAAGGAAGAAGGCAAGAACAATTTCCAGTTTTATTCACGCGAGATCAAGACCCAGTCGCTGGAACGCCTGATGCTGGAAAGCTATCTGCGCCATGCATTGGAACGCGAGGAATTGTCATTGCAATACCAGGCCAAGGTCGACTTGCGGCACGATACGATCACCGGTGTGGAAGCGCTGCTGCGCTGGCACAATACGACGCTGGGATCGATGTCGCCGGCGCAGTTCATTCCGGTGGCCGAGGAAACCGGCCTGATCGTACCGATCGGCAAATGGGTTTTGCATGCGGCGTGTGCGCAAAATGTCGCGTGGCAAAAGCAGGGCTTGCCGCCGATCTGCATGGCGGTCAATCTGTCGGTGCGCCAGTTCGCCGACCCGCATCTGCTTGATGATATCGCGACGGTGCTGCAGCAGACGGGGATGGCGCCGCAGTTGCTGGAGCTGGAAATTACCGAGGGTATGGTGGTGCATAACCCGGAGCAGGCGATCAAGCTGCTGACGGCGATCAAACAGATGGGGGTGCGGCTGGCGATCGATGATTTCGGCACCGGATATTCATCGCTGGGGCAGCTCAAGAACTTTCCGATCGATACGCTGAAGGTGGACCGGTCATTCATTCGCGACATTGCCACCGATGCGGGCGACCGGGCCATTACCGAGGCGATCATTGCGATGGGAAAAACGTTGAGCCTGACCGTGGTGGCCGAGGGAGTCGAAACGCAAGCGCAAGCCAATTTCCTGCGCGACAATGCGTGCGACGAAATGCAGGGCTATTACTTCAGCAAACCGATTGCGCCGGAAGAATTTGCGACGCTGATGCGAGAACACATGAGCGATCTGCAGACATAACGCGCGAACGATTCATGGTCACGCAAGCAGCGAAAAATTCGCAGTGAAAGTCGCCCACTTCACTTGCCGGTCAAATAGAGCCGATAAATCGCACCGGCATAGTCGTCCGAGACGAGAATGCCGCCGCTTGCATCGGCGATCGCGTCGACTGGACGTCCCCATGCCGTACGTGCATCCGGGTCGGTAACAAAGCCGGATATCAAATTCATTTCCGGTCCCGGGTTGCCATTGGCATCGAATGGAAAATAGACGACTTTGAAGCCGGCGCGCAGGCTGCTGCAATTCCAGCAACCATGCAGTGCCACTACGGCGCCGTTGCGATAGCCGGCCGGAACATTGGTGTCGTGCAGAAAGCTCAGGCCGAGCGGAGTTGAATGCGCGCGAATCCCTTTTGCTGCGCGCTCGGTGCTGGAACAATCGAGATTCGCGCCATCACGGTTCAACGAAAAATCCGGTACCTGTTCCAGGTTGGTCATGCCGGGATTTGGAATCGGATGGCAGAATGGCCAGCCATAGTTTCCGCCATCACGAATTCGCGTGAATAATTCGGGCGGGTTTTCGTCTACGAAATCCTGCATGATGCGGCCGTAATCGGATACGCCGTCGCCATCGAAATCATTGTCGAATGGATAAGGCGTTTCGTCGCGGCCTATCAAGGCGGCCCATAGCTGATCGGTGCCAGGCAGGAAATCAAGACCCTCCGCGTTGCGTATGCCGCGTGCAAACAGGCGCCGATTCGCGCCATCGGCATCGTATTGGTAAATGGCGCCGCGTACCGGGTCGCTCGCAGCATCGTCCGGACATGCATTGCATGTCGACGCAATCGATACATAGAGTTTATGATCCGGAGACAGCGCGATGTTTTTGAGCTGGTGATTGTATGCGCCGCGCAATTCCGGCGTTGAGTCATCCGGCAGGTCTGCAACCACCACTTCCTGTTCGCCTACCTGCGTGGCGCCGTCAGTGTAAATGGAGCGCGTGATGCGATTCGACTCTGCAATGTAAAGATAGGTCGTGTCGGCAATCCGGTGAAACACCATGTCGTGCGGATTGACCAATCCACTGGCGAAGTCGAAACGTTGCGGCACATCATCCCCGCTATCGCGCAACAGGATTATCTGTCCGGATCCCGGCACCGATACCAGCACGTCGCCATTCGGAGCGAGAGCCATGAAGCGTGCGCCCGCAACCCGCGCCCAAAGGCGTATGCCGAATCCTTGCGGTACGTTCAATGATTTTCCGGACTCGAATGGTCCGTTGGCAAGCGGTTCCGGCACTTCAAGTGCTGTCCATGTGCTGGCCGGCGCCGCCGTTGCGCCAGAAGATGAGTCGGACGCGGAAGGCGCGACCGCATTACCGCTTCCTCCACCGCCACAGGCACTGAGAAGAAGCAGGCAACATACAGTCGCCAATACATGCAATAACCTGGTGCATGAGCCAAAGGCAGGCAGGAATTTCATTTCAGCGAAATACAGGATCGGTCTCTGCAGAATGACACTGGAATCTATCGATTAGTGCCTGAAAACACGATAAAAGAACGATTTTCCTGATTGAGCGGCGGACAATATTTCCTGCGTTTTATTTGCTGTTTACTTCTGTCGGCGTATGACAAAATGCCCGGAGTCGCGGCGAGAGACATTGTTTGCCTGCTTCGCTGATGAACGTTGGCAATTTCCCGCAGCGGACGAAATAACAGGATTGCCGCTTCACGAATCTTCAACAGAGTTTGTTATTTATGCGTAGAACTTTATTGGCCGGCCGGCCCGAGATGATCGAACAGAAATGCCGCCGAATTGATGTATACAATTCAAATGTAGGGTAAATTCCGTATCCTCATACAAAAAATTGTCCCATGCATTCTCCCATGAAGATCGACTTGCCCGTCATTGCTTCATACATCCTGGCGGCCGTTGCGTTGCTGATCGTGTTGGGAAAGGGGTTGCTGGCAGCTCTTTTTTCCGGCCTGCTGGTGTATTCGCTGGTGCATATCCTGACACCGCTGCTCGGAAGAAAAATCAGTGGCCAGCGCGCAAAAATGATTGCCGTTGCGTTGCTCAGCGCATTGATCGTGCTTTTATTATCGGCCGGTATATGGGGAACCATTTCGTTTCTGAAAAGCGATGCCGGCAGTTTTCCGGTGCTGCTTAAAAAACTGGCAGGAATCATCGAGGCGTCGCGCGGCCAGATTCCGGAGTGGCTCCGGGGCCGCCTGCCGGCAAGTGCGGAAGCATTGGGAGAAATGATCACCGAATGGCTGCGCGCCCACGCGGTCGAAGCAAAAACCATCGGACAGAAGGCAGGCCGCACGATCGCACATCTTCTGATCGGCATGGTGATTGGGGCGATGGCCGCACTTTACGATACCACCACAACGCACAATTACCGGCCATTGGCGGCGGCGCTTCACGAGAGAGTGGTCAACCTCAATCTCGCGTTCAGGCGGATCGTCTTTGCGCAGGTCCGCATCGCCGCAATCAATGCAATATTTACCGCAATTTTTCTGGTAATTATCCTGCCGCTGGCAGGGGTTGATCTGCCTTTGCAAAAAACCATGATTGCAGTCACGTTTTTTGCCGGACTGCTACCGGTGATCGGAAACCTGATCTCGAATACCGTGATCGTCATTATCGGTCTGTCGCATTCCTTGAATACCGCGATTGCCGCATTGGTATTCCTCGTGGCGATTCACAAGCTGGAATATTTTCTGAACGCGAAGATCATCGGGTCGCATATCGATGCGCGTGCCTGGGAGCTATTGGCAGCGATGCTTGTGATGGAGTCAGTCTTTGGGCTACCCGGCATTGTTGCTGCGCCGGTGCTTTATGCATACATAAAGAAGGAATTGTCGGATCGTGCGCTGGTATGACAAGACGACGCAGCAAGACGGAGTGGTCAGAACGCGGGCAGATGAATTCGATTGTGTCCTGATCACTCCGTTGCGGTGCAGCTTACCTGCCGTGACCGGCGTCCCCTAAACTCTTGACGCTGGTGATCGCATAGCCCTTTGAATTTATTTGCTGAAAGGGTTCCTCTATTGCGAAGGCCGACAGGGCTCCGTCATTTTCATCGAAATCAATGCTGCGCTCCGCCGCTTCCCAATCGATATTGGTCGCTTCCTGGGGAATTTCTTTTCCTTCCGGAACAGCCAAATACGAATATTGCCCGCCGTTTTCGGGGCGCTTGTAAATATCCAGTCTCATAATTTGATCCTTAGCAAGAATAACGTTCCGTTTTGACTGCCAGCCGAAGTAAAGGTTGCGAGCGAAATAAGAAGGCGGTTTTCGGTTATTTCTCCGCCTCCGCTTTCCTTTCTCTACCCTCGTTCCTCATCCGATGCATAAGGGGCGCGAAGGTGCACTGGTGTGGCTGCGCGCCGCCGCATTCTTATATTCAACATCTCAACCACCACCGAGAACGCCATTGCGCTATAGACGTAGCCTTTCGGTACATGATGGCCGAAACCTTCTGCGATCAGCACAACGCCGACGACCACCAGGAAAGATAAGGCAAGCATCTTGATGGTCGGATGCGCGGACACGAAGCGACCGATCGGGCCGGCAAAGACCATCATCAGTCCAACCGACACGATCACTGCTGCAATCATCACTGAAACCTGCTCTACCATACCGACCGCAGTAATAATCGAATCCAGAGAAAACACGATATCGATCAGCATGATTTGCACGATGATTGCTGTAAAGGTTGCCTTGACCGCGTTCGTCTGGTGACCTTCTTCACCTTCGAGCGACTGATGAATTTCACCGACGCTTTTCCATAGCAGGAACAAGCCGCCGGCAATCAGTACCAGATCGCGTCCTGAGACTTCTTGCCCGAGGACCGAAAACAGCGGTGCGGTAAGGCCGACAATCCAGGCGAGAACGAGTAACAGGCCGATACGCATGAACATCGCCCCAAACAAGCCGATCTTGCGTGCAAGTTCTTGTTGGTGCTTCGGCAGCCGGTCGACCAGGATCGAGATGAAAATAATATTGTCGATACCCAGCACTAATTCGAGCGCGGTAAGGGTCGCAAATGCGACCCAGATTTGCGGGTCTGTCAGTAACTCGAACATGCAGGATTCTCCTTGTTATTGGTGATGTGCCTTTCGGCGTTTTTTCGGGCCACAAATCGCCCCGCGATTGCATGATGGCGGGGCGCTTTCTATTAAATCGTACCGAAGGTTATCTAAGTCTCAGAGAATTCGAGGATGTAGCAGCAGCACTGCGAGACATCCTCGAAAGCCAATGCCGACCGGCTTGCGCCTGTTTAGTCGTTGCTGCTGGCAAAGCCAAGCAAGTGCAACAGGCTTGTGAACAGATTGAAGATTGATACGAACAGCGTTACTGTCGCCATTACATAATTGGTTTCGCCGCCGTGCACGATATTGCTGGTTTCATAAAGGATGAGACCGGACATCAACAATACAAAAGCCGCGGATACCGTCAAGGAGAGCGCAGGAATGTTAAAGAAAATCGCTGCAATCCCGGCCAGAAAAGCGACCAGAATACCGACTGTCAGAAATCCGCCCATGAATGAAAGATTGCGTTTGCTTACCAGTGCATAGGCCGACAATCCCATGAAGATCGCCGCTGTGCCGCCCAATGCAGTCATTACAATCTGGGTGCCGTTAGGCATGTTCATGTAATGGCTGACAATCGGTCCGAGCGTGTAGCCCATGAAGCCGGTCAACGCAAAAACCAGGGCGACGCCGAGCCCTCGATCACGATATTTGGTCACAAGGAATAGCAAGCCGAAGTAACCGATCAACGTAATGATGATTCCGGGATGGGGTAATCCCAATGTAACCGATACGCCCGCTGCCAGCGCCGCGAACGCAAGACAGAGCGACAGCAGCATATAGGTGTTGCGCAGAACGCGATGCGCTGCGCTATCGATGACGGTAGTGGCCGATTGCGTGCGGAACGGATTGCCGCGCGCGGTATTGTAGCGATCGTTCATGGCTGAGTCCTTATAAAATGAAACCGGGTTTAGATAAGACAAGTTCACGCTGCAGTGAGAGTTTGGGGTACACCGGAGCCTCCTGTTGATCCACAAGACAACAGAAGAATAATCAGTTTTCCATGCTTTAAAAAGCGAACATAATAGTAATATTAATTCGGAAAATACGAACAATGAAAACTACAGGACTGAATTTCCGGCATTTATATTACTTTTGGGTCGTTGCCAAGGAAGGAAGCATAACGCGTGCCGCGGAACGTCTGGACGTCGCTATTCAGACCATCAGCGCACAACTGAGCTTGCTGGAACAATCGATCGGTAAGTCCTTGCTTGCACCGCAAGGCAGACGCCTGGTGCTTACCGAGGCCGGCCGCGTGGCATTGGGATACGCGGACCAAATATTTCTTCTGGGCGAACAAATGCAGGAGGCGCTTACTGCATCGGATATGGAACATACGATGCGCTTGACGGTCGGCATATCCGATTCAGTGCCAAAGCTGATTTCATCGCGATTGCTGGAAGCAGCGCTGTCGTTGCCGGATCGGGTCAAGCTTGTTTGCTATGAGGATAATTTCGAATCGCTGCTCGGTGATTTGTCGGTACACAAGCTTGATGTCGTATTGACCGACCGTCCGGTGCCGTCCGGAACCACGTTGCGGGTATTCAGCCATTTGCTGGGCGAAAGCGAAGTGATGTTGTTCGGTGTGCCGGAGCTTGCCAGGAAATACCGTGCAAAGTTCCCTGCAAGCCTGAAATCGGCACCGCTCCTGCTGCCGACCCGGAACAATGCGGTGCGCGGGCGGATCGATCACTGGTTCGAAACGCATGAGTTACGGCCGAACGTGGTCGGCGAATTCGATGATAACGCGTTGCTGAATACATTCGGGCGCAGCGGCCTCGGCCTCTTTCCGGCATCATCGGCATTGGTTGCGGATGTCGAAGAGCAGTTCGGTGCGATACCGGTGGGTGAACTTGCACAGGTGCGAGAGCAATTCTATGCAATTTCGAACGAGCGCAAAATAAAACACCCGGCAATCGAAGCAATTCTTTCTGCGATACACGGCAAGGTATTCACGTCCGGCCGGCGCGGTTCGTAATCAGCCGCATCGGTGCCCGCATCCGCATCAGAATATCGCTTCAGCGCCCCGGCTGCCATTCGGGGAAAGATGGAATTTGCGATTCATGCTTCAGCCATGGAACCTCGTGTGACGTCCATATCTGGTACGCAGGCCTGATACCAGGATCATCATCCAGCGTAGCCAGGCGTAAGATCAGGTGCGGTTGATCAATGCGTTCGGCGACAAGGTGGGAGCCGCAATTTTTACAGAAGTAGCGGCGCTTTACAGGCGAAGATTCATAGTGCGCCAGGTTTTCATGCCCCTTCCGCCAGTAAAAGTGATCCCGGCTGACCGCTGCCGTAGTATTGAAGGCGGCCGCGTGCGCCTTGCGGCAAGTACGGCAGGAACAATGTGCAATCGCCGAATCGAGTTGATCGATCTCGTATTCGATTGTCCCGCACAGACAACTTCCTTTCACCTGGTTCTCCCTGTATCGATAGTTCGACCGACAATTTCCGATGACGCAATGCTCAATGAATATTGATTGTTCGATTATATTAAAAATTATGCAACAAAGTCATTTGATATAGGGCAAGTCAATCGACCAAATCCCATATTCATGGCATGCGCGAACGGATGGATAAGTAGTCTAATTACGCCTCAACGATTGTTTGGAAGTGACTGAAATGTTTATTGCAGTCGACCACAGAACCGGGCCTCTGAAAAAATCGGATCTGAAATACCGTTATGCGGAAACGATTGAGGTGGATGATCCGAGGCAACTGGACCAGCCGGATTCATCACGGTTAAACCGGCAGGCGTGGAACGAGGTGCTCTACTTCGTCAACATGTTCGCAAATCTGTATGGCAAAGGGTCGCCAGGAGTGGCCAAGCATGCCGAAAAACTGCTGCACGAACACGTGCCGTCCGACCTTCATAGCCACGACAAGATAAAGCAATGGCTACTCGATTATTGGAAGTTCCACAGCTGATATTTGTTCGTTCCTGCTCGTTCCACTGTTTTCGGGATTAGTCGGCCGATAGGTAAAGCGGCGATCCCGACGCAATCATCTCCCCCGGTCACACTCTTCGCCTACGTCGTCAAATTCGATCGCAGCCAAGGAACTTAGCTTTCATCAGCGAGTTCTTACAAATCTGCTATCTATTTGGGATATTGCGAATGATTAATATTAAAGATAACGATGCTGCCCGCTTCAAGCGGACCACGCGCAAGCGCGGTTTGGCACTGGCGGCAATCGGCGCTTTGGTCGCTGCAGCGTTTGTCGTACGCAGCAAGACCCGGCAGGCAGAGCGTGCACACCCGCCGATCGGGCAGTTTATTGAAGTCGACGGAGTCCGGTTGCACTATGTAGAACACGGACAGGGGCAGGCTGTCGTGCTGCTACATGGCAACGGCAGCATGGTAGAAGATTTTACCGGCAGCGGCCTGCTTGATCAGGCGAATGCAAACTATCGTTTCATCGTCTTCGACCGGCCCGGCTTCGGCCATAGCGAGCGTCCGCGCAACAGGATATGGACGCCGATTGCGCAAGCCCGGTTGCTGCAACGAGCGCTGCAACAACTTGGAGTCGAACAGCCGATTGTGCTCGGACATTCATGGGGCACGCTGGTTGCGCTGGCGATGGCGCTCGAATTCCCTTCCTATGTGCGCAGCCTGGTACTGTTGTCCGGCTATTACTATCCGAGCTTGCGGCTTGATGCTGCTCTGGCGTCGCCTCCGGCGATTCCACTCATAGGCGACCTGATGCGATTTACAATTTCGCCGCTGGTCGGCCGCGCAGTCTGGCCATTCGCCGTAAAAAAAATATTCAGCCCCGCTGCAGTCTCGCCGCGGTTTGCGGCGTTTCCAGTCTGGATGGCGCTGAGGCCATCGCATTTGCGCGCCGCTGCCGCTGAAAGTGCGATGATGGCTCCGGCCGCGATGGCACTGTGCAAGCGTTATCAAGAGTTGAGCATGCCGGTGATGATCCTGGCCGGCGTCGACGATCGCATTGCGAATGCGGAGCAAAATTCGAAACGTCTGCATGATGAACTGCCACAGAGCGAGCTGCATCTGACACCGGGTGCCGGCCATATGATCCATTACCTGGTGCCCGATGAAGTCATGTCGGCGATCGATGCCGCTGAGCAGGCAGCGGTATTGCGCCAGACGCCGGTACCAATGCCGATGCCTCAAAGTGATGTGCCTCGATCACAAAGCGTGCGCTGATTCCATCGCGCCGTCATCCGCAATACCGGTTATTCAACAAATGCCGCGTGATCCTTGGCAGCATCGGCTCGTTCGGTATTCCGGCAGTTGAACAATCGCGGCGCAGCCGAAAAACCATGTCGTGCAGCGGTGGAAAAGTATACGGAAAAGCGGCGCAGGCGGATATCCGCCTGCGCCGCCACGATCAACCCGCAAACGGATTGGCGAACGCAAACATCATTGCAACTCCGACGCCGATCAGGAAATTCGCATCGATCAAACCGGCCAGCAGGAACATCTTGACCTGCAGCGTGTTGATCAATTCCGGTTGACGAGCCGACGCTTCAATGTATTTGCCGCCCATGACGCCTATGCCGATACAGGCACCGATAGCACCAAGACCGATAATGAGACCGCAAGCGAGTGCAACCAAAGCAACGTTAGTCATAATGCCTCCTGGGACAGTAATAAAAAAATAAGCATCGGATTGATCAAATTCATTTCGACGGGCGATCAATCCGGCAGGATTGTTCAAGCCGCGCTCGTCGGTTCCTGGCATCCAGTGAATGCGTCCATTCGCCGAATTGCCTGGTCCGATTCCATGATTGCGCAGTCGCCAATCCAGATCAATTACCTGCGAGGTAATTGGATGCCTTTCCTGGCGTGCGCTATGATCCGGTCATGATGAATTCGATACGACCGGTGAGCGATCTATTGCGCGAGTGGCGCCAACGCAGGCGGATGAGCCAGCTGGCACTTGCGTGCGAAGCCGACATCTCGGCGCGCCATTTGAGTTTCCTGGAAACCGGTCGGGCGCAGCCGAGCCGCGACATGCTGTTGCATCTGGCGGAGCAGCTTGAAGTCCCTTTGCGAGAGCGGAACATCCTGTTGAATGCAGCCGGATTTGCGCCGATTTTTCCCGAACGCTCGCTTGACGATCCGGCTTTGCGCGCCGCGCGGAAGGCGGTCGATCTGATTCTCGCAGGGCACGAGCCATATCCGGCGCTTGCGATAGACCGCCACTGGAATTTGATTGCGTCAAACAATGCGGTACCTCCATTACTTGCCGGCGTAGATGCTTCATTGCTGCAAGCGCCCGTTAATGTGCTACGCCTTTCACTGCACCCGGCCGGCCTCGCGCCGCGGATTGCAAACCTGCATGATTGGCGCACTCATTTGCTGGCAAGATTGCGGCGGCAAATCGAGGCGACCGCCGACCAGGCACTGATCGCATTGCACCGCGAGCTGGTTGGATATGATGCACCGAGCCGGGGCGATGGCACCACGCCGCGGGTCGATGCCGAGGGCCCGGTAGTGGCGGTTCCTTTTCAACTGATTACCGACACCGGTATTCTTTCGTTCATCAGCACTACAACCGTATTCGGGACGCCGGTCGATATCACCTTGTCGGAGCTGGCGCTGGAGACGTTTTTTCCGTCGGATGCAGCCACTGCGCAAGCGTTGAGCAGGCTGTTGCCGAGTCGCGGCGGCGCTCCGGCTGATTCGGTCTAGCCGTTTTTTCGCTTCGATTTGCGGAAGGCGAGCCGCCCAAGCCGGACAACGCGACGGAACCCGCAAACCGGAGTGCGCCGGATTACCGGGAGCCTGGAGGGTCCCGGAACAGCGCATGCATCGCGTCGATCGACTCCGGACCGTAAGCGACTGACCCTACCGGGATTTTTCCGCCGATTGCGTCCAGAATTTTTGCGGTCCATTTCGGTCCGAAGCCACCACATAGTTCCAGCAGCTGAACGCCGTCGTCGACCATTTCAAGTGCGACTCGCATGCATTGCTCGGGGCTGGAGACTCCGACTGCAATCATCGTAAAACTGCCAGATGCCATCGTCATCCTGTTCCTGGTCGGATCCAGGTCCTTGCCGCTAACGATGAAGCCGAATCTTGTAAGGGCCATGCGATCTCCGTTTGTCGTGTCGGATGGTCACTATCGCAATAATAGTTATATCCGTCCAAGACTATATAAGCTAGAGTTAATGCCTTTAAGGTCTCATGTTGGAACTTCGCCAGCTTCGCTATTTTGTTGCGGTCGCGGAAACCGAGCATATCGGCAATGCGGCCGATCGATTGGGAATTTCCCAATCGCCGCTCAGCCGCCAGATTCAGCAACTGGAGTCGCGGCTGGGTCTTGTTCTTTTCGAACGCAGCAAGCAACGCATATTCCTGACCAGGGAAGGAAAGGCTTTCCTGCAGGAGGCGCGCCGGCTGTTGATGCAGGCGGCAAACGTCGAGCAGCACGCGAGGCGGATTGGCAAAGGCGAAACCGGATACATTTCAATCGGCTACGTCGAAGGCGCACTGCATGCAGGAGTGTTGCGTCATTCGCTGCGGCGGTTTCAGGCAATGCACCCGCAGATCCGAATCAGATTGTCGCGACTCCGGTCACAGGCGCAAATCGAGGCCTTGCTGCAGGGTGATATCGATGTCGGGCATGTGTACAACATCGCATATGCGAACTCGAACATCGCCAGTCGCCTTGTCTTGAACGAGCCATTTGTGTTGGCCATGCCGGAGAATCATCCATTCGCAACAGGCAAACGAGCAATAAAGCCGGCACAACTTGACGGACAGGCGTTTATCGCGTTGCCGCGCAATATGAACGAGGCGGCACATCGGCAGTTTATCGATGGGTGCGAAGCAGCCGGCTTCGCACCCGATATCCGCTATGAAGCGGCAGAGCCGTCAACCGTGCTGGAACTGGTCAGTGCGGGCCTGGGCATGGCGCTGGTGCAGGCAAGTCTCAAGGACACCGCGCCGCAAGGTGTGGCATTTCGTCCGCTTGGGTTTTTCCGGCAACGATTGCGGATTTTTATGGTGCGGCGCGCGAACCGCGATACCACAGCTGTTTCCGCCTACGAAGCTGCGATGAAATGACGTGTGCCCGCTTCCATTCGGTCAGGGTTCATCGGGCGATACGGTTGCATCCGGCTCGATCCTGGTAATCAGCAAGCGGTCGATTCGATTGCGATCCATATCGACCACTTCGATGCGGTAGCCTTCCCATTCGAAGTAGTCGGAAATCTTTGGAATATGACCAAGCCAGGTCATCACGAAACCAGCCAGCGTATGGTAGGCGCCGGCAGATTCTTCCGGGAAATGAACATCGGTTTCGAGCAATTCACGGAAACGATCGAATGAGATGCCGGCATCGATCAGCCAGGATCCATCTTCGCGCTGAACCGCATCGGCTTCATGATTCTGGTCGATGATCGACACGTCGCCGACCAATGCGCCCAATACGTCGCTCAACGTGACGATGCCTTCGATCTCACCGTATTCGTCGATTACCAGTGCCAGTTCGGCGCGATTTTTTTTAAGCGTTTCGAGCAACTGCATCGCACTGATGGTTTCAGGGACGAACAATGGCGGCTGCAATACGGAGCTGATGTCGACCGTCTGGCCGCGGATGGTTTGCTCGAACAGGCTGCCGGCATGGATCACGCCGACAATGTGGGACAGATCGCCTTTGCAAACAGGGAAACGGTTATAGGAACTATCGGCGATCTTGATCAGATTTTCTTCCAGCGGATCTTCCAGGTCGATGAAGTGCACGTCCATCCGCGGTGTCATCAGCGCGGCGACCCGCTGGTCATCCAGGCGCAATGCGCGCGAGACGATGTCGTGTTCGGTTTTTTCGAACAGACCGGCGTCGGTGCCTTCGCGCAAATACCCGGCGATCTCTTCTTCTGTTACCGCATCGTCTTTCTTGTGATGGAGGCCGAGCACGCGCAGCACAAACTCTGTGGTGACAGTCAGGATCCTGACAAATGGCCCCATCAGGCGCGACAGCCATTGCATCGGAGCCGCGATGAGCGATGCTACCGTCTCCGGATATTGCATTGCGATTCGTTTGGGAACCAGTTCGCCGAGAATCAGCGACGCGAAGGTAATGCCGACAACCACGATTCCGAGAGCAAATTCGCGGGCGTATGCGCCGACGAGCGGCAGCGATTGAAGGCTGGGAGTGAGCTGCTCGACCAGCGAAGCTTCGCCGAACGCTCCGTTGAAAATCCCGATCAGCGTTATGCCCACCTGGATTGTCGAAAGAAATCGGCTCGGGCTGTCCGACAGATCCAGCGCGGCTTGTGCGCCGCGGCTGCCGTTTTCAGATAATCTCTGCAAACGAATTCGTTTAGATGAAACTATTGCAATTTCGGACATGGCGAATACGCCATTCACCAGAATCAAACCAAGGATAATTAATATGTCCACTGGAACAGGATCGTGCGGTTTGCCCGCATATCCCTTTTTTGTTTGGGGACGGATATTGTACTAGGAACGACCATGGTTTCCACAATTCGGCATATCGGCGCCATGCGGCGGGCGGGATGCCTTTGTGCGGCGCATCACCTCACCGCTGGCGGGGGCCATAAGACAGAGTAGAGCGCCGGCCGGTCCGGCGCGGATCATTCGGTACAGAAAATTAAACGAAAGAGCTAGCCATGCGTTTCCCGATTCGGATTGCCCAAATTGCAAGCAGTGCGTGCCTGTCGCTGGCCTGTCCCTTGCTGCTGTTCGCGGATGCGACGTCGATTCCGGCAGCCGTCACGGCCGACGGCGGACGCTATTTCGGCTCGCTGGTCGACGGCGTTCGGCAGGGCTATGGAAAAGTTGAATGGGAAAACGGTGCGCTTTACGAGGGCGGCTTCGACAGAGGGTTGTTCTCCGGCCATGGAAAGTGGCGATCGGCTTCGGGCAACAAGTACGAGGGCACATTCCGTAACGGGATGATGGCCGGGCAGGGTCGAATGGAAATGAACGACGGCAGTATCTACGTCGGCGCATTTCTGAATGATGAATTCAACGGCTGGGGCCGCCTGCGAACGCCAAACGGAGACACTTACGAGGGCGAATTCGAACACGGTTATTTCCACGGGAAAGGACGTTTGATCTCTACCGGATTTACATACGACGGTGATTTCGCACGGGGAGAGTATCGCGGCTTCGGCAAGCTGACCTATCAGGACGGGCGCGGATATGCCGGAGAATTCGTAAGCAGTGAATATCATGGAAAGGGCAGGTACCAAACGCCGGACGGCGACGTCTATGAAGGGGATTTCAACAAGGGAGAATTCACCGGCACGGGCAGTTATGTGCTGAAGGACGGCGCACGCTATCAGGGTGGCGTCGCGAATTGGCAGCCGCATGGCAAGGGCGTCTACACCGATGCCGGATCGAGTGTTTACCAAGGACGATTTGTCGATGGCGAGCTGGTCGGCAAGGGCCGGATGACGGGTAAGGACGGCTCGCGTTACGATGGCGAGTTCCGCAACTGGCGCTTTCACGGGCAGGGAGTCTACCGGCAGGCGAACGGCGATGAGTACAAGGGCGCGTTCGCGTACGGATTGTACGATGGCCCGGGAACGCTGTCGTATGCAGCGCCGCGGCCGGACGGCCGCTCGCGCGACACCGGCAATTGGCGTTATGGGAACCTGGAAGACAAGGCACAGGAGCGGCAGGTCAAAATCAATGTCGAGACGGTCTTGTACAACCAGCGCGCCTTGCTGGATCGGGAACTGGCCGGCCTGTTGCCGCAGGATCCGCGCAGCATCGACATGTACCTGCTCACGGTTGGCGGCGACGGCGCGCAAGAGGTGTTTCGGCGTGAAGTGCAGTTCGTGCGTGCGCAGTTCGATCGGGAATTCGGTACCAAGGGGCGATCGGTCGCATTGATCAACAGCCGAAGTTCAACCGCGTCTGTGCCGATGGCGACCATCACCAGTATGCGTGAGTCCTTGCAGCACATGGCGGCGCGCATGGACAAGGAACAGGACATCCTGTTCCTTTTTCTCACCAGCCACGGGTCGAAGCAGCATGAATTTTCCCTGGCCCAGAACGGTATGGAGCTGCGCGGATTGCAAGCGTCGGAATTGGGAACGATGCTCAAGCAAACCGGTATCCGGTGGAAGGTGGTAGTTGTGTCGGCTTGCTATTCCGGCGGGTTCATCGATGCCGTGAAGGATGAGTACACAATGGTCATTACTGCGGCGCGGCATGACCGGACGTCGTTCGGCTGTGCCGACGACAACGAGTTCACCTACTTCGGGCGCGCTTTTTTCAAGGAATCGCTGGCGAGCGGCAGCTCGTTTCAGAATGCCTTCATAAAAGCCAAGGCATTGGTCGAAAAATGGGAGGCCGACGACGGCGTTGCGGGCCGCAAGGTTTTGCACTCGCTGCCGCAAATTCATGCGCCTGCACCCGTTAGCAACCACTTGCAGCGCTGGCACGCGCAGCGTACCCATTCAACAGAGGTCGCGGCGGCCGGTCGCGGCGCCCCGGGCCGGCAGAAGTAGCCGAGTACGCAAATATCGCGAGCTATGTTGCGTAGCCAAAGCGGGGCGCATACGATTCAAGATCGACGTGGAGCGCATTAGTCACAAAGGAAATCGTATGGTAATAACCGACCAGCACGATCAGCTCAAGTGCCTGCTCCGGGGTGTGGAATCGCATCAGATTTTCCCAGGTCGAATCGGCGACGGCAGCGCCGTCGTGCAGTTCATCAACCAGCTTGATCAACGATGCTTCGCGAGCGGGCCACGGGTATTCGCTGATCGCCGTATTGCAGGTTGCGGCAATTTCCTGCTTATTCAATCCGGCGCGCTGCGCGAACATTGCGACGTGTACACCCCATTCGTACTCGGATCCGCACCGCGCGCAGGTACGCAATATGACGATTTCCCGATCGCGCAGCTCGATCGAGCCTTTGTCGAGCAGACTGCCGGCGAACATGCGCTGAAGAACACGCGGGTTGCGGGCCATTGTGCGGAATAATTTAAGCGGTTCGATTCCCGGCGGCATGATGCGGGAAAAGCTTTCCTCGATCGACGGATCGTAGGGTGCGTCGGCGGGGACGATGCGAGGTGCGGGCATGGCAGGCACCTTCTGGGCAAAATTGGCGGATTGCAAATTGCTACGAATAGTGTAGCACATTGCTACTACTAGTGTAGCTAGTTTGCGGATTTGCCCGGACTGCCCATCATGGACGCAGGGCGGTCGGCTGCCTGGATGTTCCGGCAATCGTGAGACCCTTGCGCCCGATCTGCCGCACTCTGGCTCTTGACCTGTCTTTGATTGTGGGAACATCATAGCGAAAAAGAAAAAGCAGCCTGCTGCCAGAACAGCCATCACCAGGGGATACATCATGCTGAAATTTGATTTTTCGATTCAGACCAGGGAAGGTCAGAAAATAGACAGTATCGTCATCGCGGGAAAAGATCAGGGAGATGCCGAGCGCAAGCTGCTGCAGATGTATCGCCATTGCCAAATTGCGCAATGCCGGATCAAGGGCGACGACAGATATGGCCAATCGACCTCGATCGAAGAGATATTGACCCTAATCTCTAAGTGAGGTGCGGCGCTCGATAAAGCCGTCCGCGAGCAGTTCTTCGACCAGTTCATCATAATCGTGCGCGCCGCGACTGGCCGGCGCGTACTCGAAAATCGTCTTGTTATAGGCCGGGCTTTCCGCAAGACTGACATTTTCCGCGATACGTGTGCGACATACTTCGTCACCGAACTTTTGTTCGAGCATGCGCAGTACGTCCCACGCCATGCCGCGCCGCCCATCGAAACGTGTTAACAGGTAACGCCGCTTGACGCGGCGTTTTAACACCGGCTCCAATGCTTTCAAGGTTTTCTCAATGGTGAAAGCTGCTTTGGCGGACAGGTGGTCCGCTGAGACCGGCACGATCAGGCAGTCGGATGCGAAAATCGCGTTGAGAGAAAGCACGCCGATCAATGGACAGCAATCAATGATGACCGGCCTTTCAAGCCCTCCAAACTGCTCCGTTTGCAGCGCCGAGTTGAGCCGATTCACGACGTTGTATCCTTTGCCGAATACAGTATCGATCTTCGATAGTTCCATGTGCCCGGGTATCATGCCGATGCCATTGAGCGCGTTTTGCACCAAGTCGCTCAAGGTGCGATTGCGTTGAAACAGGCTCAGCACGGTATCATCGCCGGAGGCGGCGGTTATTCCGGCGATGCTGCTCAGGTGGGCTTGCGGATCAAGGTCGATCGCATACGGCTCGCGTCCACGGAGCGCAAGCGTCGCCGCGAGGTTGAGAGCGGTAGTGGTTTTCCCCACCCCGCCTTTCTGATTGAAGATCGTAACGATGGTCATGGTCGTCTCGAATTATCGGAAACCGGATCCGCAAAAACGGGAAGGGATTGCATGAGACGAGGCTGCGCGCAGCCTGCATCCCCCGGTTTTTCAATCGTTTTTCTTCTGTCCCGCATCTGCAGTTGCGAGAATAGCAGTTACCGGCTTGGCACGACAGGTAAATCCAAGCAGGAAATCAAACGCGCTGCCGGTATGAATTCTCCACCCCGAGAGGGCTCGGCGCCGCTTTAAATGATCCGGTTATGATCACGCCCTTTCCGGTCAAATGCGCCATTTCTCTAGCGTTGTCCGCACCCGCGCGTCGATGCGCGAGAAAGCGAGTCGGCGACTCATTCATGTCCGGGCCCGAAAACGTTATCGCAACGACGCGCGTAGCGGCACGGCCGGTGACTTGCACGTCGGGTTCCATAGTTGCATAACCCCGTACATTGAAAGAATTGAACACTAGATTACCTTGCGCCATTCGACAAAATTACAGGCTTATCCGAGCAAGTTCCCGGACGGCTACTGAGGGGAACTTGCAAATCATGTTTGCGATCTATTCAGCACGGATAAACCAAGAAAATATCCGGCTTCAGCGTACTGAATCAGTAATTTCCTACATCGCATCAAGCCGATGTCCGACAGCGTTTGAAATGCGTTGAAGCTATCGTCTGATCTAGATCATTTTGAAATAGGGGATTACTCGCGCAATAAAGACTTGGAAGTGAAAAGCAACAATATCATCCGGAGCAACAGTCCGGTCCATTTGAAATCTTATTGAATACGGGACTTATTATGACTGCTTCTAAAAAATCGACTGCTGCAAATGCCAGCAACGCAATTTCAATGCTTGCCGATGACCATAAAAAAGTGAAAAAGCTTTTCAAGGATTTTGATAAATTGAAAGAGAAGGGCGATGCCGCGGATAAGGAAGCCCTGGTGGAACAGATTTGTGCCGAGTTGACGGTACATGCCGAAATCGAAGAGGAAGTGTTTTACCCTGCGGCACGAGACGCAATTGACGATGACGATATGATGAACGAAGCCGAAGTCGAGCATGCCAGCGCAAAAGATTTGATCGAACAATTGCAGGCAATGGATTCTTCTGATCCCACCTACGATGCAAAAGTTACGGTTCTCGGCGAATACGTCAATCATCACGTTGAAGAAGAAGAAAAAGAAATGTTCCCTAAAGTAAAAAAAGCCAAACTCGATCTTGAAGCACTGGGTGAAGAAATCGCGACACTCAAGGAAACCAAAGAAACGCAATTGCTGAGCGCTGCCAAGTCTTCAGTCTCACGCAGTCCATCTGCAAGGCTGTAGACCAACTGCGTTGCGAAGCGGTGCTATCGTATCGCCGCACGGTACCGCTTCCGTTGCGTTTTATTATTTCGCGATCTCGCTGCGAGCGCTCATTCTGTAAAGGGGGCCGCGCGAATCATCCGGTTCAATCCCAAAGTGACCAGGAAGTGAGCGCGCGATGCAGGATTCGCTGTCGCATTATGTTTCATCAGCCTCGCCATTTCGGCTTTAAAACCGGCGCGCGGATATAGATTCAGAACGTGGGTCCTGTTCTGCACGTGAATCTGCTTGTATCGTGAGCCGATCACGTCAAGACTTGCGCCCGCATGCAGCAAATGCGCTTCCATCCCTTGGTGCTTCGTTACCCTGATATTCAAATGCAGGCAGATCGCATCTGCCAACACTTGCTGCTTTGGTTCAGGCCATTGATGGCGCTGCGCAAATTGCTGGGCGGCTTGCGCCCCTGCGGCGGCAAAGCAGCTGCAGTCATCTCTTTGCCGGCCGGCGTTTGCCAATCCCTGATCGTGCAAAAGTGCTGCGACATAGAATAATTCTTCGTCATACCGCAGTTCATCTCTCGCGGCCAGCAAGGCGCCCCACAGATAAGTTCGCAGGCAATGATTGATCAGGAAAACCGGCGAAGCCTCGGTACACAATTCAAATGCGTCGCGTGCCGCCAGGGTGTCTGGAATCCGGATGCTATCGAGATCGATGCGTGCTGCTTCGGCGCGCGACATGCCGATTTTATGCAGGCCGCGTGAGGACATGTTTGTCAGGCGCAGCAAAATTGCTTGCGCGAGCAGGCGCAGGCGTTCATTTCTGCGTAAAGTGCCGCCGGTCACGTGCGCCCATTTGTAAGAGCCGATTGTCGGGTTCGACATGGTTTCCTTGCTATCAAGTGCGTAAGATGGAATGGACAATGTGGGCGGACAGAATGCAGGAAATCACGGTGCCGCCGATGTAGCAGGTAAAGCGCAACGGCTGCAGACCATAAAGATAAGCTGCGGTATGCGTGAACCGGAAAAGTGTGAAAATTCCGAAATAAATCGTTGCGCCGGCAGGCCAGCAACCCAGAAGCACATAGGTCAACGCCAACACTAAAAAGTACGGAATATTTTCCAGATCATTGCGCCACACCGCGCCGATCCGTTGCATCTGCGCCGATTCGCCATTGACGGGTTTGGATCGCATCGATTTGGACCGCACCAGGCGCGCATCTTCCGGCGATATGAACGCCTTCGCTTTGATCCTCAAACCTGCCTGATAGAGCGAAGTGGCCAATCCTTTTGCAAACAGCAGGACCAGGCAAACTGAAAACGCTTTCCAGGCGATATTTGCTTCCATGCTGACCTCTATTCACGATGTGGATGCAAATATAATCCCGCCTCGATCAAGCAAACAGTGTCTGTTTCGCCTATTTTCGTGCCAAAATCGCCATTGGCCAGAATCGGAACAATCATAATGACGCACCGGATAAAAATCCTTGCCTATGAGGGCTGCATGGCATCAGAAGTGATGGCCATTGCAGACCTGTTCCATATCGCGAACAAGCTGTGGTCGCGTCGAAATCCAAAAAGCAAGGAAGAACTCTTGGCTTGTGACTTGATCGGCCTGCGCGACCGATCGGTAGCGACCGCAAACGGCACCCGCATCGAGGTAGGCATCGCCCGTCGATTCGATGGCGACATGCTGATCGTGCCGGGGCTTGATTTTGATAATGCACGGGTGCTGATCGAGCGGCTCGCTCTGCTTGCGCCGGAAGTTGCGTTCATCCGGAAAGTTGCACAGCGCAATATTTCCGTCGCATCGATGTGTGTCGGCGCCTTCCTTTTGGCTGAAGCAGGCGCTCTGGACGGACGCATCGCGACGACTAGCTGGCTGCTCAACGGTGTTTTGGCGAAACGCTATCCTTCGGTAACGCTGGAACTCAATGCAATCGTGACGGAAGATAACGGCGTGTTCTGTGCTGGCGCCGTTACCGCCGCATACGACCTGGGCCTGAAGCTGATCGAGCGATTCGGAGATATTGATCTGGCGCAGAAGGTTGCGAAAGTGATGCTGCTTGAGCCTAACAGGCGGTCCCAGGCACCTTTTGTATTCGGCAGTCTCGATGCACAGGGCAAAGACACGCTGGTCGCGCAGGTCTGCAAATGGCTCCGCCGGAATTTTTCCGGCCAGATCTCGATTGACGAAGTCGCGGCGCAATTCGCAGTGAGCCCGCGTACGCTGTTGCGCCAATTCCGTGACGAGATGCTCGACACGCCGCTCGGATACCTGCAGAAAATCCGGCTTGAACATGCAAAGGCCTTGCTTGAAACTACCAATTTATCGTTCGCAGACATTGTCGACCGCGCTGGCTACGTTGACGAAAGCGCGTTTCGGCGTTTGTTCAAACGACATGTCGGGCTTACGCCGTCTGGATACAAAAAACGCTTTTCGATTCGCTGAAAATGGCCACGATCCGGATTAGAAGCAAAGTTCCGTGGCCGATCTTCACTGCAGCTCAAAAACTGCATCGCATCATGGCAAATGACAGATATCCATCGATTTGTTTTTTTTGCACTATATTGTGAACAACACGGGATGGGCATCCAAGTCATAATGCGATTCATGCAATGCATCATCGTGATGAGCGGCGCATTCAGGGCCGTGCATCGGCAATCGAAATTTACGACAGAAGGACAAACATGTCTGAGCCACATTTCACTGAACAGGATTGGCGCCGCCTGCTGCTTGCGTTGGGCGAGAATCCCGATCGAGCCGGGTTGCTGGACACGCCCGCGCGCGTGTCCAAAGCGTGGAAGCACTGGACGTCGGGTTACGAACAAGACCCGGCGGAGCTGCTGAAGGCGTTCGCCGACGGCGCCGAACAATACAATGAACTGATCGTAGTGCGCGGCATTCCGGTGTATAGCCATTGCGAACATCATCTGGCGCCGTTCTTTGGCAAGGCGACTATTGGCTATCTGCCGAATGGGAAAATCGTCGGCTTGTCGAAGCTGACCCGTCTGGTCGATTGTTTCGCCAAGAGACTGCAAGTCCAGGAGCGGCTCACCAGTCAGATTGCAGATGCATTGATGACGCATCTGGAGCCGAAGGCGGTCGGGGTGGTGATACGCTGCCGCCATATGTGCATGGAAAGCCGCGGCATACGCACGCCAGGCGAAGAAACCGTGACGTCGGCAATGCTCGGAGAGCTGCAGCCGAATCTGGCGTTGCGCACCGAGTTCCTTTCGCTGGCGCGCGAAGGGTAAGGTCGGACCATTACATTGAAATTCGACGGAGGGTGAGTGGCGAAAAATTTACATGATCTTGCGGATGACAATATACTGGAATCGATACGCGAGCAAGCGCGCTGGCAGTCGCCGTGCGAACTTGTCGAGGAGGACGGCATATTGCTGGTCGCCGGCGCAACAAATTTTCCAGGTGCATACAGGAATTGCGTAGCCAGGGTCGATCCGGAGGTTCCGGCACTTGAGGTCATCACGAAGGCAAAAGATTTTTTCGGCCGCAGGAAGCGCGGTTTCACGGTGTTTGCAAGGGGAAGCCGGGACGGCGACCTTGAGAGTACATTGAAAGAACAGGGTTTCATCCAGCGTTCGGATTCTCCGTGCATGCTGGTCGATGCGCCGGTTGTTGTTCCCGATCTCAAGGCCGGTATTCGAGTCGAGCACTTTGCGGGCGAGCGTCACATACGAGATGCCACAATCGTGAACGCCGACGCATATCAGGCGCTGGGATTGCCGGCGGCAGAAACCCGTGTGCTGTTTGCGGACCCGGCGCGTATCGCGGCCAGAAAACTGATCGGGTGTGTGCTGTATCGCGATGAACAACCGATTGCCACTGCTCTGGTAATCAAGAGCGCGGGCGGTGCCGGCGTATACTGGGTAGGTACTGCATCCGACGCTCAGCGATTGGGGCTGGCGTCGGTTTGCACGGCGCTGGTTACCAACGCGGGCTTTTTGGATGGCGCTTCAGTGGTTACCCTGCAGGCCAGCCCGTTTGGTGAACCGGTGTATCAGCGACTCGGATACAGAACCTACGACCGCTTGAAATGGTTTCGCAATGCCGTCGCGCCAAGCGAAGCAAGCGCAGGTTAGCGGTTCCGGTCTTGGCCGGCGTCTGCGATTTGCTTTACGGGACCAGCTGATATTCCGCGCCGAACTGGTCCAATCCTCCCAGCAGGCGTTCAAACGCCGCGACTACCTGTGCCGGGTCCCCCTTGACGCCCAGTTCTATATGCCGCCTGGTATCGGTATCGCCGACACTGGGCAGGCTGAACACCTTGGTCCGCGGAAAGGACGCTTCGATCGCTTCCATCATCGGCGTCAGCGCCGATTCCATCATACCGAACACAAGTGCCGATCTTTCCAGCCACGCAGCCTGGTGGAACAGATGCGAATAGACGGTATCAAGCACCCATTCGATCATCGGCCATGCCATTACCGGAAACCCGGGAACAAAGTAATGCGCGCCAGCGCCGCCGTTCGACAGCGAGAAACCGGGAATCTTGTTGTAGGGATTCGGAATGATCCGGGCGCCTTGGGGAAACTCGCCCATCTTCAATCGATGCTGATTATCGGCGGCACTGAGATTGAGTTCGGCGCCGGTTTCGCGCGCGACCTCGGCAATGCGTTCTTCAATTTTTGCTTTTGCATCCGGATGCAGCAGCAGCGGCACACCCAGCGCCGCCGCTGCACATTGGCGTGTATGGTCGTCCGGTGTGGCGCCGATGCCACCGGTTGAAAACACGATATCGTCGGTTGCCAGCGTTCGCCGAAGTACTGCCGTGATTCTGGACGGGTCATCGCCGACATATTCCGCCCAGCCGAGTTGCAAACCTCTGGCCGCCAGCAATTCGATTACTTTATGCAGATGTTTGTCCGTGCGTTTGCCGGATAATATTTCGTCGCCGATGATGATGAGTCCGAATGCCATGACAAGAGTTACCTGTTGTGAATAATGAAATGCGTAGTTCAATAGCGGCAGTGCGCATCGTCAGTTGCACTGATTGTGCCGGAGCTCGCCGTGTTGCGATCCGGCCTTCAGTTAAGATCTTTCAACTTGCGTTGTGGTGGTGACGACACAATGATTTCCATCCCGGCCGCCCGATATTTTGCCAACGCTTCCAGGCAGTAGTGCTGGAACCACAATCCGCTGAATGTAAACACCAGCACGTACAGCCATATCGATACGCCGGCCAGCAGCGGAAACAGAATGAATGCCATCGCACCGCCAAGCCACAGCAGGGTCGGCGCGGCGCCCATCGCGCCGGCAATCGCGCCGATCATCAGGAACGGCCAGCGGTGGATACGCATGATTTCGGTGCGTTCCTGTTCGGTTGCATGCTCGGCCAGCGCATCATATGCCATTACCCGATACGTGAGCCAGCCCCACAGCAAAGGCTGGACAATAAAGGCCAGCGGAGGGATCAGGTTCAGCGGCAGCGTGACGATCCACAGCACAAGAAAAACCAGGAACGACGAAAACGATGTCCACAAGCTGCCCCACAACGACCCACCCCGGCGCCGATCAAGCTCCGGATAGTCCCGGCTGGCCACATGTCCGGTAATCGCGGGCATGGCCAGCGTGCCGACGAACATCAGCGCAGTAAGGATCATCAGCGGCAACAGCAGCCACAACGCGAGCAACGGAATCAGTACGGTCTTGAGCGCATCCAGGCCGAACGAGCCGAGGACATCGCCGGCGATACGGAATCCATCATGCGCGGAAAAATAGGCGTGCATCCAGTCGATCATCGGTTGCAGGCCGATCCACAGCGCGATGCCCCAAATCAGTACAGACAGCACAAAGGGCAGGACGGTCAGCATCAGCATTCTGAAATGCAATTGCGACAGTATTGCGCGCCCGAAGGCAACCAGCACGGGATGCATCGATCATTCGCCTTTCTGGGCAGATGGTTTCACGGCCCGGACGGATTCCGGGCCGACTCGCCGAACCACGGCGTCTGTGCCGCCATATTAGAGCAGTTTCAATCTGACTGCGCCGCCGCCGCACGCAAGGCGTGCCGGCATCGGCTGGCCCGCAAGATTGAAACTGCTCCAGCAAAAGCCGTTGAATTTCTGGAGGGCCAACTCAAAGCCGATGAAGGAGATGCTGTCCGGCCAGATGAGGGAGTATTGACGCCGCAATACAGAAGGGGCATCAGGTGCGCATCGATGCCGCATCGGAACGGCCGGGATTCTGGTCAAGCCATTGCAATGCGCCCGCACCGGCCCGGCGTCCGCTGGCAAAACACGCCGTTAACAGATAACCACCGGTTGGCGCTTCCCAATCCAGCATCTCGCCGGCACAGAACACGCCCGGCATCGACCGGATCATCAGTTGCGCATCGAGCGATTCGAATGCGACACCCCCGGCGCTGCTGATCGCCTCTTCGATCGGTCGCGGGGCAACCAGCCGGACCGGCAGCGCCTTGATTGCGGCACCGAGCCGGGCCGGGTCTGCGAAAACCGATGCCGGCAACAGTTCGCGCAGCAAGCCGGCCTTGACGCCTGCAATGCCGGCACGGCTTTGCAGATGACTGGACATCGAGCGCGAGCCGCGCGGGTGCGCGATCTCATCGATGATGCGCTGCAAGCTCTTGCCGGGTGCCAGGTCAAGCAATAGCAAAGCGCTGCCGGATGCGGCAATCTCATCGCGAACTGGTGCCGACAATGCGTACACAAGGCTGCCTTCGACGCCCGATTCGGTCACGACGAATTCACCCTGGCGGCGCCATGCGGAACCTGTGCTGTCGTTAAATGCAGCGCTGACCGCTTTGACCGGATGTCCGGCGAAACGAGTCCGGAAGTGCTCACTCCAGCCGACATCGAAGCCGCAGTTGGCAGGCCGCAGCGGAATGATCGATAGACCTTGCTTTGCAAGCAGCGCGGTCCACGCACCGTCGGAACCCAGGCGCGGCCAGCTGCCGCCGCCCAGCGCCAATATGACGGCGTCGGCGTGCGCCACGCGTTCGCCGTCCGGCGCCGAAAATTGAAGCATGCGCATGCCGTCGTCCTCGGCCCAGCCGGTCCAGCGATGCCGCATATGAAAACGCACTCCGGCGGCGCGCAAGCGATGCAGCCATGCGCGCAGTAGCGGTGCTGCTTTCATATCGGTCGGAAATATACGTCCGGACGAGCCGACAAAGGTATCGATTCCAAGCCCGTGCACCCATTCGCGCAAGGATTGCGAACCGAACGCAGCAATCAGCGGCGTCATTTGATCCCGGCGGGCGCCGTAGCGCGACAGAAACATTTCCTCCGGCTCGCCGTGCGTAATGTTCATGCCGCCTTTTCCGGCCAGCAAAAACTTGCGGCCGACCGACGGCATCGCATCGTACACATCGACTTGCACACCGGCCTGGACCAGGGTTTCTGCCGCCATCAATCCGGCCGGTCCACCGCCAATGACAGCGGCCGACCGACCGCGCAAAATCGAAGTAGTCGTCACGCTGCCAGAAATTTTCGTGGGACGGATAGCTTGATCGGACCGCGAGTCGGCAGCAATCGACTGCAAAACCTATTCATCGTTCAATGGCAGCCGAATCGTGTATTGCCCGGATTTTTCGTCGCGTACCATGGTCAATAAATGATGTTTTTGCGCGTCTTCAACCAGTTCCCGGAATGAGCGATAGCCGTGGGCCGATTCCGTAAATCCCGGGCGGCGTCTTTTCATGGTTTGTTTGACCATGGAGCCCCACAATTTTTCTTCTTCAC
>JAKFFO010000080.1:0-28853 GCA_036675035.1 Oxalobacteraceae bacterium
ATCGTATTTCCGAACAGGTCGAGACGATAGGGCAATGCGGAGCCCATTGGAAACAAATCGATCAGGCCGCCGCGCACCGAGTATTCTCCGGGCGACATCACCTGCGCCACATGGCTATATCCGGCCAGCGTCAGTTGCGCTTTCAGCTTGGTTTCATCGAGCGTTTCGCCTTGCTTGAAAAAGAACGTGTACGCGGCCAGAAATGCCGGCGGCGCCATGCGCAGCAGCGCTGTAGTGGCTGGCACGATCAATACGTCGCACTGGCCGTTCTGAATTTCGTACAGGGTTGCCAGCCGCTCCGAAACCAGATCCTGGTGCGGGGAGAACGCATCGTAGGGAAGCGTTTCCCAGTCCGGTAGCAAATGGCAGCGCAGTTCGGCTTGCTTGTTTTCCGCGAACCAGGGAATTTCCGAAAGCAGTCTCTGCGCGTCGGTAGCGTTCGCAACCACGACCGCAAGTATGCGCTTCTGGGATTTCAGCTCGACCGCTGCTTGAGCGAGCGCGTAAGCATCGGCCGAGCCGTGTGCTGTCGGAAGCGCGAAGCGTGTGCCGGATTTGGGGAGAGTTTTTCTAGGATCGAACGACATCGAATCTCGACATCTTAAATGCCGCACAGGTCAAACATGGAACTGGATTATCCGGTTTGACAGTAAAAATTTATGATGCGATTATAAACCAAGCTCCTCTTTGCGGCCTGAGTGAAAGAATGCGAAGTCGTGTTCTGCCCGGGTACTACCACTCAAGAATTTTCCCGGAAACTTCCATTTCAACGTAAAACGATGCCTCCAAAGTACTTTGCTCTGATTCCTGCCGCCGGCATTGGCGTTCGCATGGGGGGCGAGCAGCCGAAGCAATATTTGCAGCTCGCCGGAAAGCCTATGCTCAGCCATGTGCTTGACACATTTTCCGCTTCGCAGGTGATTCAGCATACCTTTGTGGTGGTTGGCGCCCACGACGGATATATACAGGACGTGATTTCGGACCTGCCGCAAGCCGACGGGCGGATTACCGTTCTGTACAACGGAGGTTCGACGCGGCGTGAATCGGTTCTCAATGGATTGCGTGCGATCCGCGAGCAAGTCGGCAATACGGACTGGATGCTGGTACATGATGCGGCGCGGCCGGGATTGACTACTGAGTTGATTGACAAGCTGACATGTGCGCTGGCGGATGATCCAACCGGCGGGCTGCTCGCAATGCCGCTGGCCGACACGCTCAAGCGCAGCGATATAGACCACCGCGTCGAATCAACCGTGTCACGCGAGCGCCTATGGGCTGCACAGACTCCGCAAATGTTTCGTTATGCGTTATTGCGTCGGGCGTTGGAAAATGCGGGCGAGGTTACCGACGAGGCGAGTGCGGTCGAGGCGCTGGGAATGCGTCCCCTGCTGGTGGAAGGCAGCTTGCGCAACTTCAAGGTGACTTTGCCGCAGGATCTGCATTGGGCGGAATTATTTTTGAAGGATATTTCATGAGCGACTTTCCCGCATTCCGTATCGGTCAGGGCTACGATTGCCATGCGCTGGTACCGGCACGCAAGCTTGTCATCGGCGGTGTGACGATCCCGCACCCGACCGGCCTGCTCGGGCACTCGGACGCCGATGTTTTGCTGCATGCCATTACCGACGCGCTTTTCGGCGCTGCCGGATTGGGCGATATCGGGCGGCATTTTCCAGATACGTCGCCTGAATTTTCCGGCGCCGATTCACTCGCATTGCTGGCCGAGACGATGAACAGACTCCAGGTAGCCGGATACACAATCGGCAATATCGACGCAACAATCATTGCCCAGGCGCCCAAAATGGCGCCGTATATCGCCCAAATGGTTACCAACGTGGCTCGAGCAACGGGTCTGGCGCCTGACCGCGTGAATATCAAAGCCAAAACCAATGAAAAACTCGGCTATTTGGGCCGGGAAGAAGGAATAGCGGCAGAGGCAATTGCATTGGTCTATTCCCGCTAACGGTTTGGGCACATACCGGCGGCGGTGCTGTTGGGAAATTGGTACACGTTCCGGCACGCACCTCAGCTATATCTCTTCGCATGCGGGGCACTCGGCCAATCGCTTCAGGCATCTTGAGACTTTGCATTCTATGGAAGTCAACGATGCGTTAGCTATGCGGCGCCAATCGAAACAAACCTGCGGCAAATCGCAAAAGCACAACTCCAGGCGCTGGAAATAACGAAATATCCGAGTGACTGCTCCTGAAAACGCGACGGTCTTCTGCACAAAGTTGTGTAGAATTATTGCCATAGAGCAAATGCCATGCCAAAATAACTTCCGCATGTCCTTCGTTCTGACTCAACGATTCTCGTGACAGCATAGGTCCCTTGGCGTTATTAACGATAGCGCATGCGCGTGCCGCTCTTCCCAGGAACGGGATTGCTGCATGAATTGAAACCGGAAATCGTTTACGCGGCAGCGTTTATTGGATACAACGATGTATGCAGCAAAGGATTATGTCCCGCTGATCTGCTTCGCTGGACGGGCGTCTAGTGGCAATTACGCGATGATGTAGGGAGAGCATCTTGGAAAGTTACATGGATGAAAGCCTTATGGAGCGGTTGAAAAGCAAGGCGGCAGGCAGCGCAGACGGATCTCGCGGCAAAGCCCTGGTCGCTTCCAGTGTGATGCATGTGCTGGTATTTGGCGCTTTACTGGCGACTGCGTTACTTGTTTACTTCGGCTGGCAGTTGGCATCTGACAATTCCCGTATCGACTCAATGTTGTACATCGGACTGACTGCGGTTGCGTTGAGCGCTGCGGTCGTGGCATTACGGATATTTTTCATCCCGCTGGAAATTCCCGATGGGCGCGCGATTACGCGCAGCGAAGCGCCAAGGCTGTTCGAAACGCTCGACAAAATGTGCAAGAAGCTGGATGGACCGGCAATCGACCATGTATTGATCACACGCGATTACAGTGCCCGAATTTTGCCGTTGCGAACGCGCGCCATTTTCGGCGGATATACCAATTACCTGATATTGGGACTTCCATACATGCTGGGCGTTCCGGCCAAGGAAATGCTTTCGACCATAGCGCGCGATTACGGTTACCTCTGTGGTGCCCATGGAAGGCTGGCTGCCCGCGTGTATCGGCAAAATGCGACATTTATTGCGTTAAGCGGGCAGGTCGGCCGTAAATCGAATGCCGGCCGCGGCAATGCCTTGCTTGCCTCCATCATGCGTTTCTTCATGGGGTATTACGTGGCTAATACGGCCGTATTCCTGCGGCAAAGCGGCCTGGAAGCCGACGTTGCTTCTACCAGAATGTTCGGAGCGCAAATCAGGTCCAACGGATTGATTCGGGATGCGTTGCTCGGGCGATGGATCCAGGAAGAGTTCTGGCCGAAGTTAATGAAACAGGCAGAAAGCAATCCACGCCCGACCTTCATGCCGTTTGCGGCAATGCGAACCGCTTTCGATGCAAGCTATGATCAGTGGGCAACGAGGGAGCGATTGACCGAAGCCTGGATGGAAAATCCGATCCTGCACGATATTCATCCGCCACTGCGCGATCGGGTTGAGGCGCTCGCGCAGCCTGGATTGCTTCCGGCACGTGTCAAGGTAACCGCGGCTGCTGCGCTGCTAGAAGATGCGACCAAGCGTATCGTCGAAGAGTTTGATCAAGAGTGGTGGCAACAGGAGAAAAAAACCTGGGATGCGAAATTCCATAATGCTGCGCGCTCCAAGTCTCGCATGCGCGATCTTTCCGATTTCCAGATGCACGAACAAGAAGAACTGGCATCATTGAGGGCCGAGTTTGATTCACTGGAAGCAGCCAAACCGGTACTGGAAGATCTTCTGCGGCAGCCTGGCGGTCCGTTTCCAAAGGCGGCTTATCTGTATGGCCGCATTCTGCTGGATGAAAATAATGACCTCGGACTCGAGCACCTGACTGTTGCGGCCAATAATGATGCGAGCCTGGCCGAAGAGGCGGCCCATGCAGGTTACTTTTATCTCTTGAAGCAGCATGGCGAACAAGCCGCGCAGGACTGGTGGGACAAATTCACGCCGGCGACTGCCGAATGCGAGTAATGGCCGGTTGCTTGCCGGCCTTATCAATGGCGATGTCATTGCGGGCATCAATCTGACCTAACCCGCGGTTCCGGAGGCCCCCTCGCCACCCCATCCTCTGGATTGGCCAACCAAATCGACTTCATTCACCGGCACTTCGGTTAAAAAAAGCGGTGCTTTGAGATGGCGACTTTCGTAGCTAGTGCTGGATCTCGGCCATCGCGTTCTGCGATTTCGTCGGCAATCCACCAAATACTAAACTTCTCCTCGGGTCTGAACACTCATTGCTTTTCACAATGAGCTGAATTGAATTTGCCAATTTGGGAAATTGATAACAAGCGCTCACAATGCAATGGAAATTCGGGCAAAGACTAAAGAATTTCAATGGGCGTGCCGTACATGTGAAAAGCAGGGCGCGTTGGCGATTCCATCATACCGATCACTATCTAGGAGACATACATGGCTAACCTCAAAGGCTCCAAAACAGAAGCCAATCTGAAAGCCGCATTTGCCGGCGAATCGCAGGCAAACCGCCGCTACCTGTATTTCGCAAACAAAGCGGATATCGAAGGCCAGAATGATGTTGCCGCGCTATTCCGATCAACCGCCGAAGGCGAGACTGGACACGCGCACGGCCACCTTGAGTATCTTGAGACTGTCGGCGATCCCGCTACCGGCTTGCCGATCGGCTCATCGCGGCAGAACCTGCAAGCTGCTGTGGCAGGTGAAACGCATGAATACACGGATATGTATCCAGGCATGGCCAAGGCTGCTCGTGAAGAAGGTTTCGATGAAATCGCGGACTGGTTCGAAACACTGGCCAAGGCTGAGCGTTCGCATGCGAATCGCTATCAGAAAGCGCTCGACGCACTCGTCGATTAAGCCGCGAATGAAGCGCATCGAACCTTCCCCATCAACGGGGGAGGTTCATGCGGATTGGCGGCCCTGGTCAAGAGATGCGCAGTTGGATTACGGGTCCATCGCCAACTCGCATCGCACAACGCTTCCGAAGCCTGCGCTATGGAGGTTGACCGCAAGCCGGTTCCAATAGCCGTTGCGCTGACGACCGAATGACATTATCCGTTTCCATACCGAGATCCCATGTCGAACCGAGAAGGCAACCTCGAAGCTCCCACTCGTCATCCGCTGGACTGGAAGAGCGACGATTTCTACAACGAAGATTCGCTTAATAAAGAGCTGGAGCGCGTTTTCGATATATGCCATGGCTGCCGCCGTTGCGTGTCGCTGTGCGGTACTTTCCCTACGCTGTTCGATCTGGTCGACGAATCGCCGACAATGGAAGTCGATGGCGTTGACAAGAAGGATTACTGGAAGGCGGTTGACCTGTGTTATTTATGCGACGTGTGCTACATGACCAAGTGTCCCTACACGCCGCCGCACTCGTGGAACGTCGATTTCCCGCACCTGATGTTGCGTGCGAAAGCAGTCAAGTTCAAGAAAGGCGAAGTCGTGTTCCGGGATAAATTTCTGTCGAACCCCGATGCGCTGGGCAAGTTCGCGGGAATCCCGATAGTGACCCAGTCCGTCAACGCGGTAAATAAAACAAAAATCGCACGCAATGCGCTGGAAAATGTGCTCGGCGTCGACAGCAATGCATGGTTGCCCGAATTTGCGCCAAAGAAGTTTCGCTCGGATGCTGCAGCATCCGTAGCGCATCCGGTGAGGGACGGTGCACTTACTCCCGGCAAAGTCGCCGTGTACTCGACCTGCTATGTGAACTATAACGAACCTGGCGTCGGGCATGATCTGCTGGCAATCCTGAACCACAATGAAATTCCCTATGTACTGGTGGACAAGGAAGCTTGCTGCGGAATGCCGAAGCTGGAGCAGGGCGATCTGGAGAGCGTGGAGAAAAAAAAGAACGTCAATATTGCGCGCCTCGCGGCGCTGGCAAAGCAAGGATATGCGATCCTGACACCGATTCCGTCGTGCACGCTGATGTACAAGCAGGAACTGCCGCTGATGTTTCCCGGCGACTCCGACACGCAACTGGTCAAGGAAGCGATGTGGGATCCGTTCGAATATTTCATTGCGCGCAATCGCGACGGCTTGTTGAAAACCGATTTCAAGCAATCGCTCGGAAATGTGTCATACCATATACCTTGCCATTCGCGCGTGCAGAACGTCGGGAGAAAGACGGCGGAAACTTTGCAGCTGATTCCTGATACGACACTGAATATCGTGGAACGGTGTTCCGGCCATGCCGGCACCTTCGGCGTAAAAAAGGAATTTCATCGCACCGCGATGAAAATCGGCAAGCCGGTATTCAAGGCGATGGCTAACAACGAACCGGATTACATTTCTTCAGACTGCCAGCTTGCGGGACATCATATTGAACAAGGCATGTCGGAGGCAGGATTGAAAAAAACCGAGATGGCGCATCCATTGGCGCTATTGCGAAAAGCTTACGATATCTGATTGGAGTAAAAGTATGGCGAACGAAGGCTATCACGAACCGATTGACAGACTTTCCGCAGAAACGATGGATATGCACCGCGCAATTACATCGTTGATGGAAGAACTTGAAGCGGTGGACTGGTATAACCAGCGCGTCGATGCTGCGACGGATCCGGAATTGAAGGCGATTCTCGCGCACAATCGCGATGAGGAAAAAGAGCACGCAGCAATGGTGCTGGAATGGATTCGTCGCCGGGACCCGAAAATGGATCATGAATTGCGTGAGGCGCTTTTCAAAGCAGGTCCGATTACCGGCAATCACGACGATTAAGGAGAAATGTGCCAATGGCAATTTCGCGCGAGAGTTTGCTGACGCTTGAGGCGTATGCCAAGGCCCGTCCTGAAATGCGCGCCGAGGTCATCAAGCACAAGAAGAATCGCACGGTTCAGCTTGGCAATCACCTGTCGTTGCTGTTTGAGGACGAGATGACGCTCCGATACCAGGTGCAGGAAATGCTGCGAATCGAAAAGATCTTCGACGAAGAAGGTATTCAATCAGAACTTGATGCATACAATCCGCTGGTACCGGATGGCAGCAATTTCAAGGCGACCATGCTGATCGAATATACCAACGAAACCGAACGCAGGGCAGCGCTTGCCAAGTTGATTGGAATCGAGGATCGATTGTTCATTCAGGTAGAAGGGCAAGAGCGCGTGTACGCGATTGCCGATGAAGATCTGGACCGCGAGAATTCAGATAAGACGTCTGCCGTCCATTTCGTCCGTTTTGAACTGACACAGGGAATGAAAGATGCGCTGAAAAGTGGTGCGCAAATGATGCTTGGATGCGATCACCCAAACTATCCGGCGCATCTTGAGGAATTGCCGCATGAGGCAATGGTTTCCTTGCTTCAGGATCTAACGTAAGACGCAATGAAGTGTCCGGCACTACGCCGCGGCACGCTGTAGCTTTGCGTTAGGCAATACGATCTGCACCACCAAGCCGCCGCCGTTGCGATTGAATAATCGCAGGTTTCCGCCGTGGCCCTGGATAACCCGATCAACAATTGCGAGGCCCAGGCCAGCCCCATTCGCCTGTCCGCGGGCCGTGTCCATACGCGTGAACGGACGCATCAGATATTCGATATCGCCTTCCGGCACTCCGATACCTTGATCGGCGACTTCGACCACTGCTTTACCGGCTTCGACGGTACAGTTGATGCTGATACTGGAAACCGCCGTTTTAGGCGTCTTGCCGTAGCGCCGCGCATTTTCGATCAAATTATTGATTACTCGTTTCAGATCCGTTGCGTTGCCGGCTACCTCAATATTGGGAGCAATATTTGTGACAATCTGGACATCGGGCAAGCGGGTTGCTTCGCGTGCAGCATCACTCAGCAGAACGCTTAAGCTTATTGCGGTAAAGCTGGCGCTATCGGTCGGCTTCGCATAATTGAGAAACTGCGAAATGATTGCATCCATTTGTGCCAAGTCCGACTGCATGCCCTGCCTTGCATCGTCCGTAAGCTTGGCCATTTCAACCTCTAGCAGCATCCGTGATATCGGCGTACGGAGATCGTGCGAAATTCCGGCGAGAATGACGGCACGATCGGATTCGACCTGATTCAGGTCGTCCACCATTTGATTGAAGCTTCTATTGGCTTCCCTGATTTCGGTGGGTCCTTGTTCCGGTAGCGGTTCCGGCTGTTGCCCTCTCGCTATCGCCCGAGCCGCCGCCGTTAATTGCGCCAGCGGCTGATTGATCAAGCGCGAAATGAAGACTGCACCGACAAGTGAAAGAAGCATCGTTACCGTGGCCCATCCGATCCACTGGATGCCGGAAGTGCGTTCGACGCGCTCCCGTTCAAGCATCAGCCAATACTGATCGTCTTCAATATTGAAACTTACCCAGAATCCGGCGATGTCATTGACCTTGACTGCAAACTTGGTTTCATCGCCAAGCCTGCTCCGCACACTCGATTGAATAACCGGCATCAGGCCCGAGTCCGGCGGCAGCTTGACCTTGTCCGTCTGTTCGCGTGGATAAATACGGATTCCTTCATTGCTCGCGAGCTCAAATAACAGCTCGCGCGTCGAATCCGGCGCCGAATGCGTTAGCGCGGAGCGGGTAATCGTGACCATCGAGATCACTTGCGCAGCGATCTGGTTGGCGCGCGGCGTCCTTTCCACCATACGATAGCTGGCGACCCAGGCGGCCATGCTTGCCGCGATCAGGAATGCCAGCAAGACGAAGGTCCGCCAGAACAGGCCGCTTTTTAGCCAGGCCACCCGATTTTGTGCAAAAGGCATTCGATTTAATTTGTCGGAGTTTGGTCGGCGAATTAACGAGGCTGGCCTTCGGGAATGAAGACGTACCCGAGGCCCCATACGGTTTGTATATAAAGCGGATTGGATGGGTCGGGCTCGATCAGCTTGCGTAAACGGGATATCTGTACATCGAGGCTTCGGTCAAATACTTCATACTCACGGCCACGGGCAAGTTCCATCAACTTTTCGCGCGAGAGCGGTTGCCGCGCATGTCGGGCAAATACCTTGAGCACGGAAAATTCCCCAGTGGTCAATGGAATCGATTCGCCGTTTTTACGGAGCGTGCGGGTGCCGAGATCGAGCTGGAAATCGCCGAATGTAAATGTTTGCGGTGTCTCGGAGGGTGCGCCAGGCGCTTCTTCAGGTGCGATTCGGCGCAACACGGCAGCGATTCTCGCGACCAGCTCCCGCGGATTAAACGGCTTGGGAAGATAGTCATCGGCGCCCATTTCCAGGCCGACGATGCGGTCGACATCTTCACCTTTTGCGGTAAGCATGATAATGGGTGTCTGATCGCTCGCCCCGCGCAACCGGCGACAAATCGACAGGCCATCTTCGCCTGGAAGCATCAAGTCCAGCACCAGCAAATCATAACGCTCGCGCAGCCATAGCTTGTTCATTGCCTGCGCATTTTCTGCGGTCACAACATGAAACCCCTGTTCTGTGAGATAGCGCCGAAGCAGGTCGCGCAGGCGAATGTCATCGTCGACCACAAGAATTTTGGGCTGATGTTGCTGATCTTTGGTGATTGGGGGATTTGTAGTATTCATGTCGCTATGGTAACGTCAGAAGCCACGCTTTAAACCTCGATAATACAAGGCATTACAAAGTGTTACATACTTTACTAAAATCGACTTACGAGTCTCTATAAAGCGGCATAAACTGCGATCTTGTGGTGAAGTCTTGCCGCCCAAGCGTTGGGGAAGAAGCCTGTCATGAGTCTGCTGGTGAAAAAAATCGGTCTGTCATTATTGCTATCGGTAACCGCCGTGGTCACGTACGCAAATCCCGGGCAGGCACGTGGCGCACATGACACGGGACATGCCGAGCGTCCGCAGCAAGATTCAATAAGTCAGAGCAAAGCTCAGGCAGCGCGTAGCTATCAGTATCCGGACTCGAATCGCGCGTCGGAAGAAGATTTTAAAAAACACAGCAGACTTTCGCCGGAAGAGCGGCGCGCATTGCGGCGCCAAATCAATGAGGCAGGGCAGGATCTTTATATTCGCAAACCCTGAATAAAATCACTCGCTCCTGATTTTATAGATAAGCAATTGAACTATTTTCATTGAGGGTGCAATATTGAGAAGACGCGCATCGGCATCTACGGCGCCACATTTAGCCAGTCTTCAATACTTCACGGAAAGGTGCGCCATCTCTAAATAAACGCGGTAAAGATATTTTCTGATTGTGCCAGTGACACAACATATTGCCAGTCGGCATCATAAAATATTGACATCACACTCGCTTTTCCGCGCCAAACCCAAGCAATCCTCCTGCCGATATGGCATTTTATACGCTCGGGAAAAGGTACTTCCTTGCATCGAAGGCAGTATTGTTATTTCACTCGACCTCGCAAGTGAAAACCCTGACAAAGCGTCAGCTATAACCCAAGACACGAGAGATCACCTTACTACCAGCGCTCCGGGTATTGGATAATGCCGACATGAAATGGCAATAGCGGAGTGCAAATGGCAAAAACAATTCTTGCGGTAGACGACTCGGGTTCTTTAAGGCAAATGGTAGTGTTTAGCCTGAAGGCAGCCGGCTATCAGGTAACTGAGGCAGTGGACGGACAGGACGGCTTGGAAAAAGCGCGAAATCAAGTTTTTGATCTGGTGTTGACCGACCAGAATATGCCGCGCATGGATGGTTTGACGTTAATAAAATCGCTGCGCGCATTGTTAGGTTATCAGCGCGTCCCGATCTTGATGCTGACAACCGAAGCAAGCGATGAAATGAAAATGAAGGGAAAGGCAATCGGTGCAACCGGTTGGTTGGTCAAGCCTTTCGATCCGCAACGCTTGACGGAGGTTGTCAAGAAAGTTATCGGTTGAATTGGCGAAGTCGTCCCTGATCTGATCGGCAAGATCGGAAAATTCAGCGCTTCCAAAACGAGTTGTACTAGTGCTATAATTTCGGCCTGCGCGGCTGTAGCTCAGCTGGATAGAGTACTTGGCTACGAACCAAGGGGTCGTGGGTTCGATTCCTGCCAGCCGCACCAGTAATACCTAGTAATATCAATGGCCTAGAGAGAATACCTCTAGGCCATTTCCTTTTGTGTGGGTGACTTTTGGATGACTCGTCCAAGACTCACTTCACGTATCAAGCTTGCAAGGCTGATGTTCCAGCGGTTCGTTTCGTCATTAATCTTTTCCAAAGCCTCAAAGATTTCAACGATTTGGGCCATGCTGTAATGTGCAGCCATCGTTTTGTTGGAATGCCAAAGAATCTCGGATCTGGTTGACTCCGGTACTCCTGCGTCCCGCACATCCGGTCTATCCGTACCTGCTGCGCAATCTGAGGGTCGCCCGACGAACCACGTCCGGGCCAGGCGGCGCGTGCTGTCATGGCATGTATCGAATAGGCTGACAACGGATTTCTGCATCGAGGCAGTACATCAGGCGATCCGTCATTGCGACGGAACGGATATCTTCAACAAGGACTTAGGTTACCAGTTCACCGGCTTGAAATTCACCCAGCAATTGAAGAGCAACGATATCGCCGTCAGCACGAAAAGGAATGCCTGCTGGCGCGACAACGTGTTCGTCGAGCGGTTGTGAAAACTGATTAAATAGCAGGGGCAGTGCGCCTGATTTCATCGCTTCCTATGCGTGAATGTGCTGCTGGTTTAAGGCCAGTGATAGTGTCGCCGGGCATCGGAAAAAATGCAGTCACAAGCAAACGGCCGTGCGAAACACAATCGAGCAACTCATGGTAACGTCGCTTTGTGAAGTTGCTCGTTCATATAGTAAAAAGACGCACACTGATTTTAGAATGCCGTGTTAATTTCGGGAGCTTAACTTTGAAGTTGAATTGTCCTGAATACATCGTTGGAACAGGTGGCGGTTATCAAGAACCATGCTGTTACTGACGCTCATCCTCGTTCCATTTATCGCGAGCGCATTTGCCGCGTCAATGCCGGCGAATGCCCGCAATCGCGAAGCGTGGCTCGCGGGCGGCGTCACCGTTTTCGGAATGGTGGTTGCTGTTTATTTGTACCGGCAAATCAGCAATGGCGAGGTGATCCGGTATCGGGGTGAGTGGTTGCCGCAATACGGTGTGGATTTTCTGCTCCGTATGGATGGGCTGGCTTGGCTGTTTGTAATGATGATTCTGGGCATTGGTTTCCTGGTCGTCCTCTATGCCCGTTATTACTTATCGCCCAAGGATCCGGTTCCGCGTTTTTTTTCCTTCCTGCTGGCGTTCATGGGGTCGATGCTTGGAGTTGTTCTTTCCGGCAACCTGATCCAACTTGTAGTGTTCTGGGAACTGACCAGTCTTACCTCATTTTTGCTGATTGGTTATTGGCATCATCGGGCGGATGCTCGGCGCGGAGCGCGCATGGCACTGATTGTCACAGGCACTGGAGGCTTATGCCTGTTAGCCGGCGTCCTGATGCTCGGCCGGATTGTGGGCAGTTACGAGCTCGACCAGGTTCTGGAGGCGGGCGAGACAATCCGCACGCATGATCTGTACTTGCCGTTGCTGGTGCTGATTGCGCTCGGTGCACTGACCAAGAGTGCACAATTTCCATTTCATTTCTGGCTGCCGCACGCGATGGCCGCGCCGACACCCGTATCGGCCTATCTGCATTCGGCGACCATGGTCAAGGCCGGGGTGTTTTTGCTGATGCGCTTATGGCCAGTATTGTCGGGCACTGAGGAATGGGTGTGGATCATCGGCGGTGCCGGCGTTTGCACAATGCTGCTGGGCTCTTTCGCCGCTATCTTCCAGCATGATCTGAAGGGTTTGCTGGCCTATTCGACGATCAGTCATCTGGGGCTGATTACGGTTTTGCTGGGCATCGGTACACCGCTGGCAATGGTGGCGGCGGTTTTCCATACGCTGAACCACGCCACCTTCAAGGCCTCGCTCTTCATGGCGAGCGGCATCATCGACCATGAAACCGGAACGCGCGACATGCGGGTATTGCGCGGCTTATACCGACCCATGCCGTACACTGCAACGCTGGCGATCGTCGCCAGCGGCGCGATGGCTGGCGTTCCGTTGCTGAACGGATTCCTGTCCAAGGAAATGTTCTTCGCTGAAACCCTGATCGTCGGCGGCACGGAACACTGGTGGATGTCTATCGCGGCCGTGACGATGGGGATCTTCGCCGTAGCTTACTCGTTGCGTTTCATTAGCGTGTTCTTCGGCAAACCGGGCGACGCCTTGCCCAAAGCGCCACATGAACCGCCGCACTGGATGCGTTTTCCGATTGAGTTTTTGGTTCTTCTTTGCATTATGGTGGGCATCGTACCGGGATTAATCATCGGGCCATTCCTGAAGGTCGCCGTGGCCTCGGTGCTTGGCGCGAGTGCGCCGGATTTTGACCTCGCAGCTTGGCATGGATTCAGTTTGCCGCTGATGATGAGCTTTATCGCGCTGGTGTTCGGTGTCCTGTTTTATGTCGTCTTGCGCAAGTACTTTAATTTAAGAACAAGCGCACGGGTACCGATGCTGCACTATGTTAGCGGAGCGCAGATTTTTGAAACAACCATGCTGCGCTTGTCCGTCGCGGCGGGTTTTCTGATCAAGTGGTTGGGTACCCGACGTTTGCAACCGCAACTGCTGCTAATGATGGTGGCAATGCTGGTTGCGCCTTTGTTGCTGGTGCGGCCGCTGCCGGCCTTCAAGGCGATTCAGGTATCCGATCTGGACCCGCTTTTCGGAATGATGTGGCTGATCGGCGGCGCTTGTGCCATCACCGCAGCCTGGCAGGCAAAGTATCATCGTCTTGCCGCACTGATGATGGTGGGCGGCACCGGGATTGTTACCAGCATGACCTTCCTCTGGCTATCCGCGCCGGACTTGGCACTGACGCAGCTGATGGTGGAAACCGTGACCACGATATTGATATTGCTTGGTTTGCGATGGCTGCCGCCGCGTATTGTGCTGCGCGAGCTTAATCTCCAGGTGCCCCGGTCTGCCTGGCTGCGGCGCTCCCGCGACCTCTGCATTGCGGTCGCCGGCGGAACGGGGATCGCGGCGCTTAGCTATGCAGTGCTGATGCATCCGGCACCGAAGAGCATCAGCGATTTCTTTGTGCTGCACGCGTTATCCGACGGCGGGGGCAGCAATGTAGTCAATGTCTTGCTGGTAGATTTCCGCGGCTTTGACACGATGGGCGAAATTGCCGTTCTATCGATTGTCGCCCTGACGGTATTTGCGCTGTTGCGCCGCTTCCGTCCGGCGCCGGAGAGCATCGCGCGGCCGCCGCAGCAAGCCGGCAACATCGACCCGGCAGCCCGTCAGACGCCGGCAGAGCAGGTCGGCAGCGGCTATCTGCTGGTGCCCGGCATTTATCTGCGTTTTCTGCTTCCATTCATGGTCATGGTCGCGGTCTATTTTTTCATGCGCGGGCATAATTTTCCCGGCGGCGGATTCGTTGCCGGCCTGATCTTCGCTGTGGCGATCATCGTGCAATACATGCTCGCCGGGACCGTCTGGGTGGAATCCCACTTGCGGCTTCGGCCCCAACGCTGGATCGCCTACGGGCTCTTGATCGCATGTTTAACCGGGCTCGGCGCATGGTTGTTCGGTTATCCGTTTTTGACCAGCCATACCGCGCATTTACAGTTACCGTTGCTCGGTGAGGTCCATGTCCCGACTGCGTTTGCTTTTGATTTGGGCGTATTTGCCGTGGTAGTGGGTTCGACCATGCTGATCCTGGTAGCGCTGGCACACCAGTCTTTGCGGAGCCGCCATCGCCCGTCGGCATCGGCTGCCGACTCAATGCGGGAGATCAGTTGATGGAAGCCGTGATCTCACTTGCTATCGGCGTGGTGTTCGGGTCAGGTATCTGGCTAATTCTGCGGCCGCGCAGTTTCCAGGTTTTGACCGGTTTGCTGCTGATGTCCTATGCAGTCAATCTGTTTATTTTCATCATGGGGCGATTGTGGATGGACCGGGCCCCTTTGACGATCGGCGCAGGTACGCCTGACCCCGCCGCATTCAGCGATCCTCTGCCGCAAGCGCTGGTACTCACCGCAATTGTCATTGGTTTTGCCACCACGGCACTTTATCTCGTCGTCATGATCGGTTCGCGCGGATTAACCGGCACCGACCATGTGGACGGCGAGGAGCCGCAACAATGAGTCTTGCCTGGACCGAACACCTGATCGTGGCGCCAGTGTTGCTGCCGCTGGTTTGCGGTGCATTGATGGTCCCGCTGAAGGAGAGCCGCCATCAGCTGAAATTTTTCATGAACATGGCGTCCGTGCTCGGGTTATTGGCAATAGCGCTCATGCTGATGAATTTAACGGATAACGGGCACTGGCCGTCAGGTATAGGGGTCTACCTGGCCGCGAATTGGGCTGCTCCATTTGGAATTGCACTTGCCGCCGATCGCCTGGCAGCTATGATGCTGCTGTTAACTGCCGCACTCGCAGCGGCTGTGCTGCTGTTTTCAATGCTGCGTTGGAGCCGCATTGGCGTACACTTTCACTCGTTGTTCCAATTCCTGCTCATGGGAATCAACGGTGCATTCCTGACCCACGATTTGTTTAACCTTTTCGTGTTTTTCGAGGTGATGCTGGCCGCGTCCTACGGCTTGCTACTACATGGCTACAACACCACCCGCATCCGGGCCGGCATGCAATATATCGCCGTCAACCTGGCGGCTTCACTGTTGTTTCTGATCGGTTTGGCATTGATCTACGCATCGACCGGCACGCTCAACATGGCCGATCTGGCAGCACGTCTGCCGACCGCGAGGCCGGATGATCTGGCGTTGCTGAAGGTGGGCATGACGGTACTTGCTATTGCCTTTCTGGTCAAAAGCGCGATGTGGCCGCTTGGCTTCTGGCTGCCGACCACTTATGCCGCCGCGTCGCCGCCGGTGGCGGCCATGCTGGTGCTGATGACCAAACTAGGCGTGTATGCGGTTTTGCGCGTGTGGCTGATGGTATTTCCTCGCGAGGGCGCGACCGACGGTTTCGGCTACGATGCCTTGATGTGGGGCGGCATGGTAACCATCGTATTCGGCGCCGCCGGCATGCTCGCCAGCCAAACACCGGGGCGGATGGCTGCGTATGCTGCGGTCGTCTCCTCCGGCACGCTGCTTGCCGTGATCGGATATGGGGAGCCTGCATTAATTACTGCGGGGCTTTATTATCTGCTTGGATCTACGCTCGCGGTAGCGGCTTTTTTTCTTCTGATCGAACTGATCGAACGCATCCGCTCCCCCGGTGCGGCAATGCTGGCGTTAACCATGGAGGCGTTCGCGATCGAAGAAACACCCGAGGAAACGGCAGGTGTCGGCATCCCTGCGGCACTGGCTTTCCTGGGCCTCGCGTTTGCCGGTTGCGCGCTTATCATTGCGGGACTGCCGCCGCTATCCGGTTTCGTCGCCAAGTTCAGTCTGTTTCATGTGCTGCTTAACTCTGATCCCCCACATATCACGGTGGCGTCGACTGGCTGGATCCTGATGGCGCTGATTATCCTGTCGGGACTGGCCGCGATGATTTCGCTGATGCGATTTGGCGTACGGACGTTTTGGGCCGCGGGAAAAGTTACTGCGCCACGCCTGCAGCTCGCGGAAGTCGCACCCATCAGTGCGCTACTGATTCTGTGCGTGGTACTGACCGTGCAAGCAGGGCCGGTGTACAGCTTTTTGGCACGCACTTCGGCGGATCTGCATCGGCCCGGGCAATATATACATCGAGTGCTTTCCGAGCCTGCGGTGCCCGGCATTCAACCTCGTGGGGCGGCCCAATGAAACGTTGGCTACCATTCCCGCTAACGTCGGCCGGATTGTGGGCGATGTGGCTTTTGCTTAATCAGAGCACTGATGCCTTACATCTTTTACTGGGCGCGATACTGGCCGTGACCTTGCCTATACTGACGCGGTCTCTGCAGCCGCTTGCCGAGCCGAGGATAAAAAAGCCTGGGGCATTGCTTCGGCTGCTAACCATGTCGTCCATAGAAATCGTACGGTCATGCTTCAATGTCGCACGCATCATCCTGTTCGTCCGATCGAAAAATGCACGATCCGGATTTGTCCATATTCCGCTCGATTTGCACAATTCGTATGGGCTCGCACTTCTATCCTGCCTGATCAATATCACACCCGGAACGGTGTGGGTCGAGATTTTGCCGGATAAGCATGAGCTTCTTCTGCATGTGTTCGATCTGCACGACGAATGCTGGTGGATTGATACAATCAAGACTCGCTACGAGAAGCCATTGATTGAAATTTTTGAATGAGGAAATACCCATGGCGATGTTAGTGGAGTTGGCAATCGATTTTGTTTTTATCTGCGTCGTCCTGTCGTTATTGTTTTGTACCGTAAGGCTGTTTATTGGCCCAACGGCGCAGGACAGGGTGTTGGCGCTCGACACCTTGTGGATGTGTTTCATGCTGCTGGCATTGGTGCTGGGCATTCGCTTTGGCAATCAAATTTATTTTGAAGCGGCATTGTTAATTGCACTGTTCGGCTTCGTATCGACCATCGCTTTGGCGAAGTTTCTGATTCGCGGAGAAATCATCGAATGATTGCAGTCGACACCTTGCCGCCATGGGCAGCGTTGGCCGTGGCGCTTCTGCTGCTTCTTGGCGGAAGTATCGTGATAATCGGTGCGCTTGGATTAATGCGCCTTCCCGATTTTTATCAGCGTATTCATGGGCCGGCAATTACCATTACGCTTGGCGCCGGCTGTATATTGATCGCATCGATGATTTATTTCACCGCGCTGCAGTCCCGCTTGGTAATTCATGAGCTGGTTATTGCCGTATTTGTTTCGCTGACCGCTCCCGTAGTTTCGATGTTGATCATGCGGGCGGCGGTGTATCGCGAAAAACGTTCCGGAAAAAAGGATTGACTCACCCAGGCGCTAAATCTTCGTGCTCGTACCCGAAAGACGCAAGCTTGCAAACGCCATATTTTGTCGGCTGGTGCTGCCGTATCGCCATTTGCGGCGCCGTGCAGACCGGTTCCGCAGGAATGCTCGACGCCATGGCCCAGCAGGCCGCCTTGCGGTAGTGCGATCCAGCATGATCGCCGGATGGCGCCAGCCGCTGCCGGTGCAAGCATTGGTGTATCAATCGCCCAGGCCGCGTTGGTGCGTCCGAATTGAATCACCGATCAAGGATGTGGGTCGCAATCGGCAAGTTGTGCTTGATGTCGGTGATGCGGCTGAACTTGCGCTACTCCGGTACGAGTTACCAGAGTACGTAACAGCGTATAGCAAGATGAAACGAACCTAGCTTGGTGCCGGGAGCGGTGTCTGCGTTGTTGTACTCCTAGCCAACTGGAGCCGCCTTTGGCTCCATCTTCACTTGCAGCTCGAATTCCCGGCTTCGCCCCTCGATCCCGCTCGTTCAAGGATAGGGAAGGTACTTGACCCCTTCTTCCGCAAGCGGGAGAAGGGGCGGGGACTCAAAGCACTGCTTTGACGGAACTGCGCCTAGCGGCGATGCGTTCCGACTCCCAAATCTGAATCCGCTTCATCTTGTTCTACGCTCTTAATTTATCGTCGGACTGAATAAAGTCGGGTCGTCGGTCCCATGTAAGGCATTCAGCAGCATGCTATTGCCTATAAAAAAGAGGTGCAGAGCGAGGTTTCCTTTTTTAATTAATACGGACGACCCATAGCGACTTGAGGAACCTATTTTAGCCAAGCGCTTCGAATCATGTTTTGCACAGCAAAACATGATTCCGCTTTTGTTTGACCTGTAAATGTGCCGCTGCTATGATGACCCGACGTTTCGCACAAGGGGCCTTCGATTCAAAAATGCTGCAATTTGGCACCTTGGGCCTGAAAGACTATCCATTTGCGGAATCGGCAGACGGGAAGCCAGACTGCAACGTAGCCGTTTTAAGTTGCGTCAATCGCTTCAATTTGTAAGTGGGGTAGCTTTGGTAACTTATCATCCAAAGCAACCACGATAACGACAACCGGAGACACATCATGAAACTAGCGTCCCTTTTTAACAAGAACCTTCTATGCGCCGCGCTGGTGGCGTTCACTTCCACTGCAACCGTATCGGTGGCCCATGCAGCCGATGACAAAAAAGTAGTCACGTGGAAGGTGCAGTCTCATTGGCCTAGCGCCAGCAGCTCCTACAAGGACAGCCTGGTGCGCCTGAAAAATATCATCGAACAGCGCACCGACGGTCGCCTGGTATTGACCCTGTATGAAGATGGAGCACTGTTTAAGGCGAAGGAAACGTTCAATGCGGTGAGCCGCGGCATTATTCAGATGGGTACGATCTCGCCGGCTTATGTACAGGACAAGATGAGCCTCGCCGGTATCGCATCGGGCCTTCCATTCGCTTTCCGCAACGTGTGGGAAGCTGCGTATTTCCACAAGAATATCGGCTTTGAGGACATGTTGCGCAAAGAGGCCGCCGTTCATGGCGTTTACTACTCCACCGACAAGGTTTATCCGACCGAAATGGTGGTCAAGAACCCGATCAATAGTGTCGAAGACTTTAACAAGCTGAAGGTTCGCTCATCCGGCGTACTTCAGAAATTCCTGACGAGCGCTGGTGCTGCAGCATCGTACTTGCCTGGTAGTGAGCTATATACGGCTCTGTCCAGCGGGGTAGTGGATGGTGCCCACTGGGGAGCAGCGCAAGGCGCCAACAGCATGAGTCTGTACGAAGTGGCCAAGTATCATGTGCAGCCCGCGTTGAACATCGCTGGAACGGACGCTTTCATCGTCAGCCAGAAAGCGCTCGATGCACTGCCTGCTGATGTCCGCAAAATAGTCTTGCAGGCGCTGGACGAACAATTCTGGTTCCGTACCAACGAATATTTGTTTCAAGAACAAATTACGCTTGCCAAGGCAATGAAGGAAAAAGGCGTGAAGGTCAATACTTTGCCGCCGGAAGTTCAGAAGCGTATGGCTCAAGCTGCGCAAAAAATGTGGGAAGAAGAAGCAAAGCGCAGCCCGAATGCCGCCGAAGCGATGAAGCGTCTGAACAAATTCATGTCCGACCTGGGTTATCTGTAAGCCGAACCGGCTGATTATAGCTGCAAAAGTGGCCCGTTCACGTCCGTGATCGGGTCGTGCGTTCTGTATTGCCAGGTGCAGTTGCGCCTGGCGCATCACCTCCTGGCGGCATGAGGATCCTCTTGCTTCGCTCACCAACTTACTGGAGTACCAAATGCGTGTGATACACGGGTTCATCAACGGGGTTACTCGTTTGAACGACGTCATCGGCCGCTGGGTTTCGGTCTTGATCTTTGTAATATTCGGCCTTCTGATCTTCGAAGTGCTCTCCCGCTATTTTTTTGGATCGCCCAACGTCTGGACCAACGAGTTGGCGCAACTGCTGTTCGGCTTGTATGGCGTCATGGCGGGCGGTTATGTCATGGCTCATCGTGAGCATGTCAACGTCGACTTGCTGTACTCGTATCTGTCGCGACGAGCACAGGCCGGTGTCGACATATTCACTTCGCTGGTGTTTTTCATTTTTACCCTCGCCTTGCTTTATTTCGGCGGCTCGATGGCCTGGGAGTCGATCAAGACCATGGAGACTTCCTATTCGGCGTGGAATCCGCCGATCTATCCGGTGAAGGCCGCTATTCCGATCGCTACGTTCCTGTTGCTATTGCAAGGGATCGCAAAACTGTTGGGAGACATCATCATCGCCTGTAATCTGGAACCAAAGAAGGATGACCATGCCGTTTCTTCGGGAGCGCCGCAATGAGCATCGAACTGACGACGCTTCTTTTTTTCGGGGCACTGCTGTTTTTCATAGTGCTCGGTTTGCCGCTGACCTTCGTGCTGGGCGGTGTTTCCGTAATTTTCATCTACTTCACCTGGGGTATCGAAGCATTCTATGTGGTCGCCTCGCAAATGTGGGGCACCATGGAAAGCTTTACCCTGATTGCGATTCCGCTATTCGTGTTCATGGCGATGGTGCTGGAGCGGACCGGCGTAGCCAACGATCTCTACCAAATGATGTATCTATGGTGGGGTGGCATCCGCGGCGGCCTCGCGATCGGTACTCTTGGCATTTGCGCGATTTTTGCCGCGATGTGCGGCATCAGTGGTGCTGCGGTCGTCACCATGGGCACCATCGCGTTACCGTCCATGCTGGCACGTGGTTACGATAAGGACATTGCACTCGGTTGCATCAATGCCGGCGGTGGCTGGGGAATTCTGATTCCTCCGAGCATCCTGATGATCGTCTATTCAATGGCAACCGGGGTCTCTGTCGGCAAGATGTTTGCGGCTGGCGTGTTGCCCGGTGTGCTGCTGATGGTGCTGACCTCGATATACGTGATCGGGCGTTGCTATTTCCAGCCGAATCTGGCCCCGGCCCTGCCGGTAGAGGAGCGCGCCAAATGGCCGGAAAAATTCCGTTCGCTGCGCTCGGTCATTCTGCCGATCCTGATTGTGATCATGGTGCTGGGCTCCATCATCAGCGGTATCACTACGCCGACCGAAGCGGCGGCAATGGGGGTGCTCGGTGCGCTGCTGTCGGCCATCGTCTATCGCAAGCTGACAATGGCGTTGCTGCAGGATGCATCGATCCGTACCTTCAAGCTGACCGGGATGATCATGTGGATCCTGTTTGCTGCGCATGCGTTCAGCACAGCGTATCAAGGGATGGGTGCTCAGGTACTGATTCAGAACCTGATGGAATCGATTCCCGGTGGTCCTTGGGGAATTATCATCACAATGCAGATCATTCTGCTTCTGCTCGGGATGGTGCTAGATCCGGTCGGCATCATGCTGATCACGCTACCGGTGTTCATGCCGATCGTGCTGTCATTGGGATTTGATCCGATATGGTTCGGTATCCTGTTCGTGATCAATATGGAAATCGGCTACATGACGCCGCCTTTCGGCTTCAACTTGTTCTACCTGAAGGGCGTGGTGCCGCCCAGTATCACGATGAAAGATATCTACCGCTCGGTGATTCCTTTCGTCATCGTGGAAATCATCGCGTTGGGTATCATCATGAAATTCCCTGAGATCGCTACTTATTTGCCGGAACTTATGTTCTGAGATTCGGGAAAGCAGGCACGCATGCTTTAACAGCAAGCGTGCCTGTTGTTGTATCCAGACTATGATGCTTTTCGCTTCACCCGGAAATCATGTTTATTGATCTTCCGCAATGTATTGCCCGATATAGGAACGATACTGAATTCGTGCTGTATGCCTTTTCCGTCCTCTGTTTTACCTGATTCGATGGTCGGGATTATTTCAGTACTTCCGTCTTGTTTTACCTGTATAATGCGTGATCGTTGAGATTCGAGTATTTGTGGTGCAGTATCAGTCTGTCATTCCTTACTTGGTTGAAACGATCTAACGGGCGAGAGCCCAACTTAACTGAAATAGGAATTGTAATGGCAACTGGTATCGTAAAATGGTTCAATGACTCGAAGGGCTTCGGCTTTATTACTCCTGACGAAGGCGGCGAAGATCTGTTCGCACACTTCTCGGCAATTCAGTCCAGCGGCTTCAAATCTCTTCAAGAGAATCAGCGCGTGTCGTTTGAAGTAACTGCAGGCCCAAAGGGCAAACAGGCTTCAAACATTCAGCCAATCTAAGCTGAATAAAGAATCTTAAAAATCCCCGGCTTGCCGGGGATTTTTTTATGTCTTTTGCCAATATGCCGGTCGGGAATACGCATGACGCAGGAAGTCGACAAACGCGCGAATGCGCAACGGCAGGTGCTGACGCTGGGCAAATACCGCATAGATATCATTGCCCGGTGCGGCGAATTCATCCAATACCGTCACAAGCTTGCCGGAATCGATCGCATTTCCAACTTCCCACATTGAGCGCCAAGCCAGACCTTTTCCTGACAATGCCCAGTCGTGCAATACCGCGCCGTCATTGCACACCATATTGCCCGTAACTTTTAGTGTGACGTTCTTTCCGTTCTGCCGGAAAGTCCAGCCGCGTTGGCTTCCTTCACTGCTCATCGCAAGGCAATTGTGTTTGCTCAAATCGTCAAGCGATCGAGGCACGCCATGCCGTTTGGCATAGGAGGGCGCAGCAACCACCACGCGCTTGTTATCGGCAAGCTTTATCCCGATCAGATTGGAATCCGCCAGATCAGCGATGCGGATTGCGACATCGATTCCTTCACCGATCAAGTCGACTACGCGGTCGTTCAGGTTCAAGGTGACTGCGACTTCATGATGCTCCGATAGAAAAGATGGTATCAGCGGTGCGACGTGCTGTCGGCCGAATCCCGCGGGTGCCGATATCGTCAGATGGCCGCTCGCCTTTGCGCTGCGTTCCGATACCAACGATTCCGCGTTTTCAAGATCGGCCAGAATACGCTGGCAATTCTCCAGGAATGCGGCGCCTTCATTGGTCAGCACGATCTTGCGTGTAGTTCGTTGCAACAGTTTTACGCCGAGTCGAGCCTCGAGTGCGTCAAGCCGTCGGCCTATCATTGCCGGTGCGATGTCTTCTGCACGTGCGGCGGCAGAAAGGCTGCCCTTGGCGGCGACATCAACGAACGTGGAAATCTGCTTGAAATGATCCATTACGAAAAGAAGTATCTGCGCGTAAGCTGCATCGGGCGTTGCTTATCAGCGGTCGGGCGATTCGCCGCTTTGTACCAAAACACAATAATAAATCGATAAATCATTCCGTTTGTGATTATTTATACCTATTATGTCGACAACCTTCTACATGTTGCCTTTCCAATTTTCCGTTGCAGCGGAGATTTTTTAGTGGCGGTGATGGTCGGCCGACGAGCCAACTGCATGCGAGATACAACCGTCCTGATCGGTAGCACCGCCAGCAAGCGGAGATTGGTAAGCGCCACCATAAACAATGAGGGCCAGCCGGCCTAGACCAAAGCCGGAATGGTATAAATCGGTGCGAATCCGCCGCCCGCTGTGCGAAAGTTGGTGGTTTGGCCCTGATACATGCGCGCCGCGAGCAACTGGACTTCACCATTGTATGCATAGCTACGAATGTCGAGCTTGAGATCGACGAAACCCTGATCGACAACCAGTCGTCGCTCGCTCGGTAAAACCAGGGCTTGCGCGACATATTCGCCCACGAGAATGTCGGCCCAAACCCGCTTCGTTATTTTGTCACCGCGGTAGACTGCCCGGCTGCCGTAGCCATTGGCTGGCTTGAAGAAAAGCTTGCGGCGTTCCGACCAGAGCGCCTCGGCATTCCCGGAATGAACCATGACCGTACGCGGAATACCGCGCGTCAGGGTCTCGATCGAATGTTCCGAGACGCCCCAGCGGTGCAACAGGTCGGCATCGGTCAATATTGTGAGATTTCGCTTATCCGCATACAGCGCGTGAGCGCGCGGATGAGGCGTGATCACCGCAGCATTGGTCAGATAAGCTGCCCGTAGCGCGTGATGCTCCGGCTGTGAAAAATCGAAATCGGTGAGTCTGTTATATACGAGATCCACTTTGTGATCCCGATGCCAGACCGCGCCGTCGCGCATCTCAAGTTGCCGCGGATCGAGTATGAATGCCTGAATTCCATGTCTCGCAAAAAGATCCTGAAACAGCAGGAATTCCGGGTAAAGGTATTGCATCTCGGGGGCGGTATCGACGATTGCAATGGTCTTGAGCGGCGCTTCTGAATGCGAGGTGCGAGCCCTTTCCCATTCGGCGACGAACATCGATACCAGCGTATCTTCAAGTTGTTCGATCGGCACCGGCCCGTTCATCATGTCGCGCACTTCCTCGCAGCAGGCAAGCTGGGCTTTCGCCAGTACGGTGTTGAGCATCGCTCCGCCCGCGTTGGTGTTGATTTCTACGAGCTTCGGCCCATCGGCGCTGAGATGAAAGTCATATCCGAAAAAGGCGCCAAGTGCGGGCGGTTCATGCTGCGCAATTTCCGGGGCCCAGCCGAGAACCGCTTGCCGGTACGCCGGCATCGAGACGACATGTTCGACCGCCTTGATGACGCTGGACATTTGATCGACTTGCGATTGGGTTGCAAACACGCCGAATTTCGCAAACAGGTGTGGTCGTTGTTCAATCAGTCCGCCCGGTACATTGCTGTCGCCAAGTACAGTAGCGAGCTGGACCTGCAATAGAGAAGCATCCACGTTGATGCAATGGCATTCCCGATTGAGGCGCTCGGCTACGGCTTCCGACCGGTTGGTACCATCTGGCGACATGGACGCATTGCTGCAATTGTTATTCATTGTGATGGCTTTTTGTCGATCATCGAATGGACAGCCCTGCTGATACTGACTCCGTTGAATCGTTGCGTCGCAGGCGTTTGAACCGGCCCTGGAACGGAATTGGCGGCGACTCTGAAAAATGCAAGCCGACCGCTATAAACTTTTTGTATCGCGCCTCGGATGCAGCCGAAGTTTGATTGCCGGAGTAGTGCGGGCGCAGTTGGCGAAGACGTACGACAGTATGCGCAAGTATTCTTTGGTGCGATCCAAGTATCCGCTCGATGCGGATACGGTTCCTGAAATTATTGCTGATTAGCTGGTTTAGTATTTACCCATGAAATCCTTCTTGCCGATCTCGATGCCGTTATGGCGCAGAATCGCGTAAGCGGTGGTCGCGTGGAAAAAAAATTGAGGCAACGCATAATTCAGCAAGTATGTTTGCCCCTTGAACGACTTGCTGTTGGGGCCGGCACTGGTAGTGATGTCGCGTTCTTCACTTCCATCGATGCGGTCCCGCGCCAGCGTGTCGATGAACGCAAGCGTTTTCGCGATACGTGCCTTGAGTTCGGCGAAGCTTTGTTCGGTATCTTCATATTTTGGGACTTCAGCACCAGCCAGGCGCGCGCACGCTCCCTTGGCGAAATCGGCGGCGATGATGATCTGGCGAGTCAAAGGAAACATGTCCGGAAACAAGCGAGCCTGTAGCAGGGCGTTCGGATCGATTTTTTTTGCAGCGGCGTGGGCGTCTGCTTTGTCCAGAAGGTCGGACAGGCTACCGAGAATTTGCTTGAATACGGGAACTGAAGCGGCGTACATTGAGATGGTCATTCTTGACTCCGGTTGAAAAGTGATCAGATCATAACAAGCGATGGCGCTTTCTGCTTTGGGCTTGATAAAGACCCGCCTCGACAAGGCCGCTCAATTGCTTTCTTCGGGCGAGCGGATGAGACGCGACCGGAAATTTTCTTCCAGGGCCAGAAACGGGACGCTTTTATGCGGAAGTTTTTGATATTCCGCAATGCAGAACCAAGTTTCAATTTCATCTTGACCGCTCTCTTTTCCACCATTATGATCATTTCGACGTAGCGCCATATCAATAATCAGGAGACCGAAAATGACATTCAAATTGAATTCGACCCGAACCGCATTTGCATTGATAGCATCCCTTGCCGCCGGTGTTGCCGGCGCGCAGGCTACACAACAAGCTCCTGCCGGACTGCCCGCGACGTTGGCCTGGAGTGCCTATGACGTGGGCTCAGGCGGCTATAACCAGGCTGTCGCGATCGGAAACGCACTGAAGCAGCGTTACGGCGTCAATCTGCGTGTTTTGCCTGGAAAGAACGACGTGTCCCGCACCTTGCCGGTCCGCGAAGGACAGGTACAGTTTGCCGCCAACGGTGTCGGCGGAAGTTACCTCGCACAGGAAGGCGTATTCGAGTTTGGTGCCAAGCAATGGGGACCACAGCCGGTGCGCGCCCTGATGCAGAATAATTCGGACCAGGTTCTGACCGTGATTGCCGCCAAAGACTCGGGCATCAAGACCGCCGCAGACCTGAAGGGTAAACGTGTCGCCTGGGTGATCGGCGCACCTTCGCTGAATCAGAATATCACCGCGATTCTGGCATTTGCCAACCTGACCTGGGACGACGTCAAACGCGTCGATTTCGGCGGCTATGGCGCAGCATTGAACGGCGTGATCAACAATCAGGCTGACGCTGCGTTTTCGTCATCGATTGCGGGCCAGGCGTATCAGCTCGCCAAATCGCCGCGTGGCCTTGTTTATCCTGTCATTTCGCACAAGGATAAAGCCGGGTGGGAGCGCATGACCAAGACCGCGCCGTTCTTTTTTCCGTTCATGGGTTCTGAAGGCGCCGACCTTGATAAAAACAACAAGGTCGAGTCTGCATCGTATCCATATCCGATCCTGATGACATACGAGAAGCAGGATCCGACCATCGTCTATGCGATGACCAAGGCAATGGTTGATACATTCAACGATTACAAGGATGCGGCGCCCGGAAACAATGGCTGGGCGGTCGAACGCCAGAAATTCGACTGGGTAATCCCGTTTCACGATGGAGCAATTCGTTATTGGAAAGAGAAGGGCGAATGGAAGCCTGAGCATCAGGCACACAACGACAAGCTTCTCGCTCGGCAGAAGGTGCTCGCAGACACATGGAAATCGGTTCAGGCGGCCAACCATGCGGACGACAAGGCATTCCAGCAAGCGTGGATGAAGGCGCGCGTTGATGCATTGACCAAGGCAGGTTTTGCTCCGGCTGTCACCGACTGGTAATCCGGTTCGGCAGGACATTTAGCTAATACATATTTCGGGTGCGGCATGCTGCACCCGTTCCTTTTTCCGGGTCAATAATACCGTGACTAATCCTACTCCTGATTCATCCGCCGCACTTCCCGAAAGCCGCCACCGCACCCTGTCGCCATTTTGGCGAGGCGTGATTGTTATCACCGGCTTGGCCGCGGTGCTGCTTGCACTTAACAATATACTGAACCTCGGATTTTTTGTCGGCTATACCTTGCTCGATAATGCCTATTTGTATGTGCTGAGCGCACTACTGGTCGGTACCGTTTTTCTGTTCCTGCCAGCCGGCGCCCGCGCCCGAACCGACAAGGTGCCATGGTATGACGCACTGCTGTATGTACTTTCGCTCGGCGTGTTCTTCTATTTCGCCTTTAACGCGCACCGCATTCTTTCGGAAGCCTGGGAATTCATGGCGCCGACCACTGCGGTCTGGGTGGCGGGGCTCGGATGGCTGTTGCTGCTCGAAGCAACGCGCCGCGCCGGCGGGACCGCGGTCTTCATCGTAGTCGCACTGGTCTCGGTATATCCGATTTTCGCCGGTGATATGCCGGGGCCGATTGCCGGCTTGCCGCAGCCATTCAATACTACGGCCGCATATCATTTCACCAGTAGCGAAAGCGTACTGGGCATTCCGACCCGTGCATTCGGCGAGCTCGTAATCGGTTTCGTCATGTTCGGTGCTGTGCTGCAATTCACCGGCGCTGCGCAGTTTTTCAACAACATTGCATTTGCGCTGTTCGGTGTTGTGCGTGGCGGTCCGGCAAAGGTATCGATTTTTGCCAGCGGACTGATGGGCTCGGTTTCCGGCAGCGTAGTATCGAATGTGCTGACCACAGGCGTGGTGACGATTCCCGCGATGAAGCGTACCGGCTTTTCGCCGGCCTATGCGGGCGGCGTCGAGGCATGCGCTTCCACCGGTGGTGTATTGATGCCGCCGATCATGGGCGCTACCGCATTCGTGATGGCCTCGTTTCTCGGAATACCTTATTCCACGGTGATCCTGGCCGCATTGATCCCATCGCTGTTGTTTTATTTCGGTTTGTTCATACAGATCGATGGCTATGCGGCCAAGAGAGGCTTGCGCGGCCTGCCGCGCGCCGAGCTTCCTTCAATTGCGCGCACCTTCGCCGAAGGATGGCAATATATTTTCGTGTTTGCGCTGCTCATATGGATGCTATTGATCATGCAGCAGGAAGCCGTTGCACCGTTTTATGCAACTGCGCTGCTTCTGGTCATCAACCAGGTATGGCCACGTTATCGACTTGACTGGAAACGGTTTGTCGCGCTCCTCGAAGGCGTGAGCAAGTCGCTCGCCGAGCTGGCAGCACTTCTCGCCGGGGTCGGCTTGATCATCGGCTCACTTTCCGTGACCGGTCTGGCCGGTACGCTTGCCAACGACCTGGTTTATCTTGCGGGAAATAACGTTTATGTATTGTTGGTAGTGGGTGCGCTGACCAGCTTTATCTT
>JAKFFO010000198.1:0-28740 GCA_036675035.1 Oxalobacteraceae bacterium
GATGACACCGTCGCGCGCGGTGCCGAGGTGGTTGCTTTTGAGCTCGATCGTGGTGAACCCTTTTGCACCTTCCGGCAGATGCGCAATGCAACCATAGCCGCAACTGCTATCGGCCAGCGTCACTACGGAGGCGGCGTGTAAAAAACCGTTCGGCGCCAGATGGTGAGCTTTTATTGCCATCCTGGCATGGATCCTGTTTGCTTCGACTGCCAGTATTTCGATGCCGAGCAAGTCGGGCAGAGTGCCTTTTTGCTTCGTATTGAAGTCGTTAGGAGTATGGGTTATCTGGGTCATATTAAGTTTGCTGTAAGGAATCGTCATGCTATTCTTGCACAAAAAACAAAGCTGTCGCGTCGCGTTAGCAGTCCATGCCCGTGTCGTCGGTGCGGGTACTTTCATTCGATAGGGAGAGAGCCATGCCGGTGATTGTAATTGCCAATCCTAAGGGCGGTGTCGGGAAGAGCACCATCGCAACCAATCTCGCCGGTTATTTTTCCCATGCGGGGTGCAACGTGATGCTGGGCGATGTCGATGTCCAGCAGTCATCCCGCGCCTGGCTGGATCTGCGGCCGGGATCGTTACCGCCGATCAGGACTTGGGAAATCACTGATGGACATCTTGCGAAGCCGCCGAAAGGCACTACTCACATGGTGCTGGATACGCCGGCCGGACTGGATGGAAAACCCCTTGAAGAAGCTTTGCGGATTGCAGACAAGGTAATCGTTCCACTCCAGCCTTCGATGTTCGATATCCTTGCGACGCAAGCGTTTCTGCAGAAACTGATTGCCCGGCGCGGCAAGAGCGGTATCGCGGTCATCGGCATGCGTGTCAATGTCCGGACAAGAGCGGCTGACCAATTGGCTCATTACGTCAACAATCTTGAACTGCCGGTACTGGGTTGCCTGCGCGAGACGCAGAATTATGTGCAGCTTGCCGCACTCGGCGCGACCTTATGGGATGTTGCGCCATCGCGTGTCGAGAAGGATGTCGCGCAATGGCAGGAACTGATTGACTGGGTCAACAAGTGATTTGACCGGAGATCTGGTCCGACTATTTCCGTCTTGAGCGCGCCATATCCAGCTGCTTGCAGAGCGCTTCTGTGCCGTCCAGTATGCGCGGTCCGGCGCGGTTCATCCAGTCCCGGTTGACCGAAAACAGATTGCCGCGTGCTATCGCAGTCAGGTTCAAAAAGCCGTGCCAGATTGCCAGTGCATCCTGTTTCGAACCCGATGTGAGAATGACTTCCGGGTTCTCTTGCAAGACCGCCTCAATGCTGATGGTGGGAGCCAACTGCCGCTGATCGCCGAAAATATTTTTCCCTCCGCATACGCGAAGCGCCTGCGACACGAGATGTGCATCGTTGAGTGTCATCAGCGGTGCGCTCCAGATCTGGTAAAACACGCTGACTGTCGGGCGATGCTGATATTTTTCGGCAATGGCTTTAAGACGTGCACGAAATTTGTCAGCTGCCGCTTGTCCGATCGCATCGGTGCCCGCCAGTTTTGCCAGGCGTTCCATTGAAGATGCAATCGCGTCGAAGTCGCGTGGCTCGCTTTCGAACACCGGAATCCCCAGGCTGCGCAGTTTGGCAATTTGCGTCGCGGAGCTTCCGCTGCCCCAAGCCACAACCAGATCGGGTGTCAATGTGACGATGCGTTCGATATCGGCGGCAGCGCTGCTGCCCACCGAGGTGATACGTGCGGCTTGCGGCGGATAATCGCTGTGCTCGATGACGCCAACCACGAAAGCGCCGGCACCGGCTGCATACAAAAGCTCGGTCGCATGGGGAGAAAGGCTGACGATGCGCTGTGCCGGCGCCGACAGCGACACCGGCAGATTCGAGTCATCCGTGACGGAAATGGCTGCAAGGGCCGGCAGCGATAAAACCGGCAGGAAAAGTCCCAGCCAGTACGTCAGCCCTCGCGAGATGAAGCGCAAACACATTGCTTCTGCGATTGATTTGGTGATCAGATTTCCAGATTGTCGATCAGCCGCGTAACGCCTAGCTTGGCAGCCGTCAGCACCACCAGCGGCTCATCTTTTGCGATATCGCCGGCCGATGGCGGTTGCAGATCCGCGCGCTTGCGGATCGACACGTAATCGGGTTTCCATCCGCGGGTGGAAAGTTTTGCCATCGCGGTTCTTTCCAGTTCGAATATGTCCAGATGGCCGGAGCGGACTTCGGCGGCAACTTCATTCAGGGTCTTGAATAATACCGGTGCTTCGGCCCGCTCTTCGGCAGACAGGTAGACATTGCGCGATGAAAGCGCCAGGCCGTCTTCAGCCCGGTACGTTTCGGCAGCAACGATTTCCGTCGGCAGAGCAAACTGCTTCGACATATTCCGCACGATCATCAACTGCTGATAATCCTTCTTGCCGAAAACCGCGACGCGCGGTTGCACGCATGAAAACAGCTTGAGCACCACAGTGGTGACGCCGGTGAAGAATCCGGGGCGGAATTCGCCTTCCAGGATATTGCCGAGGTCTTCCGGTGGCCGTACGCGGAATTCCTGAGGTTCCGGATACAAGTCTTTTTCGGTCGGCGCGAACAGCACATATACGCCTTCCTTCTCGAGTTTTTCGACATCGGCCTGGAAGGTACGCGGATATTTGTCGAAATCTTCATTCGGTCCGAACTGCAGGCGATTGACGAAAATCGATGCAACGATCGGATCGCCATGCTTGCGCGCCAGCCGCATCAGCGACAGATGTCCTTCATGCAGGTTACCCATCGTCGGCACGAATACCGTGCGCAGCTGGCCGCGCAACTGATCGCGCAATTCGTCAATGGAAGAAATAATTTTCATGAGCCGGCCTTGATGTCGAAATGCATTGCGATGCCTGGGTTGGTTCAGGCGGTGGAAAATCGGTATGAGTCAGGAATGAAAATAGTTAAGTACCCGCTTAGAATTTATCCTGTGGGGGTAATTAGGTTGGTGAATACGAAAGTCGTACATAGATCGGCGCAAATGCTTCAGCCTGCGTGATTTCAATCAGGGTTTCTTTTGCAAGTTCGAGTAGCGCGATGAAGTTGACGACCAGTACCGGAACGCCGCGCGACGGATCGAACAGGTCCGCAAATTCGACAAACCGGGTCGATTGCAGACGCCGCAGAATGCCTGTCATATGCTCGCGCACCGACAGTTCTTCGCGGCTGATGGTGTGGTGTGCGGTCAGCTTGGCGCGCTTGAGCACATCGGCCCACGCGCTTTGCAAGTCAACCACATCGACCTCCGGCCAACGGGTCACGATACTCTGTTCGATAAAAATCTGGGTACGGACATAGTCGCGCCCCAATTGCGGCAGCGTATCAATCTGGTAGGCGGCCAGCTTCATTTGCTCGTACTCAAGCAGGCGGCGCACCAGTTCGGCTCGCGGATCGCCAGCTTCTTCGCCGGTATCCGCTTTCTTGACCGGCAACAGCATGCGCGATTTGATTTCGATCAGCATCGCTGCCATCAACAGATATTCGGCGGCCAACTCCAGATTATGGACACGAATCTGGTCGACATACTCCAGATATTGCAGCGTGACCTGCGCCATCGGAATATCGAGGATATTGAAGTTTTGCTTGCGGATCAGGTAGAGGAGCAAGTCGAGCGGACCTTCGAACGCTTCCAGAAAAATCTCCAGCGCGTCCGGCGGAATATACAAGTCGGTCGGCATCCGGAACAACGGCTCGCCGTACAGCTTGGCAAAAGCCACGCCGTCGATCACATCGGGCGTCGAGTCGACCGCTCCGGCCAACGCCAGCGCGTCGGGTGGCTGCGCCGTGTTATGCGGTATGCTCACGATCGATCAGCTCTTTTCCTTGTTGTTGCGCTGACCCTCGTGCTGATACACATACGCTTGCTGCTTGATGCGCGACTCGCCGAACCGTCTCTGGGTATCCAGATCGATCGGGGTCTTGTCCCACAGCAAAGCACGGCCAATTTGCTGCTTTAGCTCGATCTCGGGATTTTTTTCTTTCAGGTCCTTGATGAATCGCGTGATTTCGGACTCATAGCGCTGATGTTGCTTGGTAAATTTCATGAACTTATCTGGCATCAAGATTGGAATCAAGCGTTATTTTACCCTGTCTTGACACGATTAATCCTGCCCGAAAAGGGTTGATTTTTCGGGCAGCCATTCTCACCCTCTCCCTTTGGGAGAGGGTTGGGGGTGGAGCAGGGGTTTCAGATGGCCTGCCATCCACCTGCGTAACGGTATTCGCTTGCAAGGTGTAGCGGGGAATTCAGGCGACATGTCGCCTGTCCGCGCAACGGCAGTGGCTTGCAAGCCGCTGCGCGCCCTGCAAGGGAATAGCGCACTGCAAGTGAGGGGATCGGGTTTCAATCTTATTTTTTTCCGATCATGATTCCGTCAAAGGAAACGATATGAAACGCGTCATTGGTATCATCCTCGCGACGATATGTACATTATTGATTGGCGCCTGCGACCAGCAAGGGCGCCCGATTCAGGAGTTCGGCTTGGACAAGCTCAGCAAAGGTGTTTCGACCGAAGGCGATGTCCGCAATGTGATGGGACAGCCGGAAACGGTACGGAAAGAGGACGACGGCAGCCGCATCCTTGAATATCCCAAGGGGCCGATGGGGCACCGCACCTGGTTTTTCATGATCGGCAAGGATGGCAAGCTTGCCGATTACAAGCAGGTATTAACGCAGGAGACCTTTTCCAGGATACAACCCGGCATGACAATGGATGCGGTACGCCGCATGCTGGGCAAACCGCGCAGCGTTACCCGCTTCAAGCTGAAAAACGAAGAGGTCTGGGATTGGACATATCTGGAGCCGACCCAAAAAACGCGCCTGTTCAATGTACATTTTGACATCGCGAGCGGCACAGTGACGGGAACTTCGACTTCTGAGGATCCGCAAAGTCCTTATTAAAGGCGACACGTAAAGGTGATGCCAATCTGGCAGGCGGTAATGGATTCTTAATGCCGCAATATCCTGCGCATGACTGTCGGAGCTGGTTCGAGCGGATTGGCATGCGTGTATTCCAGTTCAAGCGCCAGTTCGAAACCATACGCCGAGTACAGGTCCAGCAATCGCGCTTGATCGCTGCGCACCGCAAGGCGCAACTCGTCGACGTCGGAGGCCAGCGCGCGATGAATCACGGCTTCAAGCAAATGCTGCGACAAGCTGTTGCCGCGATATGCCGGCAGGATGCTCATGCGCGCCACTTCCCATACCGACGGCTCTGAATCCAGCGGCAGCCAGCGTACCGATCCGACCGGCTTTTCATCGATCAGCAAAATGAATGCGCCCCCATCCTGCAGGTGTTGCTCGACCCCGGCTGCGGTTTCGCGATGACCGCTGGAGCTGGACGCAACCTTGCCAGCCCACGCTGCCCGGGTCAGTTCGGCAATCAGTTGAGTGTCGTCAAAAGTGGCTTCGCGTATCTGCAGATTCATGATGTAAGGGCCGCGCTTGCGACTAGCGGACTCGCATGCCGGGCTTGGCGCCTGGCCACGGGTTAAGGACATAAATGCCCGGATCGGATTTCTCGTCCGCAGCCGATGCCGCCAGCACCATGCCCTCCGAAATACCGAATTTCATTTTTCGCGGAGCCAGGTTGGCGACCATCACGGTCAGTTTTCCGATCAGGTCTTCCGGCTTGTAACACGATTTGATGCCGGAAAACACATTACGCATCTTGCCTTCGCCGACATCAAGCGTCAGGCGCAGTAGTTTGTCGGATCCATCGACCAGTTCGCAATTGACGATTTTTGCAACGCGCAGATCGATCTTCGAGAAGTCGTCCAGCTTAATTTCCGGCGCAAGCGCCTCAATTGCGCCGCCGTTCTCACCTTCTCCCTGGGAGGGAGAAGGCCGGGATGAGGGTTGAGTCGTCGAACCGGACCCGGCCTCTTGTTCGGGCGCCTCAAACAACGCATCCAGCATTTTAGAATCGACGCGCGTCATCAAGTGTGTATATGCATTGACGCGGTGGCCATGCGGAAGCGGAACGCCGACGTCTGCCCACTGCAGCGGTGAAATATTCAGCAATGCTTCGACCTGCAGCGCCAGTTCCGGCAGCACCGGTTTCAGATAAATCGTCAGGATGCGGAATGCCTCCAGCAGGCGACTGCAGACTTCATGCAAAGCCTGATTCTTGTCGGAATTTTTTGCAAGTTCCCACGGCTTGTTGGCATCGACATAAGCATTGATATGGTCTGCCTGTTCCATCACTGCACGCAGCGCCTTGCCGTATTCACGATGTTCGTACAACGTTCGTATCTCGGTCGCCGCACCGCGCAACCCGGCAAGGAATGGGTCGGAAGCGGTTGCCCAGTCCGCAGTCACTTTGCCGTCGAATTTTTTCGCGATAAAACCGGCCGACCGGCTCGCAATATTCACGTATTTCCCGATCAGGTCGCTGTTGACCCGGGCAATGAAATCTTCCGCGCTGAAATCGACATCCTCGACTTTCGCATTCAGCTTGGTCGCGATGTAATAGCGCAGCCATTCGGGGTTCATGCCGATTTCCAGATAACGCAGCGGCGAAATGCCGGTTCCGCGCGATTTGCTCATCTTTTCGCCGTTCACCGTCAAATGCCCGTGTACGTTCACCTTGAGCTTGTCGATGACCGGATGATCCGAAAACTTCAGCATCGCCGGCCAGAACAACAGGTGAAACGATACGATGTCCTTGCCGATGAAATGAATCTGCTCGGTTGCCGGATCGCGCAGCAATGCGTCGTAATCCAGCCCTTTCTTTCCGCAGTAATTTTTCAGGCTCGCGAGATAACCGACCGGTGCATCCAGCCAGACATAGAAATATTTTCCCGGTGCGTCCGGGATCGGTATTCCGAAGTAGGGCGCATCGCGCGAGATATCCCAGTCGGCGAGATCCTGTCCGTTGTTGCCCAGCCATTCGCTGACCTTGTTGACCATCTCCGGTTGCAGGCGCCCCGGCGTGTTGACCCAGTCCTGCAGGAACGCGACGCAGCGCGGATCGGACAGTTTGAAAAAATACTGTTCCGCCGGCCGCATTACCGGCGTTGCGCCGGTCAGTGCCGAGTACGGGTTTTTCAATTCGGTCGGTTCATACGCCGCACCACACACTTCGCAGTTGTCGCCATACTGATCCTTGGCACCGCACTTGGGGCATTCGCCCTTGACGTTGCGGTCCGCCAGGAACATGCCTTTTACCGGGTCGTAGAAGCGTTCGACCGTGCGGGTAACGATCAGGCCGGCCGCTTTCAACTTCAAATAAATGCCTTGCGACAGTTCGGTATTTTCCGGTGAATCGGTCGAGTGCCAGTTATCGAACGAGATATGGAAGCCGTCCAGATATTGCTGACGGCCGGCAGCGACCTTGGCAACAAATTCCTGCGGCGTGACCCCTTCTTTTTCCGCGGCAATCATGATCGGCGTACCGTGTGCATCGTCCGCGCCGACGAAATGCACCTCATTGCCCTGCATGCGTTGAAACCGGATCCAGATATCCGCCTGGATATATTCCATGATATGGCCGATGTGGAACGCGCCATTGGCGTAGGGCAGTGCGGTTGTGACGAATAATTTGCGGGGCGATGAGGCGTTCATAAAGGTGGTGCTGAATAGATAAAGACGTGATTTTAGCAGTGCCGGACCGATTTCTCGCGTCGATACCAGTCTGACCGTACGATCTGTCTCGCGCAGGAAGCCCATGGTGCGTGCCGACGCGGTAAAATAACGCTTTTACGACTACCGGCTTTGGCGACCCAAGGCCGTTTTTATTTGCCATGACCGTTCGCACCCGTTTCGCTCCCAGCCCGACCGGCTATCTCCATCTGGGCGGCGCCCGTACCGCCTTGTTTGCTTGGGCATATGCCCGGCGCTTCGGCGGCACTTTCATTCTGCGTATCGAGGACACTGACCTGGAGCGTTCGACGCCGGAAGCAGTGCAGGCAATTCTGGACGGCATGCAATGGCTGGGCCTGCATCACGACGAAGGTCCGTTTTACCAGATGCGCCGCATGGATCGGTACCGCGAAGTGATTGCACAGATGCTGGAAGCGGGCACTGCCTATTATTGCTATTGTTCGCCGGACGAAGTCGAGGCGATGCGGGAGCGCTTGCGTGCGGCTGGCGAGAAACCGAGATACGACGGCACCTGGCGGCCGGAGCCGGGCAAAACCTTGCCGGCGGTTCCATCCGATCGCAAGCCGGTGGTGCGTTTCAGGAATCCGCTCGACGGTGACGTCACCTGGGACGATGCGGTCAAGGGACCGATCACCATTTCCAATCGTGAAATGGACGACCTGGTGATTGCGCGTCCGGACGGTACGCCGACCTATAATTTTTGCGTGGTGGTCGACGACTGGGACATGCGGATTACGCATGTGATTCGCGGCGACGATCATGTCAACAATACGCCGCGCCAGATCAATATCCTGAAAGCGCTCGGCGCGACGCTGCCGGTCTACGGCCATGTACCGATGATCCTGGGCGCGGACGGTGAAAAACTGTCCAAGCGTCACGGCGCGGTCAGCGTGATGGAATATCCGGAGCAAGGCTATTTGCCGGAAGCGATGCTCAACTATCTGGCACGCCTCGGCTGGAGCCATGGCGATGAAGAGCTGTTTTCGATGGAGCAGTTCTGCGCATGGTTCGATCTCGACCATCTGTCGAAATCGCCGGCGCAGTTCAATCCGGAAAAACTGGCATGGGTCAATAACCACTACATCAGGCAAGCCGATAATGCGCGCCTCGAAACGCTTGCGCGCCCATTGATGGAGCAGGACGGTGCGGAGTTTTCAGGTGGCCCTGACCTGCAGGCAGTGATTGCATTGATGAAAGAACGTGCCAGTACGATCAATGAACTGGCCGAGTCTGCGATGCTGTTTTATCGGCATCCTGCACCGGATGCCGCGTTGCTTGCCCAGCATGTCAACGATGCGGTCAAACCTGCATTGGCGCAATACGCGGAGCGCTGCCGGACAGTTGCATGGAACCGGGAGGCGTTGTCCGGGATGCTGAAGGAAGTGTTGGCGGCGCACAAGCTGAAAATGCCGCAACTGGCGATGCCGTTGCGGTTGATCATTACCGGGCAATTGCAGACACCTTCGATCGATGCCGTGATTGAATTATTCGGCCGGGATATCGTGCTGGCACGCCTCGAAAAACATCTCGGATAATTTTTAAAAATGCGATTTACAGCTGAGCAAAATCTTTGCTATACTCTCGCTTCTGCGCAGGGGGTATAGCTCAGCTGGGAGAGCGCTTGCATGGCATGCAAGAGGTCAGCGGTTCGATCCCGCTTACCTCCACCAGCAAAGAAGTTGCAGAATAGAAGTTGTAGTACGGGTCGTAACAAGGACAGATTTCTGTCCCCATCGTCTAGAGGCCTAGGACATCACCCTTTCACGGTGAGTACAGGGGTTCGAATCCCCTTGGGGACGCCAGGATAAAACGCCGCACGCAAGTGCGGCGTTTTTTTTGGTTGGCACCAAGCGAGTACTGCTCGCGCAGGGGATTCGAAAGGCTTCGGCTTGCAAGAGCTGGCAAGCCGAGCCGGGGTCGCGGGACGTGACTGAATCCCTTTGGAGAGGCCAAATAAAAACGCCACGCATTTGCGTGGCGTTTTTATTTCCGTCTGATCCGCAGGATACTTGATGCCTCAAACACAAGCAGGGGTTGTTCGAATAATCGTTTATCGTTTATAGACGCCGCAAGTGATGACCAGATCGCCGCATTTTTCAAAATACGCATTCTTGGCCGTGTTCTCATTTGTGATCGGATGTGCCCACTTGTATTCAATCCAACCTCCGCCTTTGCTTCTCGCAATCGCAATCATTTCGTTAATGAAATGCCGGCCGTCGGTGTCCTTGACCTCCTGCGCGTTCTGGCCGACAACCCTGGGATTGCTGCCGTGGGCAACGACCCGATAGTTGCTGAGGTCGTAAGCGCTAAGGTAAAGGTCCCGATTCAGGAATTTTCCTTTTCCGAATCTGTTTATTTCTGAAACCAGTGATTCCTTGCCTTGCTCCTGCATCATTGCTACGCCTGCCTTGACCAGCGCAATCGCCTCTTCGTCGTTGCCATACTCCCGATCGCCGAGATTGAAGACCGACACTGCCTGCAGCAGTGAAACGGCTTGCTGGTTAAGACTGGTTGCCGTCTTGGTCGCATCTTCCACCAGCATCGCGTTTTTCTGCGTCATCCTGTCGATTTGCGTTATTGCACTGTTGACGAGTTCGATGCCGGCACTTTGCTCCAGGCTTGCGCTGCTGATGTTCTTGATGATTCCCGCGATATATTTCACGGACTCAACGATTTCATTCATCGTGCGCCCGGCATCATCGACCAGATGGCTGCCTGCATCGACCTTTTCCACCGAATCGCTGATCAATTCCTTGATCTCCTTCGCTGCGCCGGCCGACCGTTGCGCCAGTGTACGTACTTCACTCGCCACCACCGCGAAACCCCGGCCCTGTTCGCCGGCGCGCGCCGCTTCGACCGCCGCATTCAACGCAAGAATATTGGTCTGGAATGCGATTCCGTCGATCACGCCGATGATGTCGACGATCTTGCGCGAGCTGTCCTTGATCGAACCCATGGTGTTGACGACCTGGCCCACTACATGGCCGCCTTTTACCGCAAGGTCCGAAGCAGACACGACCAATTGATGCGCCTGCTGCGCATTGTCGGCATTCTGCTTGACGGTCGATGTCAACTCTTCGATCGAAGACGCGGTTTCTTCGAGCGATCCGGCTTGCGACTCGGTGCGGGTCGAAAGAGCGGAATTGTCGCGGTTGATTTGCGATGACGTGGTCGCCACTGTAGTGGTGCCGGTGCGCACTTCGCTGACGACATTGAACAGGCGCTCGTTCAACTGTTTCAGCGCATGCATCAGTTCCGCTATTTCGCCGTTGCCAGACAGGGTCACAGTCGAGGTCAGATCGCCAGTCGCCAGGCGCTTGGCGGTTTTTACCGCATCGGTCAGCGAATTCGCTATGCGACGGGTGATCAGCCAAGCCACGCCGCCGGCAAGAACGATGCTGACGACTCCAATGGAAATAATCGCGATCGATGCAGTGCCATCAGTGTTGACCGCTGCGACGAATGTCAATATGGCCAATAGCAGGATCATAAAGCCGAAGGAAAGAGCCAGGCTTGTGCGAAGAGTTAATTTTGAAAACTTCATCTGCTGCCCTTTTTGCAATAGAAATATAAATTCAGAATCGGGTGCCAGCGACTTGATCCTGTTCTTTCTGCGCACGGATTTTCATCATAAACAGTTTTATTGCGCTTGAAACATAAAAATGATCAATGGAGCTCGAAGAGCCGATCGCAAAAACTTCGTATTTCAAGACTGTTTGTACACGTTGCAGGCGACTATCGGATCGTCGCGTCTTTCAAATTACACTGCTTTTAATGCGCCTTGGTTGGTAATAGGATGCACCCACTTCTATTCGACCCAGCCGGAGCCTTTGATCTTGCCGGCGTTTAGCCTGTCGCTGCAAAATATTTGTCGTCCGAATCCTGTGTGGTCCACAATTCGATGCCTATGACGCGTGGGTTGCTCCCATGAGCCATTACGACGCAATCCAGGTTGTACATAAGTAAATAAAGACCGCGGTCGATGAACCGGCCAGCGCCGAATTTGCTGATGTCGGCGATAAGTGCTTCGGAGTCATCGAAGCCATGCATCGCGGCAAACGCGACGTCCGCCTCGACCAAGGCAACTGACTTTTCTTCATTGCCATGCTCTCTCGATCCGAGGCTGAGCCATGAGACTGTTTTCAACAGACCCACCGTTGTCGATGACAAAGGTCGGGCTTACGTTTCAATAGTATGGCCAGTTCACATTGTAGGGATATAACTTTATGAATTGCAACATGACCTCTTGCTTGGTGAACGTCTGAAATTCACAACACGAAAGACACGCCGGCGCAGGGAATATTGCATTTCTGCTATGGGAATTCGTAAATTAATTGTGGCCTTTAGCTGCTCGTGCAGTCGAGCCCCGGCGCCTAAGCAACCGGAGAACGGGCGCCGGATTGACTGATGTCATGTCGTACCGTTCAAAATCGTGTTCGAACCGTGCGAGGAGGCGATAAGGGTAGACGCTTCCTTGGCTGGTTTAATTTTCCTGCATCGGTAAAACCTTCGCATGACATCATTGAAATTACGCCGAAACATGGTGGCGCAGGTCTTGCATATATTCGAAATGCCGTGGTTGCTGTGATCGGTTGTGCGTCAGGAGTCATGAGGATCAATCAATTTTAATGCCGGTCGCGTTACGCAGAATATCGATACGGCTCTCTAATGCGGCCTGTAGTCCATTGGCGGTATCTCCTGCAACGCGCAGGTGCGATCGGGTACTTGGACGCCGGCCGCAACGGCAAGCCATATCGTTCTATACCGTTTTACAATTTTTCAGGAGATTGCAATGAATCAGATTTCAGACATCATGACTCGCGACGTACGCTGTGTTGCACCGGGCGACACGCTCCAGCGTGCGGCAAAATTCATGAACGAGCTTAACGTCGGAGCACTGCCGGTTTGGGATGGGAAGAACCTGATCGGCATGGTGACCGACAGGGATATTACGATTCGCGGCGTTGCGGAAGGAAAGCAAGTCGACGCCGCGCCCGTCAGCGATGTGATGAGTGCCGATGTTCAATGCTGTTTCGAGGATGAAAAAATCGATGAGGTAATGGAAAAAATGCGCGACTCGCAGATTCGCCGTGTGCCTGTAATGAATCGCCAGAATCAGCTGGTAGGAATGATATCGCTTGGCGATCTGGCGACCAAAACCACTTCAGATGACGACGTGCACAGCACGCTGGAAAACATTTCGTCTCCTTCCGAACCGGACCGTTCCGCAATGCACTGATGTTGCTGCGAAACTGAGTTTTTCCGGCTCGTCCGGTGCAAGGGTTCCGATGCGCTGCGTCGGAACCCTTTCTTTCAGCGGAATTCATGCGCTCGAAGCGATAGTCGACTGTTGTTGGCCGGAGGTATCGAGACGCCGATTCCATTTTCCTAAAAATCCAGTTCGAACACGCAAGCTGATGCAACAAAAGGCAGCATGTCTTGTCCATCAGTCATCGGGCCGTAGATTAACTGCTTTCTTTAGGTGGCGCTTGACCAGACTGATGTGGACGAGGCTGCGGCATCGCTTCGATTTCCACATCGCGTGAATTGGATAAAAGGAGTTTATCGTGAGATATGAATCACCGGGAAATAATGAGTTGGCAAAGTGGCTGGGCGGCATTGCGCTCGGAGCAATTGCAATGTATCTCGCTGACCCGAACCAGGGAAGAAGGCGGCGTGCGCTGGCGCAGGACAGGATGCGTAGCCTGTCGCACAAAACCAGCGGCGCATTCAATGCAGCGATGCATGATGCCGGCAACCGCCTTTCCGGTTTTCAGGCACAGGCAAACCGGATGATGACTCAGAGAACCACGAGTAAGCCGATCGACAACCATGTGCTGGAAGCGAGAGTCCGCTCCAAGCTTGGGCGGGCGATGATGAATTCCCATTCCATTGACGTGATCGCCGATGCGGGCGTCGTTACCTTAAAGGGCTCCGTGCCGTCCGACGACAGGCAGCATGTCACCACGCTGGTACGCGGCATTCCCGGCGTGCGAGAAGTCAGAGACAAGCTCGATGCAATTGAGCAGGGCGGCGGCGTGCGCGAATCGGGATCCGGAAAATATCTGTCGAAGCGAATGTCGGCAAGTGCGCTTCTGTCGCCGACGATGCTGGCGCTGCTGGGCGGCGGCATATTGGGTTATTACGGCCTGACACGGCGCACTTCCTCGGGCCAGTTGCTTGCGGTAGCGGGTTTCGGATTCCTGGCGCGGAATGCCGCCACTTCCGTTTTTGGCCGATTGTTGCGCAGCAATGAAAGCGAGGAGGCGATCAGCGTCCGCAAAACCATCGAGATCAAGGCGTCTCCGGAAACGGTTTTCGATATCTGGACAAAATATGAAAATTTTCCGCATTTCATGTCGCATGTGATCGAAGTCCGCGACTTGGGGCAGCAGAGATCGCATTGGATAGTCAAAGGGCCAGGCAACATAAACCTCGAATGGGATTCGGTTCTGACCGAGTGTTCTCGCCCGACGCGACTTGCATGGCGCAGCGAGTCGGACGGCGACATTAAAAATTCCGGATCGGTGTATCTGGAGCCATATAACGGCGGTACCCGTGCGACGGTGCAGATGTCATATGCGCCGCCCGCCGGTGGAGTGGGCAGAGGCGCCGCCACGCTGCTTGGTGCAAATCCGGAACAGGAGCTGGAGGACGATCTGGTACGGATGAAGAATTTCATCGAAAGCGGCGTCCCGCTGAGAGGAAGTCAAGCTGCGTCCACACAAGGGAAAATCCTTCATTGAATTCGATGGATTGCACAAGGATTCGGCTGGGTTGGAATTTGCAGGAAAGCCGTCCAGGTTGTAATTCGATTGCCGAACCTCGATCAATGCAGGAATTTCAAGCGCCGTACGCGGTCGAACGCAGCATGTCATTGTGTTCGATTTGCGCCTATCCGAAGCCTGGATAGGCACTTCCGAGGTGGGCGGTTCGATGCAGCGGTTTCTCATCATTGGCGGAGTGGTGTTGCTGGCCGCAGGATTGCTCTGGCCATGGATTTCCCGGCTGCCGCTTGGACGCCTGCCAGGCGACATCAGTATTGTCCGTGAGGGATTCAGCGTCTACATTCCGCTGACGACCGGGCTGCTGGTGTCATTGGTGATTACCGTGCTGATCTGGATATTCCGGCGCTGATTTGCGCCCGGCTTGAACCGGATTACGGAGAAGGGCGCAATGGCTGCTATTCGTTTGTACAGTTGGAAATCAGTTTTTCACATGTATTACTTTGAAATGGAGATCGATCATGATGCAACCGAGCGAAATTCAACAACGTTTTTCCCAAGTCGAGCAGACGATTCATCAGGCCGCGCAAGCGTGCCAATCCGCCACCGGGGTTCCGATGGACTTGAAAGACTCGATCCAGCAACTCGAACAGAAATCGCAACAAGCAAAGAGCGTAATGCAGCAATCCAGTGATGAAAATAGTATTCGGCAGTGCATCAATGATCTTGAACAGCTTGGCGACCGTGCCAGAGATGCGTGTCAGCAATCCGGCAATACGAACGACGAGCTGAAGAATGCGGTGATGCAGGCGCATAGTCAGCTGTCTGACTTCAAGCACCAGCTGCATTGATTTCAAGCACCAGCTGCATTGATTTTCCCGGGAAGTTGAAACACTGAACTGCAATAGGCCGGGACCTGTTGCAGCACAGCGTTCTTATTGTGCCGCCCTACGCTAAAATCAGCGCGAGCGGGATAACAGACGGCGCAGCATAAAGCCGGCAGCCATTGCGATTCCGACCGCCAGCATCGGGTTTTCACGAACGCGAATACGTGTTTCGTCCGCCCATTTACCCTGCTGCTCTCGCGCTTGACCAAATTTTTCTTTGAGCATTGTTTTCGCCTGCGTCGCCCGGTTAGAAAACCTTTTGTTCGTAGGCGTGGAGGTAGATGATGCCTGATAGCCCGACGACAGCATGGTTTCCGCGCTGGTGTCGGTGGCTTCTTGAGCCAGTGTGCCGGCCGTGTCGGTATTGGCATTCCAGGTATTCGGATTGCCGGTAGTGCCGCCGACGTCGTTCTTCGTATTTTCCATGTTCATTTCCTTGTTTAAGAGTTCGAATTTGCGGTGACGACCAGCCCACCTCGAGCGGCGCAATGGCCGTTCCGTGGATTGTGGCTCGCGTCTGTCGTTACGTACGAGATCAGCAAGCATGCCTCGCATTTGCCAATCACAGTCATAAGACCGCCCCAACTGAAATTCAGTTCGATGTCGACTGAAACGCCGTCGCGCAGTATCGACCGCAGTATTGATCTCCAGCGACTGCGATTGGCAGCGACGCGGCGATTTTCCGGAAATCACGGCCCTGTCATGGACGGTTGCCGAATCTTTGGCACAATAGACGGCATTGAACACGTCAATCCAACAGGAGATACCAGATGTCGAATCCCGGTCAATTGCTATGGACCCCGTCCGCCGCACGCATCGAACAGAGCCGCCTGCATGACTATATGAACTGGCTGGCGCGGGAAAAGGGCCATGCATTCGATGACTATCAGTCGCTCTGGCAATGGTCGGTTGACCATCTTGAAGATTTCTGGGAATCGCTCTGGCAGTATTTCGACATTCGTGGCTCGACTCCCTATGAATCCGTGCTCGACGCACACAGGATGCCGGGCGCAAAATGGTTTTCCGGCGCGCACTTGAACTTCGCGGAGCAAATGTTTCGCTTCAATCTGGACGGCGCAGACAGTGAAAAGCCGGCGATCATCGCCCAATCCGAGTTGCGCCCGATGGCGCAAATGTCATGGGGCCAGTTGCGCCGCGATGTCACGGCGGTAGCCAATACGCTGCGGGCGCTCGGAGTCGGACCGGGTGACCGGGTGGTCGCATACCTGCCGAATATTCCCGAAACGGTGGTCGCGTTCTACGCCTGCGCCAGCATCGGCGCGATCTGGTCAAGCTGCTCGCCGGATATGGGAACCGCCAGCGTGCTGGATCGTTTCCGGCAGATCGATCCCAAAGTCCTGATCGCGGTCGACGGTTATCGCTACGGCGGCAAGGACTTCGACCGGCTACCTGTGGTCGAGTCGATGCGCCAATCGCTGCCGACGCTGGAGCAGGTGGTGCTTCTTCCATATCTGAATCAGGATGCGGCCCTTGAACATGCAGTCCCCTGGGACAATCTGTTCAGCCACCCGGAAGCGCACGCGCATCCGATGCGTTTCGAGCAGGTGCCTTTCGATCATCCGCTATGGATATTGTATTCATCCGGCACTACCGGCATGCCGAAGCCGATCGTTCACGGTCATGGCGGCGCTTTGCTTGAAAGCGTGAAAGGGCATGCGCTGCAACTCGATTTGGGACCGAAGGACCGGTTCCTGTGGTTTTCGACCACCGGCTGGATCATGTGGAATTCGCAAATCACCGGCTTGCTGGTCGGCGCCACGATTTGCATTATCGACGGCAATCCGGGTTATCCCGATCTCGGGACCCTATGGAAGTTCGCAGAGCAGGCCGAGCTGACCTTCTTCGGCGCCGGCGCCGCCTATTTCGGTAATTGCATGAAGGCGGGAATCGAACCTGAAAAAATCGCCGACCTGCACCGGCTGCGTTCGATCGGCGTGACCGGTTCACCGCTTGCGGCCGAGGGTTATGAATGGATTTACCGGCATGTCGGGCAGGACATCATGCTGGCGGCGATCAGCGGCGGCACCGATATCGCCGCATCGTTTGTTGGCGCCTGCCCGATACTGCCGCTGTATTCCGGCGAGATGCAATGCCGCTGCCTTGGAATCGCGGTGTACGCATTCGACGATGAGGGAAAACCGCTGGTCGATGATGTCGGGGAACTGGTGGTGACCGAGCCGATGCCGTCGATGCCGCTGTACTTCTGGAACGATCCCGGCAACAAGCGTTATCTGGAAAGCTATTTCGAAACCTATCCGGGCCTGTGGCGGCATGGCGACTGGATTCGCATCACCGAGCGCGGCGGTGCCATCATCTACGGCAGATCGGATACCACGATCAACCGGCACGGCATCCGCATGGGCACCGCCGAGATCTACCGGGTGGTAGAGGATCTGCCTGAAGTCGTTGATAGTTTGGTGGTCGATCTGGAGTATCTCGGCCGCGAATCGTATATGCCGCTGTTCGTCGTGCTGCGGCCCGGCATGCAACTGGATGGCGAGCTGCAGCAGCGCATCAACGAAAAAATTCGCAAGGAACTGTCCGCGCGGCATGTGCCGAATGAAATTTTTGCCGTTGCCGAAGTGCCGCGTACGCTGACTGGCAAGAAAATGGAACTGCCGATCAAGAATCTGCTGCTTGGAATGCCGATCGAAAAAATTGCCAACCGCGACGCAATGAGCAATCCCGGCTGCCTGGACTACTATGTGGAGTTTGCACAGCGGCGGAATGCGGCCGGGCGATAAATCGAATCCAGCGGTGATTGCCAAGAGCAAGGTACGGAAGTTTGCGCCTTGCTCGTCAACGCTGCCGTGATACACGTTCCTATAAATCAGAAAACCGAATGACCATCACTACACTGTTGATCGCCAATCGCGGCGAAATCGCGATTCGAATCGCAAGGGCCGCGGCCGAGCTGAACATACGAACGGTAGCGCTGTATTCCGAAGATGATGCGAACTCGCTGCATGTACGCAAGACTGACGAAGCTCGTCCGCTGCGCGGTACAGGCACCGCTGCCTATCTCGATATCGATCAGATCCTGGCAGTCGCTCGCGAAGCAGAATGTGACGCGATCCATCCGGGGTACGGGTTCCTGAGCGAGAATGCAGGATTTGCCCGCCGTTGCGCGGAGGCAGGTATTGCTTTCGTCGGTCCCTCAGCGGAAATTCTGGCGCTGTTCGGTGACAAGGTGCAGGCGCGCAGCCTGGCCGAGCGCTGCAACGTCCCGGTGCTGTCAGGGACATCGGAACCGACCAGCCTTGAACAGGCACAGGATTTCTTTGCATCGATGGGAAAGCGCGGTGCAATGATGATCAAAGCCATCGCCGGCGGCGGTGGTCGCGGCATGCGTGCGGTTCATCGCGCCGAAGAAATCAAGGACGCTTATACCCGTTGCAAGTCGGAAGCGCTCGCATCGTTCGGCAGCGGCGACCTGTATGTCGAGCGGCTGGTGCAGGCGGCGCGGCATGTCGAGATACAGATCGTCGGCGACGGCACCGGCCGCATCAGCCATCTGGGCGAGCGCGAATGCACGCTGCAGCGCCGCCAGCAGAAATTGGTCGAAATTGCGCCGAGCCCGTCGCTATCCGCAACCATGCGAACGCGGCTTGTCGACGCTGCCGTGCGGCTTGCGGCAGCAGTGAATTACAGCAACCTCGGCACATTCGAATTCCTGGTCGACGCCGATGATGACGCATCATTTGCATTCATTGAAGCCAATCCGCGATTGCAGGTCGAACATACGGTGACGGAGCAGGTCACCGGTATCGACCTGGTCAAGGCTCAGCTTCAACTGGCCGGCGGCAGCACAATGGCGCAACTGGGTTTGATTCAGGAACAGATCGCATCACCGCGCGGCTTTGCGATCCAGTTGCGCATCAATATGGAGCGCATGCAGCCGGACGGCAGCGCCCGGCCGAGCGGCGGAACTCTGACGGCATTCGAGCCGCCGTCCGGCCCCGGTATCCGGGTCGACAGCTTCGGTTATGCCGGTTATGCAACCAACCCGAATTTCGACTCGCTGCTTGCCAAGCTGATCGTGCACAATTCTTCGGCTCGATTCGACGATGCGATCGCGCGCGCTTATCGTGCCTTGTGTGAATTCAGAATCGATGGTGTTGCGACCAACATTGCCTTTCTGCAGAATCTGCTGCGTCACCCGGACGCGGTCGCGAATAGGGTCAGCACACGGTTCGTCGAAGAAAATGTTGAAACTCTTCTGGGTTCCGGCAGCGATGCGCATCGTGCGCTGTATTTCGATGCGTCGGGCGGCAACGGCATGGGCGCCGATGATGCTGTGACCCGATCGAAAGAAACCGATCCGGCACCGCCCGGCACGATTCCAATTTTCGCGCCGATGCAGGGTACGGTGGTATCGATCGATGTGCAGGAGATTGCGCCGGTTCGGATCGGACAGCAGATTGCCGTGCTGGAGGCGATGAAGATGGAGCATATCGTCACGGCAGACAAAAGCGGTGTCGTGCGCTTGGTAGCTGCCGGCAAAGGCGATGTACTCATGGAAGGTCAGGCGATCGTTTACATAGAAAATATCGAGACAGAAGCGGCGCAGGCAGACGAGGCGCAAAGCATCGACCCAGATTACATCCGGGCCGACCTTGCGGAAGTGCGTGAACGGCATGCGATCGGACTCGATGCCGCACGGCCGGATGCAGTCGCACGCCGTCGCAAGACCGGACAGCGCACCGCGCGGGAAAACGTTGACGACCTGGTCGATCCGGACAGTTTCATCGAATATGGCGCGCTCGCAATCGCGGCGCAACGGCGGCGCCGGCCGCTCGATGAATTGATCAAGGCGACGCCGGCGGACGGATTGATTGCCGGCATCGGCGCGATCAACGGTCACCTGTTCGACGAAGACAAGTCGCGCTGCATGGTGCTGTGCTACGACTATACGGTGCTGGCGGGCACGCAAGGCATCATGAATCACAAGAAGACCGATCGCATGTTCCAGCTCGCGGAGCAATCGCAATTGCCGGTCGTGATCTTTGCCGAAGGCGGCGGCGGGCGGCCCGGCGATACCGACTGGCTCGGCGTTGCCGGACTCGACGTGATGTCCTTCATCCAGTTTGCAAAACTGAGCGGACTCGCGCCGCGCGTGGGTATCGTGTCCGGACGCTGCTTCGCCGGCAACGCGGCACTGCTTGGCTGCTGCGACGTGATCATCGCCACTCAAAACTCGACCATCGGCATGGGCGGACCGGCGATGATCGAGGGCGGCGGGCTCGGCGTATATTTACCCGAAGAAGTGGGTCCGGTCGGCATGCAGGCACCGAACGGCGTGATCGACGTCGTGGTGCGCGATGAAGCCGACGCGGTGCATGCGGCTAAACAGTATCTGTCGTACTTCCAGGGCCCGATTCCGGATTGGCAGTGCGCGGATCAGCGCCTGTTGCGCCAGCTGATTCCGGAAAACCGCTTGCGCGTGTACGACATCCGCAAGGTAATCGCGAACCTGGCGGACGCCGGTTCGGTCATGGAACTGCGGCGCCGGTTCGGCGCTGGCATTGTTACCGCGCTGGTCCGGATCGAAGGCCGTCCGTTCGGACTGATCGCGAACAATCCGATGCATCTTGGCGGTGCGATCGATTCGGATGCGGCTGACAAGGCCGCGCGCTTCATGCAACTGTGCGACGCGTTCGATCTGCCTATCGTGTCTCTATGCGATACGCCGGGATTCATGGTCGGCCCCGACGCCGAAAAGACCGCGATGGTGCGGCATGTGTCGAGAATGTTCGTCACCGCCGGCAGCATCAGCGTGCCGTTCTTCACGATCGTGCTGCGCAAAGGCTACGGCCTGGGCGCACAGGCGATGGCGGGCGGCAGTCTGCATGCGTCGTTTTTTGCGGTTGCATGGCCGAGCGGCGAGTTCGGCGGCATGGGACTGGAGGGCTCGGTTCGGCTGGGATTTCGCAAGGAGCTGGAGGCTGTGACCGATCTCGATGAACGCAAGGCATTGTTCGACCAGATGGTGGCAGCCGCCTATGAACGCGGCAAGGCGATCAACATGGCGTCTTTCCTGGAAATCGACGACGTGATCGATCCGTCGGAGTCGCGGACGTGGATCATGCGTGGATTGCGCTCTGCTCCGAAGCCGCTTGCCAGGAGCGGAAAGAAGCGGCCGTTTATCGATACCTGGTAAGCCGGCTTCAGCAACAGGCGGTCATGCGATCGCCTATTTCGAACTGGATGCCTTCTTCTTGGCCAATACAATTTCGCATGGATCACCCCGAGTATTTGCCGCATCCCAGAGCGTGGTTCCCAGGATGCTGATGCCGCCGGTGGCGAATGCGGCGCCTAGGCGGGCCAAGGCTTCCGGCGCCCCGGCCGGATCCAGGCCGACTTCCGGACCAAGCAGTTTGCCGGCGATCCTGACGTCGCCCGTCAGCATCGATACGCCCAGGCTGACACCTGATACCGCCCTGACGCGGCCTCTTAAATCCAGCGTTTGCTCGCGCAGATCGACAAAACCAGACGTCAGCAATTGGCTGGTATCGCTGCGCACTCCGATTATCCGCTTTGCGCTCGCGCGTCCGGATTCGAAGGGCAGTTGCGCGCTTGCGCATTGCAGATTGATCCTGCCCGTATCGGAAACCGAGAACATGCCGGTCAATAATGTCTCGGCCGCTCCTGCCTTGTAAGAGGTGATCACGGCCGGCCCCATGCTGATACTGACCTGCCCGCTCAGCGAGGCGGCGAGATTCTTCATTGATGTGCCGGATGCCGAAACGGACGCCTTGATTTTCATTGCGCCACCCGACAAGCCGACCGCCTTGCCGCGTTCCGCAAACCACTGCTCCAGCGACACATCGGTGGCGTCGAGATTCAAACGTACACTTTTCCGGCTGCCGTTCAATTGCATGTTGCCCGACATCGAACCACCCAGCAGATCGGCTGAAAATGCGGTCAGGTTCAGCTGATCGTTCTTAAGATTCAGCTTCGCTTTTGAATTTTTCAGCTTGATGCCTGAGCCAAGTGTAAGGCTTGCCACTTTTACGTCCGCCAGCCCCTGAATTCCATGAAGCGCAAGCAGCGATTTCCATGCAAGCGGATGAGTCGGGAACAGTTCACCAGGTGTATGCGGTGCAGGAGGGCGACCGGCATCCAGTAGCGTCTGGGGCCAATCGACGTGGTCCGCTACCAGGCGCGCAGTGATCGTCGGTTTCGATACCGGCAATTTTAGCTGCGCATCGCCGGTAACCGTCAGTTTCCCAAGCCCGGCTTTCAGGTCGATGGCGTTGATCTTCCCTTGCGATTCGATCAGCATTGCGCTTGCGTTGAGCGGTGCCGTTTTCCGGCTTTCGATGCCGGCAAATTCGAGAACATCGGCAAACGACTCTGACGTGAAATCAACCTGCAGGTGTTTTCCCTGCAGGCTGGCTTCAAGCGGTATTTTCCCGGCAATCTTCAAATGTGACGAATCCCAGCGTAGCTGGACCGACCCTTCCGAGGTCGCCCCTTTCTGGCCGAGCCGGGACAGGTCTTCGAATTTTGCTTCGATATGTAGCGGATGCTTGTTGCGCGACAGCCGGGCATCGATACGAACGTCACGAAATCCGGTGTCGGCCTTGCCGCTGATTTCGTCGATATGCCATACGGAAATTTTTTTCTGCCGGCCCGGATAGCTGATATCGGCATTACGTATCCGCAGGTTGTTCAGGCCCCGGAAATCCAGACTGGTTGCTTCTTCGGTGCTCGGGCCCTGCATCGATTTTCCGGGGTTCAGATCCCAACTCTTCTTGCCGTTGCGCGAGATTTCGAGATGCGCACGAAAACCGTCAACCGACACGCTCTTGACTCTGACCTTGCGGTTCAGCAGAGGCAGCAATTCCAGCCGCGCACTGATGCTTGCGGCCTGCAGCAGATGTTCGTTCTTTGCCCAAGTGGGGTTGGTCAGCGAAACGTTTTCCGCATGCAGTTCCGGAAAAGGGCGCATGCGCAGCGACAGATCGCCGATCGTCAGTTTACGGGACCAGGTCTCCTGTGCTTTTTCGCTTGCCAGTTTCCTGATCTGTTCGCCATCGAACAACGCAGGCAATACGACGACGTATGCAAACAGGACAATGCCGAAAATACCGCTCATCCATGCTGCTTTTTTCCGCGAAATCGTCATGGTTGTTTCAACATCATTTCATTGCTGGGCACATGGGACTTCGGGTGCAGCTGTAGCGATTATCTTGTATTTCCGTGCAACAACATTTTAGATGGTTATATCACGTGTTGGTGTATTTCCGATCTGAAAAATGATGTTGAAAGATTGTCATTCACCGTCTGCAGCCGCGGCTTGCCATGCCAAAAAAAACGCCGGATCCGCGAGGATACCGGCGCTGTTGGATTGCGCTGAAATCCTACTTTGCCGATACCACGTCCGGCAATACCACATTCACGTCGAGAACCTCCAGATTACCCTGGCGATCGAGCGATATCTTGATGTCATCGGCATTGACCTTGGTGTATTTCGAAATCACCTGGATCAATTCCTTGTGCAATGCCGGCAGAAAATCCGGGCCGGTCCTGCCGTTGCGCTCGCGTGCGATGATGATTTGAAGCCGCTCCTTGGCCGCGTTTGCGGATTTCGGCTTGGTGTTGAACAGGAATGAAAGTAGCGCCATGTCATTTGCTCCTGAAAATGCGCTGGAGCAGGCCAGGCTTTTCATAGGAAGTAAATCGCAGCGGTACTTCCTTGCCAAGAAAACGCGACACCACATCCTGATAGGCTTCCGCTACATCGCTGCCTTCCATATGGATCGCGGGGTTACCCTGATTGGACGCATGCAGCACCGATTCCGACTCGGGAATAATCCCGATCAGCGGAATGCGCAGGATTTCCTGCACGTCGACGTGGGACAGCATTTCGCCCGCCTCTACGCGCTTTGGCACATAGCGGGTTATCAGCAAATGTTCCTTGACTGGCTCGCCGCCATTTTGCGCGCGGCGCGATTTTGCCTGGATGATGCCGAGAATGCGATCGGAATCGCGCACCGACGATACTTCCGGATTGGTGACCACGATCGCTTCGTCGGCGAATGTCAGCGCCATCACCGCACCGCGTTCAATGCCCGCGGGCGAATCGCAAATGATGTACTCGAAGTCCATCGATGCCAGATCATTCAGCACGCGCTCGACCCCGTCCTCGGTCAATGCCTCCTTGTCACGTGTCTGCGAAGCCGGCAGAACGAACAGGTTTTCGCAATGCTTGTCCTTGATCAGCGCCTGATTCAGAGTCGCTTCCTTGTTGATCACATTGATCAGATCGTAGACGACGCGCCGCTCGCATCCCATGATCAGGTCGAGATTGCGCAAGCCAACATCAAAATCGATTACCGCAGTCTTGTGCCCACGCATTGCGAGCCCGGACGCAAAACTGGCGCTGGAAGTGGTCTTGCCGACGCCGCCTTTTCCAGACGTTACTACAATTATTTTCGCCAAAACAAACTCCTTTTTCAGAACTAAAATTTCATTTTCAGTACATCGATGCGATCGCCGTTCAGCCGGATCTGCACCGGAAGCCGTGCCAGATCCTTTGGCAATCCGTTCTCGAACGTGCGGTACATGCCGGCGATCGATACCAGTTCAGCTTCCATGCTCATTGCAAAAATCCGCGCATCGGCATTACCGCTGGCGCCTGCCAATGCGCGGCCGCGCAGAGGCGCATAAATATGGATGCTGCCGTCGGCAATCACTTCTGCGCCATTGTTGACCGCGGCGGTCACGATCAGGTCGCGGCCCTGGGCATAGATGCGTTGCCCGGCGCGCACCGGCATATCGATCAGCATCGCGCCAGCCGTGCCCTGCGGTGCAGCGGGTGCGGGCTTGGCCGTTGGCGCCACTGACTGTTCCGGTTCGATTGCCTGGCGCGGTTGGGCCAGCGTATCCAGGCTCAGACCCTGCGCCAGAACTTCCGGCTGCATCTGAGGCGGCGCATTCCGTACCGCGATCGGATTGAGTCGATACGATTTGAACAGCTTTATAAGAGCAGGCCATTCAATATTGCAATTCGCAGGATCAATCGATCCGATATCCAGAATGGCAAGTTCATCGTCGAAATAGTCGGCATCGCCACAGGTGATTTCGCGCATTGCCGCGTCAAGCGCTGCAGGGTTGGATTCGTGCAGGATCGCCGAGACGGCTACGACGGTCGCGATCTTGATTTCTATCGGCTTGCGGGTCTTGGTTTTGGACATAACACTATCTGGTAAACATGCCGGAGCGAATATGACTGTTCATTGCCTGATCGGGTCTCGGCCTATCGGACGACGAAAGGCAAAGAATCTTGCATTTGCAGGAAATCGCGTGTTCCCAGAATGACAACGGGCCGCATTAAAGGCGGCCCGAGAATCTGAAGAAACCTTTTGAATCCCATCGGTGTAATGCGTTGATTGCAATTGATGCCAGTCTGTATTTTTCTCGCGGTTATTATAACCTTGCGCATCGCGATAATTCCAAGCATTGTTACAGATGATCATGCTGATACACGGTGTCCGGTTCGAACCGTGCGATAAATCACACGGAATCTGCGAAATCGACAATGTTGTCCTGATCGAGGGCCAATGCCGGGGGCGTAAATCGCCGTTCGTTTCGCAGGCCTCAATTCACGGGCATCAGGGTGCCGATGCATGCCGCGCAGCGTCACATCCAGCTCAATATTCCCGCATCCCATTTGATCTTCAATATCGGCGTTCGCTTAGGCTATCGCTTTTTGAGCAAATATTGCAGTTCCACAAAAGCACGGCAGCGACTTTGGATATTGTTTATATCGCATGCATCGAACTCACAAGCGACAACCGCTGCTTCAAGAATTTTATTGCGTTAGACGCTCTAAACAACCGTTGGCGATATGACCTTGAAACCACTGTTTTGGAAACATCATCTGTGCGCAGGACTGCTTTTAACCATTTGTACGGCGAGCCACGCGATTGATTCGGCTTCTCTGGAATTCGGCAGTGGAAACAAGACTGATTTGGCGAGGCTCGGGATACAGTGGAACTGGGACCGTCAATGGTGGAAATCGAATGGCAGCCATCTGGGCGGCTATTGGGATTTGACGCTGGCACACTGGCGGGCCACCCATTACCAAAATCAACCGGGAAATACCCACAGCTTTGCTGCAGTGGGCATCACCCCGGTTTTTCGGCTACAGAATGACGATTTGATGGGCCTCTATGGCGAAGCCGGGATCGGTTTGCGTCATCTGTTCGATCTGTACGATAACAATGGACATAAGTTGTCCACGCATTTCCAGTTTTCCAGCCATCTCGGTATCGGCTATGTGTTCTGGAACAATATCGATCTCGGCTTGAAAATTCAGCATTTTTCAAACGGCAGTATCAAAAAGCCTAACGGCGGCGTCAACTTCGTTGTCGTGCGCGCCAGCTATCGCTTTTAGGAGGGGCGTTTGAATCGGCGGGGAGACGGAAATATGCGGAACGCGAACGACGCGCCGCAGGACGTGGCAGTAGCGCGATGCTGGCGGGCGTTATCCTGCCTGGAGGACAAGGATAACGCCCGGCACCGATCTAACGGAGTGTCAGTTCATTTGGCCGGCAAATGTTTCCAGATGATGATCGGTGCTGCCGAACTGCATTTCAATCGCCATCAGGCGCTTGAAATAATGACTGACATCGAGTTCGTCGGTCACGCCCATGCCGCCGTGCAGTTGCACGGCTTGCTGGCCCACGAAACGGCAAGCCTGGCCGATTACCACCTTTGCCGCGGACATGGCGCTACGGCGCGCCATGGGATCCGGGTCGGTACAGCGCACGGCCGCCAGGTAGCTCATCGAGCGGGCCTGTTCGATATGCAGCACCATGTCGGCCATCCGGTGCTGAAGCGCCTGGAATCTTCCGATCGGTGTACCGAACTGCTTTCGGGTACGCGTGTATTCGACGGTGCCGGCCAACAGCCGATCCAGCGCGCCGACGGCTTCCGCGCAAATCGCCGCAAGCCCGAAATCCAGAATGTCGCGCAGGCGGTCCTCCGCATTGCTGCCGCCGTCGAGAATTGCATCGGCTGGCACGGTGACCCGGTCGAGCCAGATGTCGCTGGCCGGAATGCCGTCTACGGTCGCGTAGGGAAGCTGGCGTAATCCGGTCGCATCGCGCGGTACCGCAAATACGCGTAGCGCTCCTTTTTCGCTCGACGAGTCCAGCCGTGCGGTAACCAGCAAAACGTCCGCCGACGCGCCGTGCGCGACCACGCTCTTATGCCCCGACAATACATAGCCATCGCCGGTTTTTGTTGCAGTTGTATCCAGCGCTTGCCAGTCGAAGCGGGTCGATGGTTCGTCGTGCGCCAGTACCGCAATCGTTTCGCCGGTCGCCATTCCCGGCAGCATCGCGGTGCGCTGTTCCGCGCTACCGAGCAAGGTGATTGCCCTGGTCGCAACTACGGCGCTGGCCAGGAAGGGCTCAAGCACCAGTCCTTCGCCGATCGCATTCATCACCAGCATGGTATCGATCGGTGTGCCGCCCATGCCATCGTTTTCTTCCGGCACATTCAAGGCGAGCAGGCCCAGATCGGCGAATGCCTGCCAGACTTCCGGGCTGTATCCTTGTTCCGACTTTTCCCTGATCTGGCGGCGTGCTTCGAAGCTGTAGTCTTTTGCAATGAAGCGACGGGTCGTTTCGAGCAGCATCTGCTGTTCTTCGCTGAACTTAAAATCCATGTCGGTGCTCCTACAGTCCCAGGATCATCTGGGCGATGATGTTTTTTTGAATTTCGTTGGAGCCGCCGTAGATCGACAGCTTGCGCATGTTCAGGTATTGCGCGGCCAGCGATGTCGCATACTCCGGTCCGACCATTTCGCCCTGGTAGCCTGCGGCCATTGCTTCGCGGCGCAGCGGCAGCGCATAAGGGCCGACGGCTTGCGTCAGAAGCTCCGTGATCGCTTGCTGGATTTCGGTGCCCTTGATCTTGAGAATCGATGCCTCCGGACCCGGCGCGCGGTGCTCGGCTTCCGCCGACAGCACGCGCAGATTGGTAATTTCCAGCGCAGTCAAGTCGATCTCCACCTGGGCAATGCGTGCCGCGAACATCGGGTCCCTGAGCAACGGCTTGCCGTTTTTGATTTCTTTCGATGCGATGCGTTTCAGTCGTGCCAGTTCACGTTTCGCAATGCCGATCCCGGCAATATTGGTGCGCTCGTGGCCGAGCAGGAATTTGGCGTAAGTCCATCCCTTGTTTTCTTCACCCACCAGGTTTTCAGCGGGCACGCGCACATCCTCGAACCAGACTTCATTGACTTCGTGCGCGCCGTCCATGGTGATGATCGGGCGCACGGAGATGCCAGGCGTCTTCATGTCGATCAGCAGGAAAGAAATGCCGCGCTGAGCCTTTACTTCCGGATCGGTGCGCACCAGGCAAAAGATCCAGTCTGCATACTGGCCGAGCGTGGTCCAGGTTTTCTGGCCGTTCACGACATAGTGATCACCATCGCGCACGGCACGGGTTTTTACTGCCGCCAGGTCGGATCCGGCGCCGGGTTCGGAGTACAGCTGG
>JAKFFO010000112.1:0-28670 GCA_036675035.1 Oxalobacteraceae bacterium
TGCACCATTACCGTCCCCAGCAATCATTCCACACTATTTGAGAACAGTCGAAATCTCAAGGTAAAATGCCGCTAACGCGGGTGTAGCTCAATGGCAGAGCAGAAGCTTCCCAAGCTTACGACGAGGGTTCGATTCCCTTCACCCGCTCCAGATCAGCGCAAGGCACCCGACAGTCTGGTGCCTTTTTTGTTATCAGCCAGCACATAAGATTACTTTTCCAGCATGTCAGACAACAAACCCGCCAACGAAGCCGGCAAGCCGCTGTTTTACGACCCGACCGAGCATCGCATCCGCAGCTTCGTCACGCGTGCCGGGCGCCTGTCGACCGGGCAGGCTCGCGCGCTAGAAGAACTCGGCCCGCAATTCTGCATTCCCTACGAGAAGGCGCCGCTCGACTATGACCGGGCTTTCGGACGCCATGCACCGACGATTTTTGAAATCGGGTTCGGCATGGGCGAGACGACCGCGAAGATCGCGGCCGGGATGCCGGAGAAGAACTTCATCGGTGTCGAAGTGCATACGCCGGGCGTCGGCAGCCTGCTGAAATTGATCGGCGAGCAGGGCCTGACCAACCTGCGGCTGATCCAGCATGATGCATTCGAAGTGATAACCCACATGATTGCGCCGGGCTCGCTGGCGGGCGCGCATGTGTTCTTTCCCGATCCATGGCACAAGGCGCGGCATAACAAGCGCCGGCTGATCCAGCCGCCGTTCGTGAGCCTGCTGGCGTCACGCATCGCGCCGGGCGGCTATCTGCATTGCGCTACCGATTGGCAGGAGTATGCGGAGCAGATGCTGGAAGTATTGGGGGCGGAACCGGCTTTGAAGAATACAGCGGATGGCTATGCGCTTCGGCCGGAATATCGGCCGGTGACCAAGTTTGAGAATCGTGGGTTACGACTGGGGCATGGGGTCTGGGATCTGGTGTTTGAGAAGCGGGGTTAGGGTTTTGATTAGGTTGGAGTTGGGGGGTTGTTGCGAGTGTTACGGGATTCTTGATGGTAGCGCTGGTGCTGGCGGTTGAGATCTTTTGATGATCGAAGAATTGTGGGATAGCGGGCTCCCTCATCCCCGGCCCTTCTCCCGCTTGCGGGAGAAGGGAGTAAGGCGCAGTGCCGACTTGCGAGTGATCCTTAGAGATGAGTGTATTGCGGCAAGTAGTGTTGAAGCGTCGCTCGACTAACTGCTCAGTTCGCGCATCACTTGATACAAATTCGCCTTTCCCTCAAATCCGATGCCGGGCAGATCCGGCATCGTGATGTAGCTGTTCTCGACCTTGACGCCATCCGGGAAACCGCCGAACGGCTGGAACAGGTCTGGGTACGATTCATTGCCGCCCAGTCCGAGGCCCGCTGCGATATTGAGCGACATCTGGTGTCCGCCGTGCGGGATGCAGCGACTTGGGGACCAGCCGTGCTGGCGCAGCATGTCGAGCGTGCGCAAATACTCGACCAGGCCGTAGCTCAACGCGCAGTCGAACTGCAGCCAATCGCGGTCGGCTCGCATGCCGCCGTAGCGGATCAGGTTGCGCGCGTCCTGCATCGAGAACAGGTTTTCACCGGTCGCCATCGGCTTGTCGTAGTAATTGCGCAGCATCGCCTGCAATTCATAGTCGAGCGGATCGCCCGCTTCCTCGTACCAGAACAGGTCGTATTGCGACATGGCTTTGGCATATGCAATCGCGGTATCCATATCGAAGCGGCCGTTGGCGTCGACACACAATTTTTGTCCATCCTGCAGCACGCTCAGTACCGCGTCGATGCGGCGCAGATCTTCATCGAGCGCGGCGCCGCCGATCTTCATCTTAACCACGCTGTAGCCGCGGTCGAGATAGCTGCGCATTTCATCTTTCAGCGCGTCGTATCCTTTTCCCGGATGGTAGTAGCCGCCGGCCGCGTACACGAACACCTTCCGGTTCGGCATGCCGTTGCCGTACTGGTCCGCGAGCAACTGGAACAGCGGCTTGTCTTCGATCTTGGCGACGGCATCCCAGATCGCCATGTCCATCGTGCCGATCGCTACCGAACGCTCGCCATGGCCGCCGGGCTTCTCGTTGGTGAACATGCAGTCCCAGATCCTGTGCGGATCGAGATTGGTGCCCGCGTCATTGGTCAGGGTATCCGGTGCCGCTTCCAGGATGCGCGGGATGAAGCGCTCGCGCATCAGGTTGCCCTGCCCGTAGCGGCCGTTCGAGTTGAACCCGTAGCCGACCACCGGCTTGCCGTTACGCACCACATCGGTAATCACCGCAACCAGGCTGAGCGTCATCTTGCTGAAGTCGATGTAGGCGTTGCGTATCGGGGAACTGATGGGAAGGGTTTTTTCGCGTATGTCGACGATCTTCATTGGAGTGCCTTTTCGGTAATGCGCCTTTGGATGCAGCGCGGGAACAAGCATGCATTGCAAGTTGACAATGCGTTATTGGCAGCGATGCAATGCGATAGCATACGGCCGGCCGGCACCGCTATAATTAACCCAGAATAAAACCATTATTTACCGTAAGTGAAAACTGACATCTCATCCGAACTGGCTTTTTTTGTGCTGCTGGCGAAGCACGGAAGTCTTTCCGCCACTGCGCGGGAAATGGATATTACGCCGCCGGCCGTCACCAAGAAGCTGGCCCAACTGGAGCAAAGGCTCGGTGTGCGGCTGGTCAACAGAACCACGCGCAAGGTCAGCCTGACGAGTGAAGGCGAAACCTATCTTGCGCATGCCAACCGGATACTTGCCGCCATCAAGGAAATGGAAGATTCGGTGACGAGCAGCCGTGCCGCGCCGAAAGGACTGTTGCGCATCAATGCGACTCTCGGTTTCGGCCGCACCATGATCGCGCCGCTGATCTCCGCTTTTGCGCTACGGTATCCCGACCTGGAAGTGCAACTGCAATTGACCGACCGGCCGATCAACCTGGTTGAAGAAGCGTTCGATCTCGGGATTCGTTTCGGCGAGCTGCCGGATACGCGGCTGAATGCGCGAAAGCTGATGTCGAACCGGCGCTTCCTGTGTGCATCACCCGCTTATCTTAAAAAATTCGGACGACCACTCGCGCCAATCGATTTGGCCCGCCATCATTGCATCATCCATCGGCAGAATAATGAAGCGCCCGGAATATGGCGCCTGACCCGGAACCGCAAGACCGAAACGATCAAGGTCAACGGCACGTTGTCGAGCAATGACGGTGACGTTGTGCTGGGCTGGGCACTCGATGGGCACGGGATTTTGCTGCGGTCCGAATGGGATCTGGCGAAATACCTGGAAAGCGGCCGCTTGCAATCGGTGCTGCCCGATTACAAATTGATGCCGGCCGATCTGTTCGCTTATTTTCCGAGCCGGCAAAACATGCCGGCGCGTGTGCGCACCTTTATCGATTTTCTGGTGACGGAGCTTCCCGGGCGCTGAGCCGGCTGTCTTCGCTCGCGAGAATTCTCGTCAGGTCAGTTCCGCAATCAATGCGATGATTTCATCGCCATAGGTTTCGAGTTTCTTCTCGCCTACCCCTGACACGCCGCGCAACTCGTCCAGCGAACCCGGTTTCGCCTTTGCGATCTCGCGCATGGTCGCGTCATGGAAAATCACGTACGCCGGCACGTTGTGCTTGCGCGCGGTCTCGACCCGCCACCAGCGCAGCTTGTCAAAAATTGCCTGCTCCAGTGTCGACAGATCGCTTTCCACATAGCCTTTCGGCCTGGTCGTTGTGCGCTTCTGTTTGACCGGCTTTTGATATTGCCTGAGCTGGACACTCTGTCCGCCGCGCAGCACCGGTTTTGCATCATCGGTCAGTTTCAGCGCGTTGTACGCTTCGTGATCGACCGCAACGAATCCCGACGCGATCGATTGCCGCAGAATCGCGCGCCATTCTGCTTCGCTGGTGTCGGCGCCGATGCCAAAGGTGGATAATTTTTCGTGGCGCCATTGCCGGACTTTTTCCGATTCGATGCCCCGCAACACATCGATCACGTGCGCCGCACCGAAGCGCTGGTCGACGCGATAGATCGCCGACAGCAGTTTCTGCACCGGTACCGTGGCGTCGAACGAGCGCGGCGGGTTCATGCAGGTATCGCAGTTGCCGCACGGCGTCGCCGGCTGGCCGAAATATTCGAGCAGGCGCATGCGGCGGCAGTTCAGCGTCTCGCACAATCCGAGCATCGCATCGAGCTTCATGCTTTGCACGCGCTTGAAGGTTTCTCCTGCTTCGGATTCATCGATCATGCGGCGCTGCTGCACCACATCCTGCAACCCGTAGGCCATCCATGCATTGGCCGGTAAGCCGTCGCGGCCGGCACGACCGGTTTCCTGGTAGTAGCCTTCGATGCTTTTGGGTAGGTCCAGATGCGCAACGAAACGCACATCGGGTTTGTCGATGCCCATGCCGAATGCGATGGTCGCAACCATCACGATGCCGTCTTCGCGCAGGAAGCGCGCCTGGTTTTTAGTGCGGTCCGGTGTGCTCATGCCGGCGTGATACGGTAACGCCGTGATCCCGTTGGCAGCCAGAAATTCAGCGGTCTCCTCGACTTTTTTGCGGGACAGGCAATACACGATGCCCGCATCGCCGGCGTGCTCGCTCTCGATGAAATCGATCAGCTGCTTGCGGCCGTTGGCCTTTTCGACAATCTGGTACCGAATGTTGGGCCGGTCGAACGACGATACGAACTGGCGCGCATTGTCGAGTTGCAGTCGCGTGATGATTTCAGCGCGGGTCTGCTGATCTGCGGTTGCGGTGAGCGCCATGCGCGGCACATCGGGAAAGCGTTCATGCAGTATCGACAGCTTGATGTATTCAGGGCGGAAGTCGTGACCCCATTGCGACACGCAATGCGCCTCGTCGATCGCAAACAGCGAGATCCGGGACGCCTCCAGCAGGTCGAGGCAGCGCGGCGTCATCAGCCGTTCAGGCGCGACGTACACGATGTCGATATCACCGGTACGCAGCTTGCGCTCGATGCGCGACGATTCTTCGTAGGTCTGGGTGGAATTCAGGAATGCGGCACGCACGCCGACTTCGGCCAGCGCATCCACCTGGTCCTGCATCAACGCGATCAGCGGCGAGATCACGATGCCGACGCCGTCACGCAACAAGGATGGAATTTGGTAGCACAGCGACTTGCCGCCGCCGGTCGGCATCAGCACCAGTGCATCGCCGCCGCGCGCGACGACATCGACAATCTCCGCCTGTTGTCCGCGGAAAGTCGGATAACCGAAAACCGTTTCGAGAATATGCAGCGCCCGTGCGCCGAGCTTATCCGGCGTTGACATGCATTACTCGGCCCACACGACCACGCCGGTATAGGCGGTTCCCAGCACGATGAGTCCGAACACGATGCGATAGTAGGCAAACAGCGTGAAATCGTGCGTGCTCAGGTAGCGCAGCAGCCAGCGCACGCAAAAGAATGCGGCGATGAAAGACGCGATGCCGCCGATTGCAAATGCCGGGATATCGGCGACAGACAGCAGCGCACGGTCCTTGTAGAGCGAGTAGACGCTCGCGCCGATCACGGTCGGAATCGCCAGAAAAAATGAAAACTCGGTAGCCGCCTTGCGCGACAGGCCGAACACCAGCCCGCCAATGATGCTGGCACCGGACCGGCTGGTGCCGGGTATCAGCGCGAATGCTTGCGCGCATCCGACTTTGAATGCATCCAGCGCAGTCATGTCGTCAACCGAATTGATGCGCACTGCGCGTGGATTGATGCTGTTGCGGCGCTCGACCCACAGGATGATCAGTCCGCCGACGACCAGCGCGATCGCGACCGGTATCGGTGCGAACAGGACTGACTTGATGGCCGAACTGAACAGGACGCCGAGCACGGCGGCCGGCACAAACGCGACGAAGACATTGAGCACGAATTTCCGTGCGCTTGCTTCGGTCAAAAACCCGGAAGCAACGCCGATGAGCTTGGCGCGGTATTCCCAGCACACCGCCAGTATCGCGCCGGCCTGAATCGCGATCTGAAACACTTTGACCTTCTCGCCGGTGAAGTCGATCATGCTGCCGACAAGTATCAGATGCCCGGTGGAAGAGATCGGCAGAAATTCGGTCATTCCTTCGACCATGCCGAGCAAAAGCGCCTTTAACGCGAAAATTAAATCCATTGTGTAATCGTTATGCGAAAAATCAAATAGAAAACCCGGCCAACCGAATCATCCAGTCATTTCACGCGCGACAAGCGCTTCCGGTCACAGCATCGGATGCGGCGCATGAGTTCGCGTGCGGCGTCCGGATGATTGACGTAAAAAACCCGCCGGGCGTTGCACCGTGCGGGTTGGCGCGATTTGCAGGATTGATATCGGATGTCTGAGACCGGCAGGAATCAGCTTGAGACGCCTTATCTTGCAGGCACAAAGGTTACCACGAGACCGTTCTGTTTTGTCGTGATTTGCGATGGAATAAAACTGGTGCCCGCGTATCTGAATTCATCCGGGCTGAAGGTGTACAGCGGCATATTCTTCAATAGTTGCTCAGCCAGCAAAGCACCGATCCGGTTGATCTGCGTCGCATAGGCGCTATCGATTCCGCTCAATGCAAAATTTTCCATGCGCGGTTCGACCAGCACCACGGCACGCTGGGCCGGGTCAATCGCCAGCCTTCCGGACAAGGTGAAACTGCCATTCCATGACTTGTCGGTAAACGGCGGTGCGATCAATGCATCCATTGTCGTGACCAGACGATTGGTATCCGGTTGCAAAGTCAATCGGGGATTGGTTACCTGAACGTTAATCAATTCAAGAAAGCGGCTGCTGAACGGGAACTTGCGATCCAGCGCATCCTGGAGTTGCGCCATTGACAGCTCCACCTCGCGCGGCCCCAGCCATCCGGCACAGGAACTCAACAGAACGGCGGCAAGCGCCACGAGCAGTGCGGCGAATCTTGATTTCATTATGTTTTCCTTTTGATATATCGATTCACTGTCATGCTGAAGTCAGGCACTCCAGCTGCGACAGGTAGAACATTGCATGTTCCCGGTTATTTCCACACATGTCGGTTGCAGCTCGCAGGCTGCCGCAGACAGCCGGCCGTTCCGGCCGCCCGAAAATTTGACAACGGTTATCGGCATCGAGTTGCACGCATCGCACGCCCGCCGGCTTTCCGTGCGGCATGCCGGGAATCGGGGATGAGATGGACGGGGCGATGCAGCAGGCGCCGCAGCCGGGCCGGCAGGATGGATTATTCATTCCGTGTCGCGATTTTTTTCCCGTCTCCCGCACGCGGACCGAGGATTATCCACAAATTTCGCAGGCGCCTTTGGCTTCCCTCGCCCGCAGGCGGGAGAGAGGTCGGGGGGTGGAGCAGGGGTTTCGTGGCGCACGCGCCGCGCCTGCGGAACGATGTCCGCTTGCAAGCGGACATGCGGACTGCAAGTGAGGGAACCCGCGACGGGGGCGCACTCCGACTCCACCCTAACCAACATACCGTAAATAACTTCCATCATACTTTCCGTTTCCGCCAAAACTTGGTTATTCCAAAATCGTAATGTTCGAACGCCTTGAGATTTAAACCAGTTATCCCGCCTTTCGTCATAGTCAGCCGCATCCATATGCTGACCGCCATCCAATTCGATCGCCAGCATCTTTTCATCGCAATAGAAATCAAGAATGTAACGACCCATCGGATGCTGTCTTCTGAACTTTGCATTCGCAATGCGGCGATTGCGCAAGAGCTTCCCTAGCAGGGCCTCGGCATCCGTCATTTGGCTGCGCATTTCCCGAGCATAGGTGCGGAGGTCGTCGGGGAGTTTGGATGGGTGATGGGGAAGATAGTTTTCCATGCGTATTTCCTTCTATGCTTTCGCAAACGCCCTCATCCCCGACCCTTCTCCCGCCTGCGGGAGAAGGGAGCAAGACCCAGCACCGGCTTGTGGTAATCCTCAGCCCGCCCGCGGGCGAGGGGTTCTCTTATTCATACCGCAGCGCCTGTATCGGCAACAATTTCGATGCCTTGTGTGCCGGATAAAATCCGAAGAATATGCCGATCGCGGCCGAAAACCCTACTGCCAGCACGATCGATTCCGGCGACAGCTTGGTTGCCCATCCGGCGAATTCTGCGACCAGGTAGGCACCTGTTACGCCGAGCACGATGCCGATGAAGCCTCCGATCAGCGACAGGGTTATCGCTTCGACCAGAAACTGCGTCAGGATATCCTTTCCTCTTGCGCCGACCGCCATCCGCAAGCCGATTTCGCGCGTCCGTTCGGTCACCGACACCAGCATGATGTTCATGATGCCGATGCCGCCTACCAGCAACGATACCGATGCGACCGCGGCCAGCAGGATGGTCATGATGCGCGACGATTCTTCTTGCGCCTGCAGCATTTCGGTCAGATTGCGGATCGTGAACTGATCGTCCTGCCCCGGTTGCGTGCGCTGGCGCTGACGCAGCAGCTTGCGGATATTGTCTTCCGCGTCTTTCATGCTGGCGCCCTCCAGCACTTTCACCTGGATGGTGCCGACCCGCCGCAGCCTGCCCTGCGTATTGCCGACCAGGCGCGTGCGGGCGGTCGAGATCGGCACCATCACGACGTCGTCCTGATCCTGCCCCATCATGCTCTGTCCTTTCCGTTCCAGCAGTCCGACCACGGTGAACGGTACGTTCTTGATTCGCACCACCTGGTCGAGCGGGTCCATGCCGCCGAACAACTGGGTTGCCACGGTCTGGCCCAGCACCACCACCTTGGCCGAGCCGCTGAGTTCTGCCGCTTCGAACATGCGGCCCGACGCCAGCGGCCAGTCGCGCGCCTCCAGGTAATCCGGTGTAATGCCGTAGATTTGCGATGACCAGTTGGTGCCTGCCGCGATCAGTTGGCCGGCGCTGCGGTTGGAAGGTGCGGCTACCTGCACTTCGGGCACTTCGCGCGCGATAGCGCTCGCATCGTCTTCAGTCAGATTCTGATTGGCGCCGGCACCGAGCCGGACCCCGGACGCGGTAGTGGAGCCAGGAAGGATGATCATCAGGTTCGATCCGAGGCTCTTGATCTGATCCTGGATCCGTGCCTGCGCACCGCCGCCGACCGCGATCATCGTGATCACTGCGGCAACGCCGATGATGATGCCGAGCATCGTCAACATCGACCTGAGCATGTTGACGCGCAGCGCATTGAGCGCGATGACAAAGGTGGCGTACAGGCTCATGCGGCGGCTCCGGTTAGGTCCATCGCCGCCAGTTGCGCCTGCGCATCCTGCGGCGTGTTCGGCTCGTCGGCAATCACGTTGCCATCCCTGAACGTGATGATGCGCGACGCGAAAGCAGCGATGTCGTGCTCGTGCGTGACAACGACAATGGTCATGCCCTGCCGGCTCAGCTTTTGCATCAGCGCCATGATCTCGATGCTGGTGCGCGAATCGAGCGCCCCGGTCGGTTCGTCAGCCAGGATCAATGATGGATTGTTGACCAGCGCGCGCGCTATCGCCACGCGTTGCTGCTGGCCGCCGGACAGCTGCGCCGGGTGATGATCCATTCGCTTGTCCAGCCCGACTTCGGCCAGCCGCTGTACTGCGCGCGCCTTGCGCTCGGCTGCGGGCAGCGAAGAATACAGCAGCGGCAGCTCGACATTGTCCTGCGCGCTGGTACGAGCGAGCAGGTTGAATTGCTGGAAAACGAAACCGATGCGCTTGTTGCGGATCGCTGCCAGTTCATCGCTTGACAAGGTTGAAACCCGGTCGCCGGCCAGGATGTACTCGCCCGACGTCGGCGAATCGAGACAGCCGAGCAGGTTCATGAATGTCGATTTTCCGGAACCGGATGCGCCCATGATCGCGACGAATTCGCCTTCATCGATCGTGATCGATACGCCGTGCAGCGCGAACACATGGTTGTTGCCCATGACGTATTCTTTGACGAGCTTGCGGGTGTCGATCAGGTGGGGCATGGAGTTTGGTTAATCCGTATGTCGCGCTTCGTTAGTGTTTGATGCTCTCTACCCTCTCCCTAACCCTCTCCCTGCAAGGGAGAGGGAACTCAACCCCTTTCCCCCGAGCAGGGGTAGAGCAGGGATTTCGTGAGGCATAGCCTCGCGCCTGCGGAACGGATCGCGCTTGCAAGCGCGATCTCCTCGGTTGGTGGGAGTCGAAAGCATCAATGCCTACAGCAGTCATTTGCACATGCAAAGCCGAATAATCAAGCGATGCAGCAGTCATTCATCAAAACATCCGCGGTCCCGATCTTGCCGAGCCGGACCTCGAACTGCCGCCGCTTTGCGCCTGCGCCGTTCCGGTGACAACATCCATTCCTTCCGTCAATTCGGACGACATCACTTCCGTCATAGTTCCATCGGTCAGGCCGAGGCGCACGCTGATTTCTTTCAGTTGCCGGTTTTCGTCCAGCGTGTAAATCCTTCCCGGCATGCTGCGCGTTGCACCGGCGCGGCGCTCGCTTTGCTCTGCAACGATTTCCTCGTATTTTTTCTTTTGTTCCGGCGTCAGCATTTCGGCAATCTGAACCCGCATTTCATCGCGGCTGCGCTCGATCGATTTATTGCGGTCGGGTTGCGGCGCTTCGCTCGATGCCGCATTCTTGTCACGCATGCCGGCGTAGATTGTTTCCAGGCTGGTCTTTTGTTCATCGGTCAGTTGCAGATCCTTTTCGAGCCGTTCACGCAGCGCGGCGTTCTGGTTCCCGCCTTGCCCGCCGCGTTTGGCGCGTGCGCCTGCCGGCGCGTCGGTCGGCGCCGGCCGCTGCGCAACTGCGCCGGGCGGCTTGAAGCGCAACGCGGCATTCGGCACCTTCAGCACATCGTTGCGCGTATCGGTGATGACGCGCACGTTGGCGGTCATGCCGGGCAGCAGTTCCTTGCTCGGATTGGATGCGCTGACTTCCACCATGTAGGTCACGACATTGGATACATTCTGCGCTGCCTTGCGAATCTGCTTGACGCTGCCTTCGAAAGTACGGCCGGGAAATGCATCGACGGTGAACGTGGCTTTCTGTCCGTCGCGCACGCGCCCGATTTCGGATTCGTCGATCGCGGTGTCGACCCGCATGTCGGCCAGGTTTTCAGCGATGACGAACAGCTCCGGCGCCTGCAGGCTGGCGGCCACGGTCTGGCCCTGCTCGACGCTGCGCTTGATCACCACGCCGTTGACCGGTGCCTTGATTGCGGTGCGGTCCAGCTCGATCCTGGCTTGTGCAAGCGACGCCTCGCGCTGCTTGACCACTGCCTGGGCGCCGCTGGCATTGGATTGCGCCACCTGGACTTGCGCCTTGGCGGCGTTGACCTGCTCGGCCAGCGCATTGTAGGTGGCGAGCACCGTGTCGCGCTCCGCGCCGGAGATGAAGCCTTTTGCCATCAGCTCCTGCTTGCGATCCAGGTCGCGCTTGGCGTTGGCGACATTGACCTGGACCTGCGCAAGCTGGGCACGCTGTGCGGCAATGTTTGCCTGTTGCGTCATCGCCTGCGCGCGCGCCGCATCCAGATCCGCTTGCGCCTGGCGCACCTTGTATTCGAATGTCTCGGGATCGATGCGGGCAATCAGCTGGCCCTGTTTGACTTCGCTGTTAAAGTCGACAAAGACTTCCTTCAGCTGGCCGGATACTTGCGAACCGACCTGGACCGAAACTACCGGGCTGAGCGTGCCGGACGCGGAAACGCTGGCGGTGATCGCGCCTTTTTCCAGTTTTGCGGTCCGGAATTCAGGTGCCGTATTTTTCTGCGACCAGATTTTAAAGCCGGCAATGCCTATCATCACCGCAAGTGCGATCGCAATCCATGTCCACCATTTCCGCATCCGGGTCATATCAGCCAAGGCCATTAGATAGTAAGTGACGGATTCTACAGGCCGCCTGTTGCGCGCATATTATCCGCATGTAACGCACTGTTTCACGTCGCATGCAATTGTGACCGTGTGTGAAGCACCTTGACGACCACCAGGTTCACGCATATATTACTGACTCGCGAGTAAGTTACTGGAATTTGCATCCAAACAATGATCTGTCCCTTCAAGCAGAAACCCCGCTGGACCCGCCGTAAAGAAGCCCGCCCCCAGGAATTGCTGGAGGCGGCTCTCGACCTGTTCGTGGAACGGGGTTACGCTGCCACCCGGCTGGATGATGTCGCCGCGCAAGCAGGTGTATCGAAGGGAACACTCTACCTGTACTTTACCAACAAGGAAGAGCTGTTCAAAGCGGTGGTGCGCGAAAACCTGTTCCCGGTATTGACCGAAGCGGAAGAAATCATCGGCCAGCATCAGGGCACCAGCGCCGAGCTGCTTCGGGAATTCATCTTGAAATGGTGGGAAAAGCTCGGTGAGACCAAACTGTCCGGCATTACCAAGCTGATCATTGCCGAATCCGGCAACTTTCCGGAAGTGACCCAGTTCTACCATGACGAAGTAATTTTGCGCGGCAACGCGATCATCATCCGGATGCTGGAACGCGGCATCGCACGCGGTGAATTCCGCGCGATCGATACCGTCAATGCGAACCGCGTCATTTGCGCGCCGATCATCAATTTGATGATCTGGAAACATTCATTCAGCGCTTGCCTGAAAGAGCCGATTTCGCCGCAACAATACCTGGATTGCTTCATCGACTTGCTGCTGCACGGCTTGCTGCCGGCGCCGTCGACCGCTCCTGCCGCCATGGGTTCCTAATGTTGAAATATCGTACCTTCTGGATTGTTCTAGTTGTCTTGCTGGTCGCCGCAGTAATCGGTGTCGGTACCGCAAAGAAACGCAACCAACCGGCAGTAACGGCCGCTCCGGCCGCAACGGCGCCGGCCGCGCTCGAATTCCTGGCGACCGACGTCGTAGCAGTCCAGCCGGGCGACTTGCGGCAGATCCTTCAATTGTCGGGATCGCTGCGCGCGGTGAACCAAGCCACGGTGAAAGCCAGGATTGCCGGCGAAGTACGCGAAGTCCTGGTACGCGAAGGCGAAGCGGTCAAGGCCGGGCAAGTATTGATCCGGATGGATACCCGTGAATACCAGGCGCGCGCCGATCAGGCCAGAGGAGCCTTGCGTGCCGCGCAAGGCCAGCTCGATATCGCCGCCAAGTCGCGCGACAACAACAAGGCCTTGCTGGAAAAAGGCTTTATCTCGAAAACCGCATTCGACAACGCGGAAAGCCAGTTCGCGATCGCGCGGGCGAATGTCGAATCCGCAAAAGCTGCGCTCGACGTTGCGCAGAAAATGCTGAACGACACGGTGATCCGCGCGCCGATTTCCGGCCTGGTGAGCAGCCGCACGATACAGCCGGGCGAAAAGGTATCGGCCGACAACCGGCTGCTGGATGTGGTCGACCTGAACAAGCTGGAACTGGAGGCGGCAGTTCCGGCTTCCGACATCATGGCCGTCGCACTCGGACAGGAAGTGCAGGTCAGCATCGAGGGCCTGGCCGACCCGCTGACCGGCAAGGTGGTCCGCATCAATCCGTCGACCGAAACCGGCTCGCGCTCGATCCTGACCTATATACAGCTCGACAATCCGGTAGGCGCATTGCGCGCCGGCCTGTTCGGTGAAGCGCAACTCACGCTGGCAAAGAAATCCGGCGTGCTGACTGTGCCGCAGTCGGCATTGCATAACGAAGCGGTCAATCCGTATGTATATGCAATCGAAAACGATCGACTGGTGAAAAAGCCGGTCACACCCGGCCTGAAGGGCGATGACGGCCAGGGAGGTGCAGTGGAAATTATTGCCGGCCTGGAAAGCGGCGCTTTGGTCGTAAAAAACAATCTCGGCAATCTGCGCCCCGGCACACCGGTGCGCTTTGCAAAAACGCCCGGTGCTGCACCCGGACCGATTGCGCAAGCTGGCGCGACAGCGGGTACGCGATGAGCAAGCGCTGGATAGGTACGTCGGTCGATATCGATGCGGACCTGAAAACCGTGTGGCAAATACTGATGGATTTTCCAGCCTACCCAAACTGGAATCCGTTCATCCGCAGCATCGAGGGCGAAGCACATCAGGGATCGCGCTTGTCGGTGCTGATCCAGCCTCCCGGGCAGAAGCCGATGCGATTCCGGCCGCTGGTACAAGCGACTGACGGCCGGACAAGTTTCGGCTGGATCGGAAACTTGCTGGTACGCGGGCTGTTTGACGGACACCATCAATTCGAGCTTCAACCACACGGCCGCGGCACGCGCCTGCTGCATCGCGAATCCTTTTCCGGCCTGCTGGTGCCGCTGGTCTGGAGCAGAATGGAATCATCGACCCGGGCCGGATTCGACGCGATGAACCGGGCACTGAAAGCCCGCGCCGAAACACCGGCAGGCAAGGACTGATCCATGTGGTTCACCCGCATCAGCATCGGCAACCCGGTTCTCGCGACCATGATGATGGTCGCGTTCGTGGTACTGGGATTGTTTTCGTACGACCGCCTGCGCGTCGACCAGTTTCCGGACGTGACGTTTCCGGTGGTGGTGGTACAAACCAGTTATCCCGGCGCATCGCCGGAAACGGTCGAGACCGACATCACGCGCAAGGTCGAGGAAGCGGTCAACACGATCAACGGCATCAACAGCCTGACTTCGCGTTCCTATGAAGGCGCATCGGTCGTCATCGTTGAATTTGCGCTGACCGTCGATCCGGCCCAGGCGGCGCAGGACGTGCGCGAAAAAGTAGCGCTGGTCAAGTCGGCTTTCCGCAGGGAAGTCGAAGAACCGCGCGTGACGCGCTATGACCCGGCGGACCGTCCGATATTCTCGGTATCGATCACCAACCAGCCGGGCGTGCAGCAACGCAGCATGCGCGAGCTGACCACGATTGCCGACCAGGTGGTCAAGAAGCGGCTGGAAAACGTGCGCGGCGTCGGCTCGGTGACACTGGTCGGCGGCGTCAAGCGTGAAATCCAGATCTATGTGAATCCCGGTGAAATGGAAGCGCTCGGGATCGGCATCGACCAGGTCGTCAATGCGGTACGCAATGAAAACCAGGAACTGCCGGCCGGCGCAATCCGTTCTTCGTCCAGCGAAAAGGTGGTGCAGGTACAGGGCCGGATTCGCAATCCGGAAGATTTCGGCCGCATCGTCGTGGCGCGGCGCGGCGGGCAACCGGTGTTGCTGTCACAGATCGCCCGCATCGTCGACAGCCAGCAGGAACAGGAGACGCTGGCGCTGTACAACGGCCAGCGCACGCTGGCCCTCGACATACTGAAAGCGCAGGGACAGAACACGATCGAAGTCGCCGACGGCTTGAAAAATGCGCTAAAGGAACTCGAACCGACGATGCAGGCGCTCTACCCCGGCGTCAAGACCGAAGTCATCAAGGACGGTTCGCGCCAGATCCGCGTCGGCGTGGAAGGCGTGCGCACGACACTGCTCGAAGGTGCCGCACTGACCATTCTGATCGTGTTCCTGTTCCTGAACTCGTGGCGCTCGACCGTCATTACCGGCCTGACGCTGCCGGTGGCGCTGATCGGCACATTCCTGTTCATGTACATGTTCGGCTTCACCATCAACATGATCACGCTGATGGCGCTGTCGCTGTGCGTGGGCCTGCTGATCGACGACGCCATCGTGGTCCGCGAGAACATCGTCCGGCATGCCGGCATGCGGGTAAACGGCCGCTTCAAGAGCCACCGCGACGCGGCGCTGGAAGGCACCGCCGAGATCGGCCTGGCGGTGCTGGCGACCACGTTTTCCATCGTGGCGGTGTTCCTGCCGGTGGGCTTCATGGGCGGCATCATCGGGCGCTTCTTCCACCAGTTCGGCATCACCGTCGCGGCTGCGGTGCTGATCTCGATGTTCGTTTCGTTCACGCTCGATCCGATGCTGTCGTCGATCTGGCCGGATCCGGCGGCGCATGGAACCAAAGGCCAGCGCAAAGGCATTTATGCCAACACGGTCGGACGAGTGCTGGAACAATTCGAGCGCCTGGTGCAATGGCTGTCGGACACCTATCAGGTATTGCTGAAATGGTCGCTGAAGCATCGCATCGCGACGCTGCTGATCGCGGTGGCAACTTTTTTTGCCGGACTGGCGATTCCCGCCGCGGGATTGATCGGCACCGAATTCGTGCCACAGGCCGATTATTCCGAGACCGGCGTCACGTTCAATACGCCGGTCGGTTCTTCGCTGGAATTCACCGAAAGCAAGGCGCGCCAGGTCGAAGCGGTATTGCGGGAATTCCCCGAAGTGCGCGACCTGTACACCACCATCAATACAGGTTCGACGCAAGGCAAAAGCTATGCGACGGTATTCGCCCGGCTGGTACCGCGCAAGGAGCGTGAACGCAGCACTGCAGAAATGAGCGGCCCGCTGCGCGAACGGCTGTCGCAAATTGCCGGCATCACGGTGACTCATATCGGCGCACTCGACGGTGTCGGCGGCGACAACAAGCAGATTCGCCTCAGCCTGCTCGGCAGCGATCTGGATGAACTGGCAAAACTGTCGGAACAGGCGCAGCAGAAAATCAGCGCGATTCCCGGTGTGGTCGATCTCGATTCGAGCCTGAAAGCACAAAAGCCGATCATCTCGATTGAGCCGAAGCGCGATATCGGCGCCGATCTCGGCGTCGGGGTAGCGCAGATCGGCAATGCATTGCGGCCCTTGCTGGCGGGCGAAGCGGCGAGCACGTGGCGCGCGCCGGACGACGAGAATTACGATGTGAACGTACGCCTGGCGCCGGACGATCGCAACAATATCGACGACCTGTCGCGCCTGATGCTGACCAGCACGCAAACCAACGCAGACGGAACGCCGCGCATGGTGCCGCTGCGCCAGGTCGCGACCATTACGCCGTCGCTGGGTGCCAACCAGATCAACCGTCGCAACCTGAATCGCGAAGTCGAGTTGTCGGCCAACGTGGTTGGCCGCTCCGCCGGGCAGGTCAGCGCGGAAGTCAAGAAAGCGCTCGACAGCATCAGCTGGCAACCTGGCTACAGCTATCAGATCGGCGGCTCGACCAAGAGCATGAACGAGTCGTTCGGCTACGCATTGTCGGCGCTGGCGCTGGCGGTGATTTTCATTTACATGATCCTGGCATCGCAATTCGCCAGCTTCCTGCAGCCGCTGGCAATCATGTCGGCGCTGCCGTTGACGCTGATCGGCGTGTTCCTCGCGCTGATGATTTTCCGTTCGACGCTGAACCTGTTTTCAATCATCGGTTTCATCATGCTGATGGGCCTGGTGACGAAAAATGCAATTCTGCTGGTCGATTTCGCTAACCAGGCACGCAAGGCCGGCGCCGAGCGCGGCGCGGCGTTACTGGAAGCGGCGCATGTCCGCCTGCGCCCGATCCTGATGACCACGCTGGCGATGGTATTCGGCATGGTGCCGCTGGCATTCGGTGTGGCCGAAGGTTCCGAGCAGCGCGCACCGATGGGCCAGGCGGTAATCGGCGGCATCATCACGTCGTCGCTGCTGACGCTGGTAGTCGTGCCGGTGATCTACACATATCTGGACGACTTCACCGAGTGGGCCAGGCGCAAGTGGCGCCGCGCGGATTCCGATCAACATTTCGGTGGCACCATCGAGCCGGTACCGCAAGCCCGCCATGAAGATTCCATTTGATAAAATATCGCCTTTCCTGACTATTGAGCGTACCAAAGTGGATGACAGACAGAACGCTCAATCCCTCACCTTGGTCCTCTCCCCAAGGCATGAGGATTGCTCACAAGCCGGTGCTGTGTTTTGCTCCCCTCTCCCGCCTGCGGGAGAGGGGAATCGAAGACCGGAATTTGTGGGTAATCTTCAGCCCCACGGACGAGGGCGAGAATGACCGCAATTCGCTGTCACGAGTTGCAGCAGAATCAATAACGGAAGACTGACTGACATGGATATCGAACAAGCCCGCTTTAAAATGATCGAGCAGCAGATCCGCACCTGGGATGTGCTCGACACGGACATCCTCGACTTGCTGGTAGTGGTCAAGCGCGAAGCATTTGTGCCGGCCGCATACAGGAGCATGGCATTCATGGATACCGCGATTCCGCTGCCGTGCGGTGAAAACATGCTGTTGCCGAAATACGAAGCCCGCATACTGCAGGAAACCGCGGTGCAAAAGCATGAACATGTGCTCGAAATCGGTGCCGGTTCCGGCTATATGGCAGCGCTGCTTGCGCACAAGGCGCGCCATGTGACCACGGTCGAGATCGAACCGGAGCTGCAGAAACTGGCGCAGAAAAACCTTTCCGACTACGGCGTGACCAATGTCGATGTGGTACTGGGCAATGGCGCTTCCGGGTGGGAAGGTTCGGGCAGCAATGGCGCACCGTACGATGTAATCGTGATCTCGGGTTCGCTGCCGTTCCTGCCTGACGCATTTCTGAAGCAGGTCAAGGTCGGCGGCCGCATTCTGGCGGTGCTCGGCGAAGCACCCGTCATGTCGGCGCAAAAAATTACCCGCACTTCCGACGTTGCCTACGGTACCAAGACACTTTTCGAAACCAGCATCAAGCCGTTGCGCGACGCGGTTACGCCATCCCATTTCAAGTTCTGAGAGCAGACGATGCAGCATTTGACAGCACCGCAACTGGCCGAATGGCTCGCCGATCCGGCGCGGCCGAATCCGGTTTTGCTCGACGTGCGCGAGCCGTGGGAATACGACACTTGCCATATCGACGGCGCAATGCTGATTCCGATGAATACGATACCGGCACGCCAGGAAGAACTTGAGCCGGATGCGCCCGTCGTCTGCATCTGCCATCACGGTGCACGCAGCATGCAGGTAGCGGCATTCCTGGAACGTAGCGGTTTTACCGAGGTCGCCAACCTGACCGGCGGAGTCCATGCGTGGGCTCAGCAAGTCGACGGCACGATGCCAACCTATTGATCAGTTGAATTTTACTTGACCGACTCCACCGGAGAATGCAATGCGCACCACCGTTATCGCCGGCTTAGCCGCCAGTGCCCTGCTGTCGCTCAATGCGCACGCAATCGACCTGCTGCAGGTCTACAAGGAAGCACTTGCCAATGATGCCGTGTATGCCAGCGCGCGCGCCTCGCTCGCGGCAGGATCTGAAGCCATCACGCAGGGACGTGCGGGGTTGCTGCCGACTGTCGGCGTTGGAGGCAGCTATAACAGGACCGATACCGATGCCGTTTCGGCCGGAGTCGGGATAACACGTAACGGCCGGTCCAATGGATACACCGTATCGCTGTCGCAGCCGCTGTTCCGTTGGGCGAACTGGCAACAGTATCAGCAGAGCAAACTGTCGGTCGCGTTAAGTGAAGCGCAGTTTGCGCAAGCAGAGCAGGATCTGATCGTGCGTGTTGCGCAGGCATATTTCGATGTGCTGGCGGCGCAGGATACACTTGCGTCGGTGCAGGCAGAGAAAGCCGCCATCACCGAACAACTGGCCTCAGCCAAACGCAACTTCGAAGTCGGCACCGCGACGATTACCGACACGCATGAAGCACAGGCCCGGTTCGATCTTGCAGTCGCGCAGGAGTTCGCTGCAGAGAGCGAGCTTCAGATCAAGCGCACTGCACTGGAACAGATTGTCGGCAAGCCTGTCGGCGAACTGGCGGCACTGCGCCCCGGACTGGAACTGAACGGGCCGCAGCCGGCGCAAATCGAGCAATGGGTGCAAAGCGCGCAGACCCAGAACTACGGCGTGATCGGGCAAGAGCTGGCACAGGAAATTGCACAACGGGAAATCAGCAAGACTCGCGCAGGCCATATGCCCACCGTCGACCTGGTGGCCAGCCGCAGCCACAATAACCAGCGTGGCGGCACGCTCACATTGCCGACCGGGAGCGTTTCCGATTCAAATGCAATCGGCGTGCAATGGAACATTCCGCTGTTTTCCGGCTTTGCAATTACCAGCCGCGTGCGCGAGGCAATCGCACTCGAAGAGAAAGCCCGTGCCGATCTGGAAACCGCGCGCCGCACTGCCGTGCAAAACGCCCGTCAATCCTATCTCGGTGTCAACAGCGGCCTGGCGCAAGTGCGGGCGCTGGAAGCCGCGCTGGTGTCCAGCCAGTCTGCGCTCGAATCAAATCGTCTGGGTTATCAGGTTGGCGTGCGAATCAACATCGATGTGTTGAACGCGCAGCAGCAATTGTTCCTGACCCGCCGCGACCTGGCGAAGGCGCGGTATGACACGCTGGTCAACGGATTGCGCCTGCAATCGGCAGCCGGCGTATTGAAGGAAGAAGATGTGGTGGAGTTGAACGGGATGCTGCAGCACTGAGCGTCATCGACTCAAGACAACACAGAATCCATCGGTCGGAATTCGTAGGGCGGAAAAGCGCAGCGCCTTCCGCCGTATGAGTGTTTGGGAATAATATGCCTGTTTGTTGACCAGACATGCGGCGGAAGGCGCTGCGCTTTTCCGCCCTACCGTTTGGTTTTCCGAACAATCCGGCGCCAAGCGCCGTCAGTCCTTCACCGATTCCGAAGAAGGCTCGATCCACCCACCGCCCAGCACCTTGTACAACGTCACCTGATTCTGCAGCTGCGCCAGACGGGTCTGAACCGTTGCCTGCTGGACCGCGAACAGCGAGCGCTGTGCATCGAGCAAATCCAGGTAGCTGGCGGCACCATTCCGGTAACGCAAATCCGACAACTTGAAGCGGGCTGCTTCCGCTTCGGCCTGCGCCTGTTGCGCGCGCAATTGCTCGCCGAAGGTGGCGCGCCCGGCCAGCGCATCCGATACTTCCCGGAAAGCGACCTGTATGGTCTTTTCGTACTGCGCCACCGCGATGTCGCGCGTTGCCTGCGCCACATCGAGATTGGCACTGTTGCGGCCGGCGTCGAAGATCGGCAACAGAAGCTGCGGCGCAAAGCTCCATGCGAACGTACCGCTATTGAACAGGCCGGACAGTTCGGTGCTGGCCACGCCGGCGCTCCCGGTCAGCGAGATTCTTGGAAAGAACGCGGCCCGCGCCGCACCGATGTTGGCGTTGGCGGCGATCAGTTGCTGTTCGGCCTGCCGGATATCCGGACGGTTCGTCAGCAAGTCCGACGGCAACCCGGCAGGCAAGGCCGGGCCCAGCACCGTCGATGCGAGCGAGGTACCGGCCGGCAGTGTCGCCGGCAACGATTGGCCGACCAACAGCACCAGCGCATTTTCATCGAGCGCACGCTGGCGTACCTGCTGCGCCAATGTGGCGCGCGCGCCTTCCAGCAGCGACTGCGCCTGCCGGAAATCGAGTTCAGAAACAACGCCGTTGTCGAATTTCAGCTTGGTCAGGCCGAGCGACTCTTCGCGTGCCTTGAGTGTTTGCCGGGTCAGCTCCAGCAGCTCTTCATCAGCCAGCAGGCCAAGGTAAATATTGGCCACTGACGCAATCAAACTGATCTGCACGCTCTTGCGCGCTTCCTCGGTGGCGAGATACTGCGCCAGCGCCGCATCGCTCAGGCTGCGGATGCGCCCGAAAAAATCCAGTTCAAACGCTGTCACCGACAGGCCGGCCGTGTACAGGCTGCCGGGTGTATCGGTGCGATCGGGCTGACGCGACCCGGCTACGCCGACGCCGACCGTCGGCCAGCGATCCGCGCGGCGAATCCGATACTGCGCCCTCGCCTGCTCGATATTGAGCACGGCCACCCTGAGGTCGCGATTGTTCTTCAGCGCCAGTTCGATCAGCTGCTTCAGGCGCGCATCGCCGAAGAAGCGCTGCCATTCCAGTTCCGCTGCAGCACCGGACGCACTATCGGCCGCCTGTATGCCGGGAAATGCATTTGCTACCGGTGCCGCAGGGCGCTCATAATCCGGCGCCATAGACACGCAACCCGCCAGCAATAAGGACATTGCCAATGGCGCAAGCGTTCCTCTCGCTCCGGGAAAATTCATTCGCGTCTTCATTGCTTGACCTCCGTCGCCGATGAATCACCCTTTTCGTCTTCATGTGCATACTTCTTGCGCTGACGCTCGCTGCCCTTGAACAGACGGCGCACCACCACAAAGAACACTGGCACGAAGAACACGCCGAGCGCGGTGGCGGTAATCATGCCGCCCATCACGCCGGTACCGATTGCGCGCTGGCTGGCCGAGCCGGCACCGGTGGCAATTGCCAGCGGCAGCACGCCGAGGATGAATGCCATCGACGTCATCAGGATCGGCCTGAATCGCAGATGACACGCTTCCAGCGTCGCTTCGACCAGCCCCTTGCCCTGCGCCTGAAGGTCCTTGGCAAACTCGATGATCAGCACCGCGTTCTTCGCGCCCAGGCCGATAATGGTAATCAGGCCGACCTTGAAGTAGACGTCGTTCGGGAAGTCCCTGAAGCTTGCCCCCAGCACCGCACCGAGGACGCCGAGCGGCACCACCAGCAATACCGCGACCGGAATCGACCAGCTTTCGTACAGCGCCGCCAGCGCCAGGAACACTGCCAGCAGCGCAAAGCCCAGCAGGATGAATATGGTCGAGCCGGACAGCTTTTCTTCACGCGACTGGCCGGTCCATTCGAACGCGAAGCCGGCCGGCAACTGCGCCGCCAGCCGCTCCATTTCGTCCAGCGCATCGCCGGTACTGCGTCCCGGCGCAGCGTCGCCCGAAATGCGCATGGTCGGATAACCGTTGTAGCGCACTGTCTGCATCGGTCCGACAACCCATTTGGTACTGGCGAATGCGGAAAGCGGCACGGGCTCGCCTTTGGCATTGATTGCATTCAGCTTGAGCAAATCATTGGGCTGCATCCGCGCCGGCGCATCGGCCTGCACGATCACCCGCTGCAGACGCCCGGCGTTCGGGAAGTCGTTGATATAGGCGGAACCCAGCGCGGTCGAGATCGCGGTATTGATTGCGTCGAACGACACGCCCAGCGCATTGGCCTTGTCGCGGTCGATATCGAGCTGCAGCTGCGGTGCATCTTCCAGCCCTTCCGGCCTTACCCCGACCAGCACCTTGCTTTGCGCCGCCAGGCCCAGCAACTGGTTGCGCGCAGCCAGCAACGCTTCATGGCCGTTGCCGCCGCGATCCTGCAAGCGAAATGAAAAACCGGTACCGCGACCGAGCTCCGGAATCGGCGGCGGGCTGAGAGCAAAGATGAATGCGTCGCGCACGCCCTGCATTGCGCCGGTAACCCGTCCCGCAAGCGCCTGCGCGGTGTGTTCGGCACCCTTGCGCTCGTCCCAGTCCTTGAGCGTCACGAATGCCAGCGCGGCATTCTGGCCGCTTCCCGAAAAGCTGAAGCCGAGTACGCCGACCATGCTTTTTACTTCCGGCTGCTTGAGGATGAAGTCTTCCACCTTTTTCACCGCGTCGGAAGTGCGCTCCAGCGTCGCGCCCGGCGGCAATTGGATATTGGCGATGATGTAGCCCTGATCTTCATTCGGCAGGAAAGACGCCGGCATGCGGACGAACAGCAGGCCGACGACGGCGATGATCGCGACAAATACGATCAGGTAACGTCCGGTGTGTTGCAGCATCCGGGCGACCAGCCTTTCATAACCCTTGGCGGTACGCGAGAAGCCCCGGTTGAACCAGCCGAAGAACCCGCTCTTCGCATGATGATGCCCGGCTTCGACCGGCTTCAGCAAGTGCGCGCACAAGGCCGGCGTCAGCGACAGCGCCATGAACGCGGAGAATGCGATGGACGACACCATCACCGCAGAGAACTGGCGGTAAATGTTACCTACCGCGCCGCCGAAAAAAGCAAGCGGCACGAACACCGAAATCAGCACCACGGTCACGCCGATGATCGCACCGGATATCTGGCTCATCGCCTTGCGCGTGGCCTGCAGCGGCGGCAATCCTTCTTCGCTCATGATGCGCTCGACGTTCTCGACCACCACGATCGCGTCGTCGACCACGATACCGATTACCAGCACCATGCCGAACATGGTCAGCACGTTGATCGAGAACCCCATTGCAAGGAGCACACCGAGCGTCCCCATCAGCGCCACCGGCACGACGATGGTCGGAATGATCGTATAGCGGAAATTCTGCAGGAACAGGAACATCACCAGGAACACCAGCGCGACCGCTTCAAGCAGCGTGAACACGACTTGTTTGATCGATATTTCGACGAAGCGCGAACTGTCGAACGGAATATCCCACTTGACGCCCGCCGGGAAATAGCGCGCCAGCTCGGTCATGCGGGTGCGAACCGCTTCCGCTGTGGCCAGCGCATTGCCGGTCGGCGACAGCTGCACCCCGATGCCGGTGGACGGCTTGCCGTTCAGGCGCGCCGAGGTTGCGTAGTTCTGGCCGCCGAGCTCGATACGCGCGACGTCCTTGAGCCGCACCGTGGAGCCGTCGGGATTGGCACGCAGCACGATATTGCCGAACTGCTCAACCGTGCTGAGCTGGCCCGGCACCACCACCGTCGCGGACATCGATTGCCCCGGCACGTTGGGCAGGTCGCCGATGGTTCCCGACGATACCTGTGCATTCTGGGATCGGATCGCACTATTGACATCGGCAGCCGACAAGCGGAATCCGACCAGCTTGGCCGGATCGATCCAGATGCGCATTGCGCGTTCCGTGCCGAACAATTGCGCCTGGCCGACACCCGGCAAGCGCTGAATTTCGGGCAGCACCGTGCGCGACGCATAGTCGCCCAGCGCAATCGGATCCATTGCGGGATCGTCGGACGACAGGATGATGAACAGCAGGAAATTCGATCGCGCCTTGTCGACTCGCACACCCTGCTGGACCACCGCTTGCGGCAGCCGCGGAGTCGCGCGGGCCAGCCGGTTTTGCACGTCCACCTGCGCCAGATCGGCATTGGTGCCGGTCTCGAAACTGAGCGTGATCTGGCCGGTGCCGTTGGCCTGGCTGACCGATTCCATGTAGATCAAGCCGGGCGAGCCGTTCATTTCACGTTCGATCACGCTGATCACAGCGTCTTCCAGCGTTTGCGCGGAAGCGCCGGGATAGGCGGTGGAAATGACGATCGACGGCGGCGCCACCGGCGGATACTGCGCGACCGGCAACTGGGTGATCGCGACCGCGCCCATTACCAGAATGAAGAGAGCAATCACCCACGCAAAAATGGGGCGATCAATAAAGAAACGGGCCATCGAATGCTCCTGTCGTTATTTGCCGCCGACGGCAGTATCGGTTTTTGCGGGGGCGGCGGCTGGAGCGGGCGCGTCTTTCTTCCACGGCACCGGCTTGACCGGCGCACCGGGCACCATCATCTTCTGGAAGCCGTCGACAATCACCTGTTCGCCGGCCTTCAATCCTTCCAGCACGACCCATTGATTGTCTTGTGCGGAACCGACTTTCACGGACCGCGTCGACGGCTTGCCATCGGCACCTACGACAATGACTGAATCACCCTGGCCGGTGCGCTTCACCGCCTGTTGCGGCAACAGGATGCCGTCAGGAACGATGGCCTGCGACAAACGTACCCGGACATACTGGCCCGGCAACAACAGCCCTTCCTGATTCGGGACTTCGGCGCGCAACGTGATCTGGCCCGAAGTCGGATCGACGGTCAGGTCCGAGAACAGCAGCTTGCCGCTGTGCTCCAACTCGCTGCCGTCTTCCAACACGATACGAACCGGCACTGTTTTTTCTCCACCGGCACGCACCTGCTTTACACCCGATGCCCTGCGCAGCTGCAGCAGATCGCTGGCCGACTGGGTGAAGTTGACATAAACGGTACGGGTTTGCTGGATGGTCGCTAGATGCGTGGCCTCGGCCTGGCTGACCAATGCGCCTTCGGTCACCAGTGCGCGGCCGATCCGCCCCGCAATCGGTGCCTCCACATTGGTGTAGTCGAGATTGATACGGGCCGTTTGCACCGCGGCCTTGGCGGCGGCGACATCCGCCTCCGCTTGTTTCTGCGATGCGACGACATTGATGTATTCCTGCTTGCTTACCGCGTTGGCTTCGACCAGCGGCTTGTACCGCTCGGCCTGTGCCGATGCCTGGGTCAAGTTGGCCTGCGCCTTGGACAATGCAGCCTGCGCGCTGGCGAGCGCTGCCTGGTATGGCGCCGGATCGATCTGGAACAATGCCTGACCGGCCTTGACCTCGCTGCCTTCGCGGAACAGCCGTTTGAGCACCACACCGTTGACTCTGGCGCGCACTTGGGCGATGCGCACCGGTTCGACCCGGCCCGGCAGCTCGGTTTGCAGCGCGACCGACGTCGGCTCCACCGTCACGACGCCGACTTCCGGCGGTGGCGGCGCACCGCCGGCAGCGGCCGAGGCGCCACTTTTTGCACCGCAGGCCGACAGCAAGGTCACAACTGCCAGCACGCCGAGAGTAGCGCGCAGCCGCGAAGATTGAGGAGTCAGATCATTGCGCATCACTATAAAAATCCTTCAGGAACATTGGGATGACGGCGTGGGTCAGGACGAACTTGAGCGGCGGCAGCTTGTATCAACGTAAATGCCAGACGCGAACAAATGCCGGATATACTAACACGGATGTATGTATCTTTGCCTTGCCACTATTGGAGCGATAAGATGGGCCGCAGGACCAAACAGGACGCACTTGCCACCCGCGACAACATTCTTGATTCAGCGGAATTGCTGTTCGAAAAACAAGGCGTATCGCGCACCACGTTGCAGCATATTGCCACAGCGGCAGGCGTCACGCGCGGCGCCATCTATTGGCACTTCCAGGATAAGTCCGCGCTCTTCAATGCAATGATGGATCGGGCAACCATGCCGCTGGAAAAGGCGGCGCAATGCGCTGAAGAACGCGGCAGCCAGGACCCGATTGACGATGTGCGCGCATGGCTTCTCGGCGCATTTCGTCTTGCCGCCACCGATCCAAGAGCACGACGCGTATTTGAAATAGCCACCCATAAAGTCGAATACGTCGATGAACTGCTCGGGGTACGGGATCGTCATCTTGCAAATTATTATCACTGGGTGGCGCGAACCGAAAACCGGCTGAAGGACGCTGTCAAGCTGGACCTGCTGAAATCGCAGGTTCCCGCGCGCGTCATGGCGCTCGGGCTGTGGGCCATGGCAGATGGCCTGATCCAGCTATGGCTGCTTGATCCGACCGCATTCAATCTAATGCGAGTAGGCAGGCAGATCGTGGATTTGCATCTTGGCGCTTTGCGCAATGAATGAGCGCCCGGAAATATGATCGCTAGTTGATCAGTTTTTGCAACAAAGAAACCGTGCGCCCGGTTGCGCCGCGATGCTGTTGCGCAAACGCCCTTGCACGCACACCCATTTCCGTACGCACATCGTGCGATTGCAGCAGATGCAGTCCATCGGCCAGCATGGCAACCGGGTCGGTAACACGCAGCGCGGCTCCGGCAGCGATCGCGTCTTCAGTGATCGGGCCGAAATTGAATGTATGCGGGCCGATCAATACCGGCTTGCCGAGAGCACAGGCTTCGATCAGATTCTGCCCTCCCAACGGCAGCAGGCTGCCGCCGATGAACGCGGCATCGCACGCCGCGTAATAGGCAAACATTTCACCCATCGAATCGCCCAGAAAAACCGTGACACCGGATGGCACGGTACCGGCTTGAAGAGATGAGCGACGCAACACCGAAAACCCGCGCGCGGCGATCAGCCGTTCAACTTCATCGAAGCGTTGCGGATGGCGCGGCACGATGACAACCAGCGCATCGTGCAAAGGACTTGCTTTCATCGCGTCAAGGATCAATGCTTCTTCGCCGTCGCGCGTACTGGCGCAAAGCAGGACCGGGCGCGCGCCGAATTGCGCGCGCATGGCAGCGCCCTTGGCCAGCGCTGCTTCCGGCGGTTCTACATCGAACTTGATGCTGCCGGTGACTTCCACATCATGCACGCCGAGTTGCCGAAATCGCGCAGCATCCGCCTCGGTCTGTGCCGCTACACAGGTGATTCCGGACGCGGCCTCATGCATCAACCCCGAAAGGCGCTCGGCCTTCGCCAGCGATCGTTGCGACAGGCGCGCATTGACCAATGCGATCGGCACGCGATGCCTGACGCACTGTGCGATCAGATTGGGCCACACTTCGGTTTCCATCAATACGCAGATGCTCGGTGAAAAATGCCTGATGAAACGGCCGGCCATCCAGCCGGTGTCATACGGCAGATACGATTGCAGCACTCGAGTTTCATGTTTTCCAAACAGTGCCTTCCCGGTCGCACGGCCGGTCGGTGTCATGTGCGTCAGCAGGATCGTATGCGACGGATACTTTGCGAGCAAGACGTCAACCAGTGGCTCTGCCGCGCGTGTTTCGCCGACTGACACGGCATGTACCCAGATAACCGGAGATGGCGCGACAGTGCGATAAAGCCCCAATCGCTCGGCGATATGTTGCCGGTATCCGGACTCCCGGCGGCCACGCCACCAGAGCCTTGCCAGTACGACCGGCATTGCCAGCCACCATGCAAGCGAATAGAGCGTACGCATCAGACAGCGGAACGTGAAGGCTGCCGCATCGCCGATGCCGGAAAGCTTGCGGCGCCTGCAATTTCAGAAATTGTTTGAACCATGGACATATTATGCCGTTTGATTGCCGACCGGTCCCAGCAAGGTCGTAATCGCTGCCTGTACGTCGGACACCGACGGAGGCGAGCCGGTATCGCCGAGATTGACGATATTGGACGACCAGTTACCTTCCGTCTTCCAGCGTGGCGAGTCGCAGTACAGTTCGATGGTCGGCCGGTTGTATGCTGCGGCGATGTGCGTCAGGCCGGTATCGACCCCGACCGCGAGCGCAGCGCGTTGCGCGAGAGTGACCGCTTCCATCATTGACAGCTTCGGAAGCACCCGCGCCGTCGGCAATTGTGCCGCCAGATGATCGGCCGCCTGCTTTTCCGTTTCGCTGCCCCATGCCAGCAATATCGGCATGTCGCGTGTTGCCAGCATTTGCCCGATCTGTACCCAGTTTGCCGCCGGCCACTGCTTGGCCGCGCGCGCAGTCGCATGGAAGAAAACAGCGT
>JAKFFO010000026.1:0-5629 GCA_036675035.1 Oxalobacteraceae bacterium
ATAGACCGATGTTCGGCAGAAAACGTATATTCAGAATCCGAGTGTGGCTTTGTAGTTCTTGTTGCTAGTCCGGCCAGGCTGAACACACCAGTTCCGCTCATGCATGCGAGCTTCTCTTCACTGCCAATAAAAACCCTGCGTCTGCAGGGTTTTTATTGGCAGTGAAGGCCGTCTGTTGCGGATTCGGCGCCGGAATGCATTCCTCTGCAACACGAAGCTTTACAGCGATTCGATCAGACTTTCCAACGTCGCGCCCTCTTGTCCGGGTCCACGTCGAAAAGCGCCGCCGATACTACCTCTGTCTTTTCGCGCGATCGAATACCGGACCCCACAACGGATGGCCTTTTTCGCCTGGCGCCAGATCGAACGCCGGATCCAGCTTGAGTGCTTTTTCGAATTGCTGGCGGCATGGAGCCGGCTGCGACGTGACGCAATAGCTGAACGCCATGTACTTCAGTGCCTTCAGTTGCACGTCCTGGCTCGCCTTCCAGATTTCATCGGCGGTGCCAAGCTTTTTCACCGCAGCGCTATAGTCGCCGTTATCGTACAACGCGATGCCCGCATTCAACGCCGCCTTGCCAGCTGCTTCTTCGGCGGACTGCTGCTTGAACGGATTCTCAATTTCCTTTAGTGCGGCACAGCCTGACAGCAGGATCGCTGCCGTCAGCAGGCCGGCAAGACAGCCGGTGCCGGGTATCTGTAGTTTCATGATGCGTTTCTCTCTGATATATTCAATTCGCCGCGCGCGCAAAATCGTGTTCGATTCTGACCGTTTTCCGGCGCGTGACAACAACGTCAACGACATGGTCTCGATAGTGTGAATTGACCACCCTGATCTGGTGCTTCCCTTCGGGCAGCACCAGGTTTTTCAGCGGCGGACTGACGCCTTTCGACACGCCGTCAACCAGAACGGTACCCCACGGTTTGATCAGGAGTCGCACGGCTCCGGTTTCCTGCGCAGCAGCGCTGGCCGATCGGGCAGCTGTTTGCGCCTTATCGCCGGCGCCCGGCGACGCAGCGCGTGCCGGTTTGTCGTCTCGTTTATTTTCCGATCGAGCGGCCACGGCGCTTGCCGGCAATACTCTTTCCCGGTCCGATGCTACGCGATCAGTTGCGCCGGCAGCTGCCGGCTGCCGGCCTGCATGTTGCGAATTTTCCGGTGCAACCGGCGGATTTGACGGCGAAGCGCTCTTGCCTGCTCGGGACGCATACACGCCTACCGCAACGGCGACGCATGCAATGCCGACCACGCCGATAATCCATCCGCGCTGCATGAATGCATTGCTCTGTCTGCCTGCAGCGATCGGGGTGCCGGCACTTTGCTGACGGTCTTTTTCTGATGCGGTGGCAGTCGCGGTTTTCGCGATAGCCGCCTCTCCCACCTTCGATCTGCTGCCGGATTTTTTGGCGTCTGACACAGGTACTGCCGACGCGGACGATCGATCGGATGCGCGCCGCTCCTGCTTGCCCAGGCCCAGCAGCTGGCTGAATTCTGCAATCGTTTGCGGCCGGTCATCCGGCCTGACCGCGAGGCCCTTGCTGACGGCGAACAGGAATTGCCGGCTGTATCCGGGATATTGTTCGGGGGTCAGCGGTTCGATCGGATCCTTCATCATGCGTGCGACCGATGCCGGCGGCGCCTTCCTGGCGATGCTCGAATACACCACCGCAGACAGTGCGTAAATATCGGTCCACGGCCCCTGCTGCATCGACGGGTCGTCGGCATATTGCTCGATCGGTGCGAAGCCGGGCTTCAGGATGACCGTCAGCGCCTGCGCCATGTTCTGGATCAATTGACGCGCGGCCCCGAAATCCAGCAGTACCGGTTCACCGGTAGGCTGGATCATGATGTTTTCAGGCGAGATATCGCGATGCAGGATTTGCACCGCATACAGCACATCGAGCGCCCCCAGAATCGGCTTGAGCACCGATTTCCACCATGCCTCGGTCGCAATCGCAGGCTCGTCCCTGATGATGTCCTTGAGCGTCCTGCCTTCGTAAAAGCGCATCGCCATGTAGGCCGTGTTGTTCTGTTCCCAGAACCGGTGCACCTTGATCAATGCAGGGTGGTCGAATTGCGCGAGCAGGCGCGCCTCATTGATGAAGCTCTTCAATCCTGCTTCGAATGTTTCCTGGTGGCGCCTGGAGCGCACCGCAATCATGTGGTCCGCACCGCGCCCGGCAAGCGCCGGCGGCATGTATTCCTTCAGGGCGATGGTCCGCTGCAGCGAATGATCGAATGCCAGATAGACGATGCCGAATCCGCCTTCACCGACAATACCGGTGATTTCGAATTCAGCTACCCGCGTGCCGATGGCGAGGCAGTTTTCCGAGCCGGATTGAGTTTGCTGCGGCAACGGGCTGGCCGTCACATTGACCGTCATATCGCGTGCGCTTGCACTGGATGATGCATTGTTCATCGGATCCCTGACGGTGACGTATCGTTCGCGCTTGTCGACGGTCGGATTGCCGATCGGTTTTCACCCAGCCACAGCGCGAATGCAGTGAAATTGTCACGCGGCTTTGCAGAGGCACTGCTGTTGGTTTCAGCCAAGCTGATCATGTGTTCGAGCCAGGCATTGACATCCGCCGCGCCGGCCAGCGCCTGTTCCATGTCCGGCTCAGGCACCCACTCCCAAAATCCATCGCTGCACAACAGTAACGCATCGCCGTCTTCGATGGCGAGCGCGTCATCGGACACCGCCGGCCTGATATCGCCCTCGGCACCGATCGCCGCAAACAGCGTGCTGCGCTGCGGATTGGTTCTCGATTCCTCTGGTTTGCAATAACCGGCATCGATCAATTGCTGGACCACGGTATGGTCTTTCGTGACGCGCAGTACCTTGCGATCGCGAAACAGGTAAATGCGGGTGTCGCCCAGGTGTCCCCACAGTACGCAGCGGTTATTGCGGTCGATCAGCACTGCAGCGACGGTCGCGCTCATGTCCGCCAGCGATTGATCTTCGTCCTTCCCCTGCGCGACATTGACGATCGCTTCGTCTATATAAGACTGCAATGCGCGGCTGCCGAAAGACAAGTCCCGCATGAAACTGCCGATGACCGCACGCACGACGATATTCGCGGCGATCTCTCCGCCCTGGTGACCGCCCGCGCCGTCCGATACCACGAAGCATGCAAGACCGTCCTGCTCGCTCATGCCGAGCGCATCCTGGTTGGTCTGGCGGCCACCGATATTGGTTGTTTGCGCCACAGCCAGCGCCATCTCGCAGTAGTTTGGCAACTCCATTTTCATGCTATTTCTCATCATAGAAGCGATCGATTTCCTTTTCGTATGCAGCCACGAACGCCTTGCCGAACAGAGCATCGAAATCGTGCTGCGCTTCGCGGTAGATATCGCCGAACAGCACCGTGTACTGGTCCCACATCCTGGCCTTGCGGTGAGCGGGCAGCACCGTATCGAACACGGTGCGATCCTTCAGCCGCTTTTCGAGCAAAGCCGGATCGAAGCGCGTGAGCACTTCGTCGACGGCCGCATGCATGCCCGCGACCATGCCGACCTGATGCGCCTGCAGATCCTCGTAGGCATCCTGCATCGCTTCCGCCGGCCCCATGAAACCCGGCATCTTCTTGCGCAGCATTTGCACCAGGATGGTTTCGCTGTCGGACAGAAATTTCAGCGGATTGTTATTGCGCAGCACGATCATCGTGACATCCGCCTTGACTTCACGCTTCATCGATGCGCGCGTTGTCAGCAACTCGAAAGTTCCATTCACTGCAGTTGCGACCAGCTTGCCCAGGGTTTCCATGAATTCCGGCGTCAATTCGGCATTGAGACTCGCGTGCTCAATGCCGGCGCCTTTCACGAATGCCTGCATCAATGCCTGGCTGTCAACCGGCGCCGCATCGGCCGCAGCCGCTGCGGGTGTTTGCGCTTGCGTGTTTGCCTGGGTCTGCGCCACTGGCGACGCGTCGAATGCACCCGACCTGGCTCCGGTTGCGGATACGCCGATAGTGCCGGGATTGCCATTCTGTTCAGCGTCGGCCTGGATATCGACCGACACCAGGTGCGACTCGGCACACAGCACATACATGCCGATCCGGATTTCATCGCCGGCTTTTAACGGACGCTGTTCGCCGAAATTCAATTCCACGCCGTTGACCATCATCGGCGTTGCGTGGCTCAGGTTGATGATCACATGCTGCATTCCGTCGGATCTGATCTCGGCCTGCTTGCGCGACACGATATGCTTGGAGTCCGGTAGCACCAAGGCATTTTCATCGCTGCGCCCCAGCGTGCCGCCGGTGCGGCCGAAAATCCCGCTCAATGGCTGGCTTAGCGGCATGTTGTTATATGAAACAGCGGCGATTTTAATCATCGGAATGAACTGAAAATACCTTGATCGATTTGTAAATGGCGCAAGCGTTAACGTACTTGCCTCAACGATTTTCTTCGATTGCTATTATTTTCCGGAAAAGAGATTTTCCAAACCGGATTCAAACCAGATATTAGACTGCCCGGAACCTTTTTCATACCAATAGGCAACTTTTTACCATAATGACATGTTGCAATTTGTAACTTGTCGTTGTGACATCCCGTAATTTATTGACTGCACGACGAATAATCGTCGGCGTCGCCACGCCAATGTATCGATCGGTGTCATCGGCTTGTTGAACAGGGAGTTAAGCTCAGCGCTGCACAACTGGGAATCGCCGAACACCGAATCGATTCAATGACAAACTCGATGCCGGAAAGATGAAGATGGCCGTGCCTCAGTGAACCTGACAGTCGATCAACGGCGCTGCCGGGAGCACAAAATTATGGCGCGAACATTCGGCCGCCAATATTCAAAGTACCGAGATGATCGAAACGCCTCCAGAAGAGCTGACGCACAAATCTTTTCCCGCCTCGTACGGGCAAGAGCAGCAAGCTGCCATATCAGCCTGGCGCTCTTTATATAAATTACATCGAAATCACGTCTGACCACGAGTTTCGCAAAACCGAAAACCCGCCTGGATCAGCGATTTTTATCTGCCTTCATAAAAGTAGCGAGATCAATCTGGCTGCCGCCCTCAATCAATTCCAGGCTCGCGTCGATTTCTTTTCCATCTGATTCCCGGAACAGGCCTTTTGCATACTTACTGGAACATTCATCAAAGTTTTTGTGCTTTTTCGTGCATAGGACTCTGGTGATCCATAAGCCGCCCCCTTCCTTTTGTTCCGCAGCCACCAGATCTGTCGATATTCCCAATGTACTGGACATGATCTCCGACGGAAAACTGATCCTTTTTTTCATGTCCCTGGACACCTCCGCATGCATCCATTTAGACATCATGCCGCTGACGCCCCAATACTTGACAGCCGCATAACCGGCACTGTTGGCGACGAACCAGTCGCGCTTCATCCGTACCGGAAGTTTCGCGGCCTTCAAGCTCGCCTCATAGGCATCGTAGCGTTTATGAGACCTGGCATTGTCGGAACGGTGCAACGCCAATGTGTTACCAATAATGATCAGCCTGGTTTTTGCATGCGGCTCGGACGCCACTGTCGACTCGGTTTTTTTTGCATCGCCATTAACAGTGTCCTTTTCCTGCGCGTCTTCCGAGGGCTTAGGTCTTCCGGTTTTCGGCGCCTCTTGCAAGGGCCGGGGTTTCGCGCTTTCTACCGCCT
>JAKFFO010000059.1:0-5608 GCA_036675035.1 Oxalobacteraceae bacterium
AATTGATCGGCGTGCGCGGCGCGTTTGCAACGCGGATTGCATATGTCACCAAGGTGGGACGGGAATATCGGCTCGAAATTGCCGACTCCGACGGCGAGAACACGCATATCGCGCTGCGCTCGAACGAGCCGATCATTTCTCCGGCGTGGTCGCCGGACGGAGCCAAAGTCGCGTACGTGTCGTTCGAAAACAGGAAACCGGTCGTTTATGTTCAAGACCTCGTGACGAGGCAACGCACCGTGATTGCCAATCACAAGGGCAGCAACTCCGCGCCGGCATGGTCGCCGGACGGCTCCAAGCTCGCGGTAGCGCTGTCGCGCGGCGGACTGACCCAGATCTATCTGGTCAACCCCGACGGCAGCGGCCTGCGCCAACTGACCAACACCAACGGGATTGCCACCGAACCGCAGTTTTCGCCAGATGGTCAGCACGTCTACTTCACCAGCGATCGCACCGGAGGTCCGCAGATTTACAAAATGAGCACGGCGGGCGGCGACGCACAACGGGTGACGTTCAACGGTGGCTACAATATCAGCCCGCGCGTTTCGCCTGACGGAAAACTGCTTGCTTATATTTCACGGCGGGATGGCCAGTTTCAACTTTATGTACTGGATTTAACAAATTCCCAGGAACAACGTTTGTCGGATACCGTCAAAGACGAATCGCCCAGCTTTTCGCCTAACAGCAAATACATCATGTACGCCACCGAATCAGGGCGCCGCGGCACTCTCGCCGTGGTGTCGGTCGATGGCCGCGTGAAGTACCGTATAACAACCCAAGCAGGCGATATCAGGGAGCCCACCTGGGGTCCATTCATGAAATAACCGGATTCATCAACAAGGAGAACCAAATGCGTATTCTGTCGACCCTCACCGTTATCTTTTCGAGCGCACTGCTGTTTGCCGCGTGCTCATCGGTCCCTCTCGACGAAAAACCGCCAGTAGAAGAGCGCACCGGCACATCGACGTCGACAACCGGGGCCGATCCTCGTACCGTCTCGACCGTCACCACGCAGTCGGGCGATCCGCTGAACGATCCGCAGGGAATTCTCGCCAAGCGCAGCGTTTATTTTGATCTGGACAGCTATATCGTTCGCGACGAATTCCGGCCTGTCATCGAAGCACATGCGCGATACCTGACCGCAAACAAGGGACGCAAGATCGTCATCCAGGGCAATACCGACGAGCGCGGCGGCAGCGAATACAACCTGGCCCTGGGTCAGAAGCGCGCCGAAGCGGTTCGCAAATCGCTGTCATTGCTGGGCGTATCGGATTCCCAGATGGAAGCCGTTTCCTTCGGCAAGGAAAAGCCGAAAGCACTCGGCAGCGATGAAGCCGCATGGGCCGAGAATCGCCGCGCCGACATCGTATATTGAGCGCCATGAAAACCGCCATCAACTCCATCGCGGCGGCGGCATTGATAGCCGCTTTCGCGATACCGATGCAGGCCCGGGCCGCCCTGTTCGACGATGACGAAGCGCGCAGGGCAATTATCGATCTGCGCGCCCGCGTCGATGCGCTCAACGGCAGGCTCGAATCCAAGGCGGACAAGGCCACGAATCTCGATCTTGCCGGTCAAAACGAGCAACTGAAACTGGAAATTGCCAGGCTGAGAGGTCAGGTCGAAGTGCTGACCAATGAAGTCGCCAACATGCAGCGCCGCCAGAAGGATTTTTATACCGACCTGGACACTCGCCTGCGCAAGGTCGAGCCACAACAGGCTACGGTGGATGGCAGGCAGGTCGAGGTACTGCCTGCCGAGCAAAAAACCTATGATGCGGCGCTGGCGATGTTCAAGGCGGGCGATTACAAGAATGCCGGTACGACATTTTCCAATTTCCTGCGCTTGTATCCACAATCGGGCTATGCGGCTGCAGCGCACTACTGGCTGGGAAATACCTATTACGCACAACGTGATTACCGCAGCGCGATTGCGTCGCACCAGACGGTGGTCAACAGCTTCTCCGACAACCCGAAAGCTCCGGAGGCACTGCTTACCATCGCCAGCAGTTATGTCGAGTTGAAAGACAAGGCCAACGCGAAAAAAACGCTTGAGCAAGTGGTGGCAAGGTACCCTGAGTCGCCTGCGGCCCAGACGGCGCAGGAGCGCATGGCAACGCTCAGATGATCGTGGTCCGCAACGCCGGCCGGGTGCAAACCCGTCATGCGTGAGCGGGCCCATGCAATCGATTTTTGAACCAAAGATTGAAACATTTGATCAACGAGGCCGGACTCGCATAAAAGCCGGAAAGCAATTTGACAGAGCTGCCAGTAGTTGCTTATAATTGCGGTCTTTCGGGTCGTTAGCTCAGCTGGTAGAGCAGCGGACTTTTAATCCGTTGGTCGCAGGTTCGAATCCCGCACGGCCTACCACGAATACCAGCAGTAGAAACAAACACTTAAGCCAACTCTTCGGAGTTGGCTTTTTTGTTTTACAAGATGAATAATCCATCGACACGGGGAATAACGCCGTGCATTTTCTGGCAGTCGCCCTTCCGAAGAGAATTTCTTTCGGGCGCGGCGATTGCGCGAATGGCGCTTCACCGACGTTATCTGGTCGTTCAACATACGGAGAGCGGGACGTCTCCCGAAAGTCGCAGTCGTTCGCGCATGCGGAAATTGGCAGCTCTTTGCGAAGTGCCACTCGCATCGGCCACAACATCGTCCTTGCGAAGTGAAGACAGTCAGCGGGCCATTGCCTTGCCACAAGGATAGCGACGATTCGACCATCCGATGGAACGGCTTTGCCGCGCGCTCACCGCGACGACAAGCGCAACGTTCGCTGCAGCGAAATTTTCAATGCGGCGAACTTCCTACCCATGGGTGAAACTCCACCTGAAAGTCCGCCAATGGACTTTGCAAGCGGAGGGCGGACACGAGCCGTCAGGTGAAGATCAGCACCAGAACAATGATCAGCAGAATGGTTCCAAGGCCTATATACATGCGAGTCTCCTCAACGTCGATGCGTGTTGTGAATGGAATGGAATGTCGAATCGATGTTTACGAGAATAAGGCAAGCGGAATTCTGGCTCATGCGATAACGCAAATGCGTCGCTAACTTTGTGCCTGAGCGCATGAGCATATGCGTAAGAGGTCAGCGCAGCGGGACAGTTCGGAAATCTGACAGGAGTGCCGGAAGCCACGCAGGAGCGGTGCGACGGGACCTGGCGTGATGTTATTTGCGCTCCGCTGCCGGACCGAAAGAGGATTCGCCTGCGCCGAGGCGCAGGCGAATCAGTTTCGTGCTGGTTACTACTGGTGGCGCGCCGAGTGACGCGCGGGACCGGGAATTACTTGAGCAAGCCCTCGGCTTTCATCGTTTCCTGGACTTTTGGCCGTTCGGCGACACGGGCCATGAAAGCCTTGATGTTCGGCCACTTGCTCACGTCGATTGCATGGACTTTGGTCCAGTTCAACACGGTAAACAAATAAGCATCCGCTACAGAAAACTTGTCGCCCATGATGTACGCCTTGCCATCGAGCATTTTGTCCAATGCATTGAAACGCCGCCCGATCGTACCGATCTGCACTTCCTTCATCTCCGGGGTCATTGCGGGATTGAAGAGTGCGCCGATTTGCTTGTGAACCTCGGTCGCCGCAAAATTCAGCGCTTCCATCTGATGATAACGCTCGATGGTTCCGAACTTAGGAACCAGGCCGCTTTCCGGTTTTTGATCCGCAAGATACTGGCAGATCACGCCGACCTCGGTGATGACTTGACCGTCGTCGAGCATCAACGCCGGAACGTATCCCTTCGGATTTACTTTCCAGTAATCGCCGCCGTCGGCAGTTTTCTTGTTGGGAATATCGACCTTTTCAAGTTCCACTGAATGGCCGGATTCCCGTGCGACGATATGAGGCGCCATGGAACATGCGCCGGGCGAATAGTAAAGTTTCATGCCGAATCCTTTTGACGTAATTCTGAAGAGTAAGCCGCTTCGATTCATGAATTCGAAATCATGAATCGAATCAACGCATAAAGGTATGCGAACCAAGCGCAAAAACTTTATCACAGGCAGTGAAAGGACGTACGACCTGCCCTCTCGGTCCTATCGGCAAGGAACAAGAGTTGCCACCTGCGACTTGAGTGAACATTCGCCCAGACGGGCGAAGGGGGTCAGGCGAGCAGCTTTTCGCGGCAGGCGCGCGCATAATCGTTCGGCGTGTCCACATCCCACAACGACGGAAGCTCTTGCCAATCGAGCCCGATACTCCAGCCGAGATCCATCAGTCGTTGGCGGGTTTGTGTCATTACCAGCGGTGTGCCCCAGTCTATATTCCGGAATGCTTGCAACAGCATTCGATCACGCTGCTCCGGATTCCCCCGCGCATTCGCGCCGACCAGCACATAGCCGCCGTCCTCTGCGGGTATGAACACGATGCGGCGGCCATCTCGCAGCGATTGTGCTGCCGCCCGCAAGTCGGCGGCGGAAAATGCGGGGCAATCGGTGCCGATCAGCAGCACCACGGCATGCTGCTTCAAAAGCGTCAGCAGACAATTCGACATCCGATCGCCGAGATCGCCGGCACACTGGCGAAGCACGGTCAGATCATAACCATCGGCGCATTCCGAAAAGAACGAGTGGCCGCTGTCTGCTGCGGCCCATAGCGATACCTGTCCCGGCGCGGCGGCGCACGCAGTATCCAGCGTACGCAAGGTCATCGCACGCTGCGCAGCTGCAGCGCCGTCTTCCCCAAGCAATGGAATCAAGCGTGTCTTTACGCTGCCGGCGACCGGCGCCCTGGCAAAAACGGCAATGTGGAAGGACATGTTCATTCTGCAATTCGATAACCGTAGGCAATCGCCAGCTTGCGCGGATCGGCGCCGAAAAAATACGCCAGGCGCAAACGCCACATCATGAAAATCGTGCGCCAGATACCATGTTTTTTCCAGCGCCGCGACGAGGTCGTTACCCGTTGCCGCAGGCATGCCGGCCGGCTGATCCGCTTCAATCGCGTGCTTAGCTCAATATCTTCCATCAACGGAATCGCCACAAAACCGCCCAATCGCGTAAACGTATCGTGGCGAACGAACATTGCCTGGTCGCCGGTAGCAATGCCGCTGATGCGCGAACGCAGATTCATCATCACCGCAATCGTGCGCATCAGCCGAGAGGAATCGTCAAACCGGACATCGAATCGGCCCCAATGGTGGCTGGTCATTGCGGCTTCAATCAGTGCATCGGCATCCTGCGGCAAAGAGGTGTCCGCATGCAGGAACAACAGCGCTTCGCCTTGCGCGTGCGCTGCACCGGCGTTCATCTGCATGGCACGCCCGCCTTTCGACCGGATGACCATATCCGCAAACGGTGCCGCAGATTCGAGTGTGCCGTCGTTGCTGCCGCCATCCACCACAATCAGTTGCGTGCCGCGCGCGCGCAGTTCCGAAAGCCCGATTAAGAATTCAACGATGCCGGGCGCCTCATTGAGTACCGGAACGATAATCGAAAGACTCATCTCCTACCTTATTCCTTCCGGTTTTATCCGCGTTGCCATGCGTGATAGCGCTTCACCCACTCCAGCAATTTGACCGGCGCATGTGCGCGCTTCCATGCGCCCGCCGCGTACTTGTTGGCTTCGGCCAGCGTCGGATAGATATGGATCGTCCC
>JAKFFO010000171.1:0-28562 GCA_036675035.1 Oxalobacteraceae bacterium
AACAGGATATTCATTTGTTCGAACGCCTGGTGTTCATGTCGCGGACCAATCGCTAAGAGCTCATTCCATGATCAGGGTTGAACCGGTTACGCTGGAATCGAACGGTGTGCGTCTCGAGCCACTTGCCGCAGCCCATGCCGCCGATCTGGCGCGTGCTGCGCAGGACGGTGCGTTGTGGAATATTCGCGTTACGTCGGTGCCCGCGCCGGGAGATGAAAGCGCATACGTGAACACGGCGCTTGAAATGCGCGAGGCCGGTTCCCGTATGCCGTTTGCGGTACGCGAATTGTCGAGCGGGAATATCATTGGATCAACCAGCTACCACGACATCATGCCGGCAATCGATCGCGTTGAAATCGGTTATACCTGGTATGCAAAATCATATCAGCGCAAACATGTGAATACGACCTGCAAGCTGATGCTTCTGACACATGCGTTTGAAACGCTCGAATGCAAGGTCGTCGGTTTTCGTACTGATAATTTCAATCATGCGTCGCAGCGGGCCATAGAACGTCTCGGCGCAAAACGCGACGGCGTGATTCGTCATCACGGGCAGCGGCGCGACGGCACGGTGAGGGATACGGTTATTTATAGCATTACCGCAGGCGAGTGGCCGGAAATAAACGCCCATTTGCGTTACAAGCTGTCGCAACAGTACGGCGACAGCTAGAAGCTGGTGACATTATGTTGATTGATTTTTTCTTTACGCTCAAGGATGCCAAGATTCCGGTGTCGATCAAGGAATTCCTGATCCTGCTTGAAGCGATGCAAGAGAGTGTAATCAGTCCTTCGCTGGACGATTTCTATTTTTTGTCGCGGATGACGCTGGTGAAAGACGAAGCGCATTTCGACAAGTTCGACAAGGCATTCGGATTGTATTTCAAGGGCATCGATGCGGTGTTTGAGAAGAACGCCGAAATTCCGCTCGACTGGCTGCTGAAGCGCATGGAGCGCGAACTCACGCCGGAACAGAAAGCGCAACTGGAAAAATTCGGTTACGACAAGCTGATGGATCGCTTGAAAGAACTTCTGGCTGAACAGAAGGAACGCCATGAGGGCGGCAGCAAATGGATCGGCACCGGCGGCACTTCTCCGTTCGGCAACGGCGGGCAGAATCCGGAGGGTATCCGGATCGGCGGCGAAGGCGGCAACAGGACCGCAGTGAAAGTCTGGGAAGCGCGCGCCTATCGCGACTATGATTCCGAGCGTGAACTCGGCACACGCAATATCAAGGTGGCACTGCGGCGTTTGCGCAAGTTCGCACGTGAAGGCGCCGAAGAAGAATTGGCGCTCGACGATACGATCCGTGCTACCGCCAACAATGCCGGCTATCTAGACATCAAGATGCAGCCGGAGCGCAAAAACAATATCAAGGTATTGATGCTGCTGGACGTCGGCGGCACCATGGATGACCATATTGCGCGCACCGAAGAACTGTTCTCGGCGTCGAAAACCGAATTCAAGAATATGGAATTTTATTATTTCCATAACTGCGTCTACGACTACATCTGGAAAAACAATCGCCGTCGCCATGCCGAACGATTTCCGACCTGGGATATCCTGCGCAAGTATCCGCCCGACACGAAACTGATTCTGGTCGGCGATGCGACGATGAGCCCGTACGAGATTCTGCAGCCGGGCGGATCGGTCGAATACAACAATGAAGAAGCCGGTGCAGTCTGGCTGCAGCGCTTTACCAGCACCTTTCCAAAATATATCTGGCTCAATCCGGAACCGGAAGGCTTGTGGCAATACCGCCAATCGATTGCGGTCATTCGGCAGATCATGAACAACCGGATGTTCCCGCTGACCATCGATGGACTGGAGCGCGCGATGCGCTTGTTGAGCAAATAAGCACCCATCCGGGACAACTCATTCCGGCGCGAGTCCGCGCCTAGGTCACCTTGCCTGCGGCAGAAATTTTTTGAAAATCGAAATCAGGCAGTTTCCGGTCACCGGCTTGTTCAGAAATCCGTCGCATCCGGCTTGCCGTGCGAGACTCTGATCGTAGTGAAATGATTTCCCAACCAGGAAAATTATCGTCGCTCTTTCGGCGATATTGGTCTTGATCGCTTCACAAAGACGGTAAGGATCAACTTGCGGTGTCGACGTATTGATCAGCACCAGCGAGACCTTCGATGTCCGGCAGAAGTCCTGCGCGGCAGTCTCGTCGTCCGCCCAGTTCACCGGCACCTTGCGACGGGCCAATAATTGTGCAGCATAGTCGCTAAATGCGGCATTTTTATCGATGATTAAAACGCCGCCGATCACCGGCGGTCGGCGCATGCGCAGGTATTCGGCCGGATCGGTCAGATCGACATCGAGCCGGTTCCTGCGCCGGCGCTCTGGCACCGTGACGACATCGGAGGCTTCCAGCCGGGACAGCGTGTCGGCACGTTTTTCGACCAGTTCATCCAGTGCCTGAAGCAATTCAGGCCAATGAATCGGGTGCGCGATCCGGGCATGAGGCAATTCAATCTCCGGAGTTCCGACCAGCAGAACGGGGCGTACCGTGCTCGGACCGAGATAGGACAATGCCACCAACGATTTCCACTCGGTTGCATTCGCAAGGAACAGATCCGGATCCTGCAGATTATCTTCCGGCAGTGAAAAATAGGCGTAGCCGCTGACACGCTTTTCGGCAAAATGCATATCGATGGTGGCGACTTCGTCGGAAGAAAATCCGATAAGACGAACCGCAAAGGGAAATTTAGGTTTCGGCATGGTGAGATATTTTATTAAGTATTCGTCATGTTGCAGCAAATTAATTTTTATTTCGTTTCGCTATTGCTACTTTCAGTTTTGATTTGCGTATCAGATCGCCATTTGCTGTATATAAAGCCAGTATAATTACGTCATCCGAAGCGCGGCACCACCGTACCAGCGTCGGGTTAAAGCTGAGCCCCGGCAGTGCAAGGACTGAAGTGATTCCTCGCACTACAAGGTTTTTTCATTAAAATGCAAAAACTTTTGCTTAGTGTTTAAATGCGTTTTCGCTTTCAACAACCTGTTCTTCTTATTCTTCCTTGAATGGCCACTAAAAAATCCGCCTTATCCGGCTACAGCGAAGCATCGATCCGAGTCCTGAAAGGATTGGAGCCGGTCAAGCAGCGTCCGGGGATGTACACCCGTACCGAAAATCCGTTGCACATCATCCAGGAAGTCATCGACAACGCTTCCGACGAAGCGCTGGGCGGTTACTGCAAGAACATCGTCGTGACGCTCAACGTCGATGGCAGTGTCAGCGTCGACGACGACGGACGCGGCATCCCGGTCGGAATGCATCCGGAAGAAAAGATACCGACTGTTGAAATCGTCTTCACCCGGCTACACGCAGGCGGAAAATTCGATAAAGGTTCCGGCGGTGCGTATGCGTTTTCCGGCGGCCTGCATGGTGTCGGTGTCTCGGTGACCAATGCATTATCGACGCGTCTTGAAATCACGGTCTGGCGCGAAGGCGGCGTACACCAGCTTGCATTCGCCAATGGCGACGTGGCCGAGAAACTGAAATCGCGACCCATCGCGCGCGAGGAAAAGCGGACCGGTACTCGCGTCACCGCATGGCCGAATCCGAAATATTTCGATTCCGCACAGATCCCTCAGTCCGAGCTGGTACGCCTGTTGCGCTCCAAGGCAGTGTTGCTGCCTGGCGTAAAAGTAACACTGGTCAATGCGAAGAACGGAGATACTCAGACCTGGCAGTATGAGCAAGGCTTGCGCGGCTATCTGACCGAATCACTGGCACAGGCGTCGAATGCAGAAACCGTGATTCCCCTGTTCGAAGGCGAGCAATACGCGAACGCCGATGCCGAAGGATTCGCCGAAGGTGAAGGCGCCGCCTGGGTCGTGGCATGGACCGAAGAGGGCAATGTGGTTCGCGAATCGTTCGTGAACCTGATCCCGACTTCAGCCGGCGGCACCCATGAGTCGGGATTGCGTGAAGGGCTGTTCGGCGCCATCAAGAGTTTTGTCGAGATGCATTCGCTGCTACCCAAGGGCGTCAAGCTGCTGCCCGAAGATGTGTTTGCGCGCGTGTCCTTCGTATTGTCCGCGAAAGTACTCGACCCGCAGTTCCAGGGGCAGATCAAGGAGCGCCTGAATTCGCGCGACGCGGTGCGGCTGGTGTCGGGCTTTACCCGGCCGGCGCTTGAGCTGTGGCTGAATCATCATGTCGATTACGGCAAGAAACTCGCCGAGCTGGTGATCAAGCAGGCACAAAGCCGGCTGCGTTCCGCACAAAAGGTCGAGAAGAAAAAATCGTCCGGTGTTGCCGTGTTGCCAGGCAAGCTGACCGATTGCGAATCCAGCGACATCACACGCAACGAATTGTTTCTGGTCGAAGGCGATTCCGCCGGAGGCTCGGCAAAAATGGGCCGCGACAAGGAGTTCCAGGCAATCCTGCCGCTACGGGGCAAGGTATTGAATTCCTGGGAATCCGACCGCGACCGACTGTTCGCCAATAATGAAATTCACGATATCGCGGTAGCGATCGGCGTCGATCCGCATGGCAAGAACGACACGCCGGATCTGAGCGGCCTGCGTTACGGCCGAATCTGCATTCTTTCCGATGCCGACGTGGACGGTTCGCATATCCAAGTATTGTTGCTGACGCTGTTTTTCAAGCACTTCCCGCAGCTGATCGAGCATGGCCATATTTGCATCGCGCGCCCGCCGCTGTATCGGGTCGATGCGCCAGCACGCGGCAAGAAGCCGGCGCAGAAAGTCTATGCGCTGGATGATGGCGAGCTTGAAGCAATTGAAGACAAACTGCGCAAGGACGGCGTCAGGGAAGGTGGGTGGGCAATTTCGCGATTCAAGGGGCTGGGCGAAATGAATGCGGAACAATTGTGGGAAACTACGATGAACCCGGACACCCGGCGTCTGCTGCCGGTATCGCTCGGCTCGTTCAGCCTGGCCGCATCCGAAGAGCGCTTCAACATGCTGATGGGCAAAGGCGAAGCTGCTGCACGTCGTGCATGGATAGAAGAACACGGCAACGAAGCGGAAGCGGATATCTGATGCGGATTGCCGCGCTCATTGTGTGCTGGAGTCTTGGCTTCGCGTCAACGCACGCGCTGGCCGATATCTATGGCTACACCGATGCGCAAGGCATTGCCCATTTTTCGACCGAAAAACTGGATGAGCGGTACCAGCTGTTTTTTCGCGGCGACAAGCCGTTCGATTCATCGGCCGTGGCGGCACGCGGCACGGTTGCGATCGATCCTGCGCTGGTACGCTATCTGGCCGCGCATCCGAGCCTGAAAAAATTCGAGCTGCTGATGCAGCAGGCAGGCAAGGAATTTTCGATCGAACCGGCCCTGCTCAAGGCAGTGATGGCCGCGGAATCCGGATTCAATCCCGACGCGGTATCGCCCAAGGGCGCTGTCGGACTGATGCAGATCATGCCGGCGACCGCCGAACGTTACGGCTTGCGGCACGATAAAGCAAAGTCGATTGCAGAAAAGCTGGCCGACCCGAAAACCAACATCCGAATCGGTGCTCGTTATCTGCGTGATCTGCATAAACTGTTTCCGAATCAACCGCAGCTGATACTCGCGTCCTACAACGCCGGCGAAGGCGCTGTGAAAAAATATCAGAATACGATTCCGCCCTACCCGGAAACGCGAAATTATGTACAAATCGTCAGCCAGTTTTATCGGCTGTACAAACCTGCTGCCGGCCGCACCGGCGCGGCGGTATTTTCCAGCCCTTCTGCGGACTCGAAACGTATTTTCATGACCATCCCGGGCCGGCACAATACGCCGGCGCCAATTGCACAATCCGAATGATCTCCTGAACCACAATGACTGAACAAGCCAATCTGTTTGAAGCAACCTCCGCCGACGGCGATGACTCGCTGACGCTCGCCAGCTTTGCCGAACGCGCCTACCTCGATTACGCGATCTCGGTAGTCAAGGGCCGTGCGCTGCCCGATGTCAGCGACGGCCAGAAACCGGTACAGCGCCGCATCCTGTATGCAATGCACGAGCTCGGACTGAACGCTGCCGCCAAGCCGCGAAAATCCGCTGCCGTGGTGGGTGACGTTCTCGGCAAGCTGCACCCGCACGGCGACCAGTCGGTGTATGACGCACTGGTGCGCATGGCGCAGGATTTTTCACTGCGCTACCCGCTAATCGACGGCCAGGGCAATTTCGGTTCACGCGATGGCGACGGTGCTGCAGCGATGCGCTACACCGAAGCGAGGCTCACGCCAATTGCCAGGTTACTGCTGGACGAAATCGATATGGGCACAGTCGACTTCCAGCCCAACTACGACGGCTCGACCGAAGAACCGAAGCTGTTGCCCGGCCGTCTGCCGTTTGTATTGCTGAACGGTGCATCCGGCATCGCGGTCGGCCTCGCCACCGAAATCCCGTCGCATAATCTGCAGGAAGTCGCGAAGGCGGCGGTGGCAGTGATCCGCAATCCCAAACTGTCGCATCGCGAGTTGATGGAGTTAATCCCCGGCCCGGATTTTCCCGGCGGCGGGCAAATCATCACATCGTCGACCGCAATTGCGGAAATGTATGAATCGGGCCGCGGCACGTTGAAGGTGCGCGCACGCTGGAAAATCGAAGATCTGGCGCGTGGTCAATGGCAGGCAGTCGTGACCGAGCTGCCGCCCGGCACCTCTTCGCAAAAAATCCTGGAAGAGATCGAAGAGCTGACCAATCCCAAAATCAAGCTCGGCAAGAAAGCGCTCGGAGCCGAGCAACTGGCGATGAAGCAATCGATTCTGTCGATGCTCGATACCGTGCGTGACGAATCCGGACGCGATGCGCCGGTACGGCTGGTGCTCGAACCGAAATCGAAAAACCAGGACCAGACCGAGTTCATGAATACGCTTCTGGCGCATACGTCGCTGGAGACGAGCGCTTCGATCAACCTGGTGATGATCGGCCGCGATGGACGGCCGCGGCAAAAGGCATTGGGCGATGTACTGCGCGAATGGATCGAGTTCCGGTTTACGACGGTGACCCGGCGCTCGCAATTCAAGCTTAAGAAAGTCGACGACCGGATCCATATCCTAGAAGGCCGCGAAGCGGTATTGCTGAATATCGACAAGGTAATCAAGATCATCCGCGAGTCGGACGAACCGAAACCGGCGCTGATGCAGGCGTTCAAGCTATCCGACCGGCAGGCGGAAGACATCCTTGAAATCCGCTTGCGTCAGCTGGCGCGGCTGGAAGCGATCAAGATTCAGCAAGAGCTGGCCGAACTGCGCAAGGAAAAAGCAACGCTGCATGACCTGCTCGACAATCCGGCATCGATGAAGAAACTGGTGATCAAGGAAATCGAAGCGGATGGAAAACAGTTCGGGGATGCGCGCAGAACGCTGATCGAAGCAGCGGAAAGAGCTGTGGCCGAACAAAAAATAATCGACGAACCCGTAACGGTCGTCGTTTCGCAAAAAGGCTGGGTGCGTGCGCGCACCGGCCATGAACACGATGCAAGCCAATTCACGTTCAAGGCCGGAGACGGCCTGTATGGCGCGTTCGAATGCCGCACGGTCGACAATCTGTTTGCGTTCGGCTCGAACGGTCGCGTGTATTCGGTTCCGGTCGCGGCTTTGCCCGGCGCACGCGGCGACGGTGTGCCGATCACGACGCTGATCGACCTGGCGAGCGGCACGCGCCTGGTGCATTATTTTGCCGGTACGCCGGATACTACCCTGTTACTGGCATCTACCGCAGGTTATGGATTCACTGCCAAAGCCGCAGACATGGTAAGCCGCGTCAAGGGTGGGAAATCGTTCATGACGCTCGATGACGGCGACGAGCCATTGGCGCCGCGAACGGTATCCGATACCGTCAGTGCGATTGCCTGCCTTTCGGAAAAAGGCCGTCTTCTGGTATTCGGCCTGGATGAAATCAAGCAGTTGTCCGGCGGCGGCCGCGGTGTGATCCTGATGGAGCTGGACAAGAATGAAAAATTGATCGCCGCGCAACCGATCAGCCAGCGTGGTGTCGTCGTATCGGGCGCCGGGCGCGGTGGAAAAGCACAGGAAGTCATGCTGTCGGCATCAGGCCTGGCACCTCATATCGGCAAGCGCGCGCGCAAAGGAAAGTCACTGGAATCGAAGATCAAACCGACCATGCTGGCAGCACATAAATAAGAGGTAGGGCGGAAAAACGTAGCGCCTTCCACCGCATGATCAACAAACCACATTTCGGCCTCGTATCCTTACGCAGCGATCGATCGAAATATCATTACTTGGCCATGGAATCCATACGGCGGAAGGCGTCGCGCTTTTCCGCCCTGCCATCTAGCCACCCGTATAAAAATTGATTTCGCTTGGCTCAATTCAACGCTTCGACGGCTCGGTCCCGTTATAGCGCTTTACCAAAACTGCATGCCGGTCCAACCGTTCGCCGACCAGCGGTTTGTACACCCGTTCAGTCGATGCCGGATATGCGGCCCGTTTGTCCGCCGGCCGAACCGGGCGGCGCACCAGTTCACCGCCGCAGTTGGGGCAGACGTTTTGCAAAATGCCATTGACGCAATCCACGCAAAACGTGCATTCGAAGGTGCAGATCATCGCGTCGTTCGATTCCGCCGGCAGGTCCCTGTCGCAGCATTCGCAGTTCGGTCTCAACGCAAGCATCGGTTCCCCCTTTGAGTGTTCAATCGACGATAAACAATTTGGCACCCGACTCGGTCGACGAGCGATGCGCTTCCGCGTTGTCGGCAACCTGGTAACTCATGCCGGCAGTCAGCACGAAATTGCGGCCGTCGGCAAGTTCGGTATGCAATTCGCCGTCCAGGCATAGCAGGATATGGCCTTTCCGGCACCAGTGATCGGCGAGATATCCGGGTGTGTATTCGACCATGCGTACACGAATATCGCCGAACTGGCGAGTACGCCAGTAAGCGACGCCGGAATCGCCCTTGTGTTCGGTGCGTTCGACCAGTTTCCAGTCGGTCGTCCCAAAAGGAATCTGATCGATGCGCATTGAATCCGCCCTACAGTTTTGCCGCAATCAGCTTGGCCAGCTTTGCAACGCCTTCCCTGATTTTCTCGGGTGGCACTGTGACGAAGCTGAGGCGCAGCGTGTTGTGTTCCGGCGTATTGGCATAGAACGGCGCACCCGGTACGAAGGCGACGTTTTGCGCGATCGCTTCTTCCAGCAACTGCATGCTGTCGATATGCGTGGGTAGCGTGATCCAGATGAACATGCCGCCTTCAGGCCTGGTCCATGTGACCGAGGCCGGGAAAAATTCGCTGAGCGCACCCAGCATTGCCTGGCATTGATCGGCATACAGCGAACGGATGGTCGGTATATGCTGTTTCAGGAAACCGTCCTTGATCACTTCATGCACTACCATCTGCGTGAGCTGCGCCGTATGCAGATCGGCAGCCTGCTTGGCCTGCTCCAGCTTGCGGGTCAGCGGCAGCGGCGCCACGACGTAACCGAGACGAATGCCGGGCGTCAGCACTTTTGAAAACGATCCCATATGAATCACGCCATTGGGATTCATGGTCAGCATTTTCGGCAGCGGGTCCGCCCGATAGCTGAGTGCGCCGTATGGGTCGTCTTCGATAATCGGCAGTCCCAGTTTGGCACATGTTTCCACCAGCGACATCCGGCGGTCGAGAGAGAGTGTGCGGCCAGTCGGGTTCTGGAAATTGGGCAATGCGTACAGCAGGCGCGCGCCCTGCCCGACTTTACCCACCGCGTCCGGCAACAAGCCGGCATCATCGGTCGGCACCGATACGAACTCCGGCTGGTAGAGCGAAAAAGCCTGCAGCGCTCCGAGATAGCTCGGCGTCTCGACCAGCACCTTGCTGCCGCTGTCGATCAATACCTTGGCCAGCAGGTCCAGTCCCTGCTGTGAACCGGACACCATCAGCACCTGGTCTGGAACAATCCTTGCGCCGTCGATCGACAACGAATCGGCAATCCATTCCCGCAACGGCGCATAACCGTCGGTCGGACCATACTGCAGCGCGACCTTGCCGTGCCGCGACAATACGCTGTCGTAGGCGGCGCGCATCCGTTCCACCGGAAACGTCTGAGGCGACGGCAAGCCGCCGGCAAATGAAATGATTTCCGGGCGCATCGTGATTTTCAGGATTTCGCGAATGGCCGAACTCTGGAGCTGCTGCGCACGCTCCGAAAATTGCCATTGGATCGGTGCCGGATTTTCGATTTTCATATGATTCTTTCTGCGGTCGCTCTTTTAATTCCGTTCGAATAGCATTCTGTTAAAACTTACCCGATCTCCGCAATCAGCTCGATTTCGACGCAAGCGCCCAGCGGAAGCTGTGCCACGCCAAAGGCCGAGCGGGCATGTTTGCCCTGATCGCCGAAGACCTCGCCGAACAGTTCGGATGCGCCATTGGTTACCAGGTGCTGCTCGGTATAGTCACCGGTTGAATTCACCAGGCTCATTACCTTGACGATGCGTTTCACGCGATTCAGGTCGCCGCCGCATGCCGCCTGCAAAGTCGCTATCAGGTCGATGCCCACTGCGCGCGCCGCCAGTTTGCCTTCGTCGGTCGCCATGTCCCTGCCCAGCTGTCCAACCCAGGGCTTGCCGTCTTTTTTGGCGATATGGCCCGACAGGAAAACCGTATTTCCGGTCTGCGCATGCATTACATAAGCGGCAGCGGGAGTCGATACGGCGGGCAGTTCAATATTCAGCGCTTTAAGTTTTTGGTAGAAAGACAAGATGAACTCCAGAAAAGGATAGCGGCCCGATGCTGCCGATTGCTATTGCTTTGAGCATCGCACGGCGAGGTCAATGAGTGCAGAGATTTTACCCTTAACCACATCGTCTTTCTGTTCGGCGCGCGAAATTTTGTCTTCTTGGTTAGGGCCTATGCCGGTGGGCTCCAAGCACTTCGCATGCATTACAGCCAGATCGAAATCGCAGAATAGGCAGTCAACAAAACCATCGCCAGGCAAAATTTTTTCTGCCAACGCGGCTCGGCAAGATATTTCCGCAGTGCCGCGCCAGCGCCCGCCCATAAACTGACGCAGGGCAGGTTGACCGTGCAAAACACCAGGCAAAATATCAGGATCGACATTGAAATCGGTTCTACCGGCGGCAGGAATGCCGATGAGCCTGAAATCGCCATCACCCATGCCTTCGGATTGACGAACTGGAACAATGCCGCGCCAATGAATGACATCGGCCTCGTGTCGGCCGCAGCCTGCTGATGAATCGCCAGTCGGCGCAGTTGCCATGCCAGATACAGCAAATACCCGGAGCCGAGAATTTTCAGAAGCAAATGGATCGATGGCAGCAGCAGAACCAGGCTGCCGATTCCAGTGGCCGATAGCGCCAGCAAAGCGCCGAATCCGAACGTAACACCCAGTATGTGCGGGATCGATCGGGCAAATCCGAACACGATGCCGGATGACGTAAGCATGATGTTGTTCGGTCCGGGCGTAATCGATGACACAAACGCAAACAGCGCTAAAGGCAACAGGGCTTCCATGATTCCTCATTCAATTGATAACCGACGTTGGCAGCGAGTACTCGCGACACCGGGAGTTGATGTATCCTAAGCGACAGAACCAATACAGTACCGGTACACTTGATCAGATAATTTAACTCACTGTCACGGCACGATGACCAATACAGCCAGCTTTCGCAAACCCGATCCGCCATCACTCGCCGCAGCCGCGCCCGCGGTTCTGTCACGCGAATCGGGCACTTCATTGGTCGAGCAAATCGTCCGATCGGTCGAAGTTCGCATCGACGACAAGCTGTTGCGCACCGGCGCACGCATGCCGTCGATTCGCCAGTTTGCCGAGCTGCACGGCGTGTCCCGGTTTACCGTGGTCGAAGCCTATGACCGGCTGGTTGCCAAGGGCTACCTTGAATCGCGGCGCGGGTCGGGGTTTTATGTGCGCGACCGATCGCCGATAAAGATGGCGGGCCGGGCTGCATCGTCGACCGAGACACAGCCGAGCCAGCTTGACGTGGTCTGGCTGGTGCGCAACATGTTCCGGCAGCTGCCGCCGCAAAAAATGCCCGGGTCCGGACTGCTGCCCAACGAATGGCTCGACGGCGAGTTGATTTCGAACGGATTGCGCGCAATCAGCCGGCAAAACCCTAATCTCCTGCTTCAGTACGGCAATCCGCAAGGCTTTCTGCCATTTCGTCAACAATTGCAACTGAAACTGGCGGAACTGGAAATCGGCGCGGCCCCGGAACAGATTGTCACGACGACCGGTGTGACGCAGGGGCTGGATCTGGTTGCGCGGCATTTTCTGCAAGCCGGCGATACGGTTTTCGTGGACGACCCGGCATGGTTCCTGATGTTCGGTTCGTTCGCGACACTGGGCGCCAAGGTCGTCGGCATCCCGCGCATGGCCGATGGCCCGGATGTAGCGGCGCTGGCAGAACTGGCCGCGCTGCACAAACCGAAGCTGTATGTGATCAATTCCGTTCTGCACAATCCGACCTCGACCTCGCTGTCGGCGGCCAAAGCGTTTCAGGTATTGAAGATCGCCGAGCAACACGACTTCACGATCATCGAAGACGATATCTATTGCGACATGCATCCGGGTGCCGCAGTCCAGCCGGCCACGCGTATCGCGGCACTGGATCAATTGAATCGGGTGATTTACCTCGGCGGCTTTTCGAAGACGCTGGCGGCCAACCTTCGCGTGGGATTCATCGCCGCCTCGCACGACCTGGCCAAGCAACTGTCGGACCGAAAAATGCTGTCCACGCTGACCACGACCGAAGTCGGTGAGCGCGTCGTCTACAAAGTCCTGTCGGAGGGCCATTACCGCAAGCACGTCGAACGTTTGCGCGGCAAGCTCGATGGCGTGCGCGACAAGGCCGTGCGCCAGCTCGAAAGAGTCGGCTTGAACGTCGATCTGGGAACCGCGGCCGGCATGTTTCTGTGGGTCGAGGCCGGATGCAACACCAATATCCTGACCGAAAAGGCGATGGAACAGGGTTTTCTGCTGGCACCGGGCAGCCTGTTCTCGCCCAGTCAGCTGCCATCGACCCGGATGCGCATCAATATCGCGACGATGTCGGACGCTGCGGTACTGCGTTTTCTGGAACAGGAAATCGGCAAGTCTTGAAAATGCCTATTTCATCCCCATACTGCTGAAACTTCTGGCACCTCCAGGTTTATCTTTGAGGACGGCCGGGAGCATTTTGGACCGGAAACAAAAGCAAGATCCGATTCCCTCCCCTCTTCAAGAGGGAAATGGTGAAAGCAGCGCCCGAAAAATTAATTTTTCCGAGGCCGAATCGATAATCAAACAATTCAATTCTGACTTTCGAGGTAAAAAATGGTCGTATCCGAAAAGCAAACCCTGGGTTTTCAAGCCGAAGTTAAACAGTTGCTGCAATTGATGATTCATTCCTTGTATTCCAACAAGGAAATTTTTCTGCGTGAACTGATTTCCAACGCATCCGATGCCGCTGACAAACTGCGTTTTGAAGCCATCAACAACGGGGCGTTGTTCGAGAACGATCCGGATCTGAAAATCAGGATCAGCTTCGATAAAGCCGCCCGCACGATCACGATTTCGGATAACGGCATCGGCATGAGCCGGGACGAAGCGATCGAGCATCTGGGTACGATCGCCAAATCGGGCACCAAGGAATTTTTCTCCAGGCTGTCGGGCGACCAGCAGAAGGATGCGGCATTGATCGGGCAGTTCGGTGTCGGCTTTTATTCCGCCTTCATCGTGGCAGACAGGATCACGGTTGACAGCCGGCGCGCCGGCGCTGCCGCCACTGACGGCGTGCGCTGGGAATCGACCGGTGCCGGCGACTTCACGGTCGAAGCGATCGACAAGCCGTCGCGCGGCACCGACATTACGCTACATCTGCGCGAAGGCGAGGATGAATTTTTATCAGCATGGAAACTGAAATCGATTATCCGCAAGTATTCCGACCATATCTCGCTGCCGATCCAGATGCAAAAGGAAGAATGGGACGAGGAAAAAAAGGAAACCGTGCTGAAGGACGAGCTCGAAACCATCAACCAGGCAAGCGCACTGTGGGCACGCAGCAAATCGGACATCACGCCGGAACAATATGCCGAATTCTATAAGCATGTATCCCATGACTTCCAGGAGCCGTTGACTTACACGCACAACCGTGTAGAAGGCCGCAGCGAATATACGCAGTTGCTGTACATCCCGTCTCATGCGCCATTCGACCTGTGGGACCGCAACAAGCGCGGCGGCATCAAGCTGTACGTAAAGCGTGTGTTCATCATGGACGATGCCGAACAGCTGATGCCGGTTTACCTGCGTTTCGTGAAAGGCGTGATCGACTCCAACGATTTGCCGCTGAATGTATCGCGCGAATTGTTGCAGGAGTCGCGCGACGTCAAGGTGATCCGAGAAGGCTCGACCAAGCGCGTGCTGTCGATGCTGGAAGAACTCGCCAACAGCGACGAGCAGGCGCAAAAAGATAAATATGCGGCGTTCTGGAAAGAATTCGGTCAGGTCATCAAGGAAGGTGTCGGTGAAGATGCGACCAACAAGGACCGGCTTGCCAAACTGCTGCGCTTCGCATCGACCCATGCCGACAGCGATGCTCAGACCGTTTCGCTCGCCGACTATGTGAGCCGCATGAAGGAAGGCCAGGACAAGATCTATTACGTCACGGGCGACTCCTATGCTGCCGCAAAAAACAGCCCGCACCTGGAAATCTTCCGCAAGAAAGGTGTCGAAGTACTGTTGCTGACCGACCGTGTCGACGAATGGATGCTGTCATTCCTGACCGAGTTCGAGGGCAAGGAACTGGTATCGGTGGCCAAGGGCGATCTGGATCTCGGCAAGCTCGAAGACGAAGCGGAAAAGAAGCAGCACGAGGAAACCGAGACGCAATACAAGGATCTGGTCGAAAAGATGAAAGGCGCGCTGGCCGACAAGGCCAAGGATGTACGCGTGACTTTCCGCCTGACCGATTCGCCTGCATGCCTGGTGGTGGAAGAAAACGGCTTGTCCGCGAACCTGATGCGCATGCTGAAGGCAGCAGGGCAGGACGCGCCCGAGTCCAAGCCGATCCTGGAAATCAACCCGGACCATCCGCTGGTACAGAGGCTGAAATACGAAGAAGCGAAATTCGCCGACTGGTCGCACATCCTGTTCGACCAGGCAACGCTGGCCGAGGGTGGCACATTGACTGATCCGGCGGCTTTCGTGAAACGCTTGAATGAAATGCTGCTGGGAATGGCCGGTAAATAGCCGGCCTCGAACCCAGCCGTGCAGGGCCGCTGTTGGTGGCCCTGCATCAAGGAGAAGCGATGCAACCGATTCGGCGCATGCTGTTGAACCTGCTGGCAAGCACGCCGCTTGCACTGTGGATACCGATATCGAACGCGCAACGGAAACTGCTGCCGACACCGCCGCAGCCTGAAGGTCCGTTTTATCCGCGCGAATTTCCAAAAGAAACCGATGCCGACCTGTTGCATTTCAGCGGTGCCACCGCCGATGGCACGCCGCTGCAATTGTCCGGACACGTGATTCGGCCCGACGGAGCGCCGCTTGCCAATGCGGAGGTGGAAATATGGCAATGCGATGCCGATGGCCAGTATCGCTACGATGCGGCGTCGATGCGCGCAGCCGACCCGGGCTTTCAGGGTTTCGGCAAAACCGTGACCGACCACGCGGGGAAATACCGCTTCGCAACCATTCGCCCGGTACCCTATGCCGGACGGCCGCCGCATATTCACGTGCGGATAAAACGTGGCGGCACAGAATTGCTCACCACGCAAATGTATATCAAGGGTGACGGCGCGGAAAAAGACCCGTTCGTTGCCCATCTGCCCGATGCGGCGCGCAAGATGGTATTCGCCGAACTGACAAAAACACCGACCGGATTCTCTACGAATTTCGATATCGTGATCGCCGGATAATAGACGTCCGGTTAAAGCTGCCGGTTAAAACAACCGGTTCACGTACCGGTCAATACGCGATATGCAGCCGCCGGTACAAGAAACTCAGCACGAACAACGGACCAATCAGCAGAAAACGCAGGTCGTCGAAGAACGACGGCTTCTTGCCTTCGATCTTATGGCCGATGAACTGCCCGATCCATGCGACCACGAACACGGCGATGGACATTGGGAGAATTACGGCTTGCGGCAACGCATACAGTACGGCCAGCATCGCGCCGGACATCAGGATCATGCCCATGGCGAAATTTGCCGACAGCGTGAAGTAGTACCCCAGCGATAGCAAGACCAGTCCGATCGCGACATAAGGATGGATCGCCCACATCAGGCCGAGCAGCGAAAACACGATTGCCGGCACACAGATGAAATGAATGATTTCGTTGGTGTGATTCAGATGGCTTTCCGAATACTTGTCGATCAGTATCTGAACCGGTCTTTGCGCAACTTGATTCATGTTGTCCTCCAGGGTTACGGGTAGGTAAATCCACACCATCAAACTGTTCGGATTTTCGACGCGCTGCATGCCGCACGTCGAATCTGAATCGACAGGCTTACCTGCCGCCGGTCACATCGATGATCGATCCGGTCGTGTACGACGCCTCATCCGACAATAGCCACATGATTGCATTCGCCACTTCGAGCGCATAGCCGCCGCGTTTCATCGGTACTGCATCCTTGACCCGCTCTACACGACCGGGCTCGCCGCCGCTGGCATGAATATCCGTATCGATCACACCGGGCCGGACGGCATTCACGCGGATGCCTTCCGCGGCAACCTCTTTCGATAGCCCGATCGTCAGCGTATCGATCGCGCCTTTGGAGGCCGCGTAGTCGATATACTCGCCCGGGGCGCCGAGACGCGATGCGATCGACGACAGGTTCACGATCGCGCCGCCGTTGCCGCCGTGCCGGGTCGACATGCGCCGCACCGCTTCCCTGGCACACAGAATGCTGCCGGTGACATTGGTGGCAAATATGCGGTTCAGGCGCGCCACGTCCATTTCGTCGAGGCGCATCTGTTTTTCCAGAATTCCGGCATTATTGACCAATGCGCTGATGGCGCCGAAGCGACTGTCAGCCGTCTGGAACAAGCGGATCACGTCTTCTTCACGGGCGATATCGGCGGCCACCGCAAACGCCTCTCCGCCCGCATTCGTGATTGCGGCAACGATTCCGTCAGCGGCTTGCCGATTATGCAAATAGCTGATGCAGACCGCGTAGCCGCGTTGCGCGGCCAGCTTCGCCGTCGCGGCACCGATACCGCGACTGCCGCCGGTAATGACAACTGTTTTTTTATTCATGCTCCGTCCCCGGGATGTATGCCGTTTCTTCGCTGCGACCCAATAACAATCAACAATCGCCGCGACCTTATACTGCGATGTGCTGTTTCAAATAGTGTAGCCTTATTTCCACAGACAGAAAATCCTGTCTATCAATTAACCTGTATCGACCCACCCTGCTTTCGTTCCCATGACGTCCATCATCACCAGCGCGCTGCTGACCGGTTTGCCGCCGGTTCTCGATCACAACACCCGAATTCTGATCTTGGGCAGTTTTCCCGGAGAGAAGTCATTGGCAGCGCAACAATACTATGCCCATCCACGTAACCAGTTCTGGCCGCTTCTGTCAACCGTGCTTGGCGACGACTTGGCGGCGCTTCCCTATCCTGAGCGCCTTGCGCGAATGCTGATGCACCGGATCGGCCTATGGGATGTGATTGCCGCATGTGAAAGACAAGGAAGTCTTGATACGGCAATCCGGAATGCTGAAACAAACAACTTTGCTGCATTAAAACACCGCTGCCCGCAATTGATACGCCTCTGCTTCAATGGCAAAACTTCGGGCAAGCTGGCGCCGGCGTTTGCCGATGCCGGATTTGAAACATTGGTGCTTCCTTCTTCGTCCCCTGCCAATGCGCAGCTTTCGTTCGCGCAAAAGCTTGTGCTTTGGCAAGGGATCACAGCATAATGCGGCGATTGAAACTGGCTGCCGACGCAATGCTGATCAAGAGAAAATCGATGGAGAAAGAAGAATCGCAGCGCGGTTCGCGACCTGCAGCGGCGACGCCGCGCCCCGCCCGCAAACCAAAGTTCGCACCGGTGACGCTGTCGGAGCAGGATGGCGTACGGTTCCTGCATTTCGGCACGGAATGGGTGCAAGGCGCAATGCGGCTCCGCAAACCCGACTGGATCGAGCTTGAATACGCGCAGCAAATGATGGCGTGGATGCTGTTTTGCACGGAGCCGCGGCGAATCGTACAGCTCGGACTCGGCACCGGCGCACTGACCAAGTTCTGCTACCGGCAGTTTCCCGCAGTGAATGTTGCTGCTGTCGAGTTGAATCCGTCCGTTATCGCGATTTGCGAATCGATGTTCAAGCTGCCGCCCAACGACGACCGCCTGTCGGTACTCGAAATGGATGCATCGGAGTTTGTATTCGACAGCGCGAATCACGGTTCGATCGATATATTGCAAGTCGACTTGTACGATGCGACCGCGCGCGGCCCGGTGCTCGACACGCCGGAATTCTATGCCGCATGCGCCGCCTGTCTTGCGCAGCATGGCATCATGACCGTCAATCTGTTCGGCGACCATCCGAGCTATGCAAGAAACCTGAAGGCGATGCGCTTCGCGTTTGACGAAGTAATCTGCCTGCCCGAGGTCCACGAAGGCAATGTGGTCGCGATTGCATTCAAGACCGCGCCGGAACTGGATTTCCCGGCACTATACGAACGCGCATCCGATATCCAGGGTGCGACGAAATTGCCGGCCAAGGCATGGGTCAACGGTTTGAAAGCCTGGCAATTGGTGCGATAAGGCCTTATTCTGAATGAAACGACATGTCAGCCAACCCGACCGCGATGAATAAAAATCCCCACAAGGCGCTGGACCTGCAGCAGATATTCAGCTGGCTGCTGGCTGACGGCATCATCGAGAAGACCGATACCAAGGCACACTTCAATCATGCGCAAGGCCTGCTCAGGAGCGGCACGGTATCAATGCATCCATTGACGGCAGTCGCCCAATGCAAGCTGCATTCCGCGCATTCACCCCACAAATTGCTTACGCTCGACTGGCTGACCGAATGGATGGCGGCCAAGGTGAAACTTCCATTCTTCCGGATTGACCCGCTGAAAGTCGATTTCACCCGGGTTGCGGATGTGATGTCGGCGACCTACGCCACGCGCTTCAACATTCTGCCGGTCGAGCTGACCCCGACCGAACTGATCATCGCCACGGCTGAGCCTTTCGCCACGGAATGGGAAGCAGAGATCGCGAAGATATCGCGCCGGAATATCAAGCTGGTGATTGCGAATCCTCTCGAAATTTCGCAATACATCTCCCAGTTCTTTTCGCTGGCCAAGTCGATCAAGGGCGCCAACAAGCTGAGCGGTCAGGATCTTGCGTTGCGCAGCAACTTCGAGCAACTGGTCGAACTCGGCAAAGCCAACAAGCAGGTCGATGCGAACGATCAGCACATCATCAATATCGTCGACTGGCTATGGCAGTATGCATTCGAACAGCGCGCATCCGATATCCACCTGGAGCCGAAACGCGATCTCGGCGCGGTGCGGTTCCGCATCGACGGCATCCTGCACCAGGTTTATCAAGTGCCGGCGGTGGTATTGATCGCGATGACTGCGCGCATCAAGCTGCTGGGCCGCATGGACGTGATCGAAAAGCGCCGTCCGCAGGACGGCCGCATCAAGACACGTACCGCGGCCGGCCAGGAAATCGAACTGCGTTTGTCCACGCTGCCGGTTGCGTTCGGCGAAAAACTGGTGATGCGGATTTTCGATCCGGAAGTGGTGGTCAAGACCTTGCCGGAACTGGGATTTCCACCGGACGATGCGCTCCGATGGGACGAGCTGACCACGCGCCCGCACGGCATCGTGCTGGTAACTGGCCCGACCGGCTCCGGCAAGACCACCACGCTATACACCACGCTGAAAGCGCTGGCGACCTCCGAAGTCAATGTCTGTACCGTCGAAGACCCGATCGAAATGGTCGAGGCATCGTTCAACCAGATGCAGGTGCAGCACGGGATCGATCTGTCCTTTGCGGACGGCGTGCGCGCGCTGATGCGGCAGGATCCGGACATCATCATGGTCGGCGAGATCCGCGATCTGGCTACCGCCGAGATGGCGATCCAGGCTGCGCTGACCGGCCACCTGGTGCTGTCGACGCTGCATACCAACGACTCGCCATCAGCGGTAATGCGCCTGCTGGAACTGGGCGTTCCTTATTATTTGCTCGAAGCGACGCTGATCGGCATCATGGCGCAACGCCTGGTGCGTACGCTCTGCCCGCATTGCAAAACGCCGGATGGCGAACTGGCGGATGACATCTGGAAAAGCCTGGTCGAGGACTGGAAAATTCCGAAGCCGAAGGCAATCTACCGCCCTATCGGCTGCCCGGAGTGCCGTCAAACCGGTTATCGCGGACGCACCGGTTTGTATGAGCTTTTGACGATCACGCAAGCGTTTTCCAAACTGATCCAGCCTGAAACCGACATTCATGTGCTGCACAAGCAAAGCATTGCCGACGGCATGAAACCGTTGCGCGTTGCCGGCGCACTCAAGATTGCCGAAGGCGTGACCACCGCCGAAGAAGTACTTAAGGCGACGTCGGCACTGACGTGACGGCGCCGCGATCGTGATTCAGGCCACGGACGCGAGCTGATCGGCCCGTGTAGCAAGCAGCTTGCCGAGCATTCCATCCCGGCCAATGACAAATCGACGCAGCATCGCCGGGTAATCCTCGGACACGGCCGCCCGAACCGACGCACGCTGCGCCAACGCCTTACGCCAGCGCCGTACCTTCGGCGTCGCATCGAAAGGACTCATTCCTGCGATCTCGTCGAATACATCGAAATAGCGAAATACGGGGCCGAATGCGGCATCGACCAGGCTGAACGCGGTGCCGGAAAAATACGGTCCGTCTCCAAGCACGTTTTCGATTTGCGCAAACCGTTGCCTGAGTGTGCTCAGATTGGCGTGCAGCGTGGCTTGGTCGGCAGCCGTGTACAGCCCTCCTACCGTATTCAGCGTAGCGGACGCAAATTCGATCCAAGCGCGATGCCTGGCACGATCAAGCGGGTTCGCAGGATGCAGCGCGGGCTCGACAGTATCCTCAAGATATTCGCAGATCACGGCAGACTCAAAGATAACTTGGCCATCGACCAGCAAGACCGGTGTTTTACCCAACGGCGACAATGCGACAAACCAGTCGGGCTTGTTGGCGAGGTCGATATCGATCCGTTCGAACTCGACGCCTTTTTCTTTGAGCGCAATGACAGCCCGTTGCACATAAGGACATAATTTGTGGCTGATTAAAGTCAGTTTCATGATTCGGTTCCTTAAAAAGGCGTGCAACGGCGGTTCATGCCGTTTGCACATTGATACGAGATATGCGGCTGCCTGGCTTGAGCGAGAACGCGCCATCACCGAGCAATCCGTGGACGATCGACATCGCAATCAGGAACACCGGGTATTCCCAACCGCCTTGCGGATTGCTGAATACCCATCCGTTCGCCGCATGCGCCACCGTTGCACCGGCCAGTATCGGCAGGAGCAGAAGCGACGTCAGCCGGCCGTGCAATCCGAGCACAATCAATGCGCCTCCGACCAGTTCCAGTACCACGATCGGCATTGCAAGCATCGGCGGCATGCCCTGGTCGGACAAAAACGCCTCAAACCCGGGGATGGTAAAAACAAACACCTTCAGTAACGCATGCGTGATCCACATGATGCCGAGGCTGAGACGCAGCAACAGTGAGGCTGAATCGAAAAATCGATGATCTGTCATGGTGAAGCTCCTTGAAAAATTTTTTTGAGGTCCGTGCTGGACAGTGATAATGTATGTGAGCATCTGCACAATGAAAATAAGCATTTATGAAACCATCATATGCAAAAGCGCAATCGAGGCTGGAGCTGAGCGATCTCGAACTGTTGCTGGCGGTGATCAGGGGCCGCACGCTGAACGGCGCGGCCGAACGCTTGAAGCTGGACTCATCGACGGTATTTCGCTCGATCAAGCGGTTGGAGCAAGATATTGGTGAACGACTGTTCGAGCGCAGCAAGCAAGGCTATCTTGCGACAGAGTTGGGGTTAAAGCTCGCGGTTCACGCGGAACGTGTCGAATCGCAACTGCAGGAAGCGCGTGAAGCGGTATTTTCGAGCAGCGGAGAACCGTCTGGCGTGTTGCGAATCTCGACCACCGACACGATCCTGCACGGACTGCTGCTACCGGTGATTGGCCAATTCGCGAGCGCATACCCTCGGATCGAACTGGAACTGATGGCGACCAATTCCCTTGCCGACCTGAGTCGACGCGACGCCGATGTCGCGATCCGTGCCACGCGCAAACCGCCCGAGCATCTGGTCGGCACCCGGCTGGGAACCATGTCGGCCGCGGTCTGCGCCAGCCAGAGCTTTTTGCAACGCGCTCCCCAGCCGCTCAAGCTTGAAGAGCTGGATTGGATCACGCTGGACGAATCGCTGGCCGAACACCCATCGATGAAATGGCGGCGTGCGCATTATCCGAAACTCGCGGTTCGATATCGCTGCAACAGCGTGCTGTCGGTGGCCGGATGTGTAGTGCAAGGGCTGGGAATCGGCGTCGTGCCGCTGTTCCTGACCCGGAATCACCCTGCAATACAGATTGTGGAAGGACCGTTGAAGGAACTGGATACCGATTTGTGGATACTGGCGCATCCGGATATCCGGCACCTGCAGCGCGTGAAACTATTGTTCGATTTTCTCAAGAACACACTGGTGATTTGAATCGAGCATCTCATGCTTACGTTTGCGTCCCCGGGCGGACCGCCGTCAATGCATCATTCACTGTCGGATATCGCAGCCGGATTCCGAGCTCGGCCTTGATCCGGTCATTCATCAAGCGGCGCGACTCAGACATGAAGGACAGCAGCGTCGGCGACACAATTTCCTTCAGCTCGGCGCGCGGCAATCGAGGCGGCCGCGGCAGGCCGAATGTATCAGCCACGGCATCGAAATATTCAGCCATCCGCATGTCCGAGTCGTCGACCGCGTGATATACCCGGTTAGGCAGGCCGCGGTACAACGCCACCGAAATGATGCGCGCAAGATCGTCGGCATGGATGTGATTGGTATGTACATCCTCTTCAGCGCGCAAAGCCGGCGTTCCCTTCCGCAATCGCTCGATCGGCAAACGATCTGCAGCATAAATTCCCGGCACACGCAGAATCGCCAGGCGTGAACGTGAGCGCCTGGCCCAGGCCCGCAATATCTGTTCGCTATCGACCCGGCGCATGGCACGCGGGTTGCACGGGTTCACGGTGCGCGTTTCGTCGAATCGCGCGCCGTCGCAGTTTCCGTACACGCCGGTAGTGCTGATATAAACGAGTGCCGCGTGGTCGGGTAAAATGGCGGTCAAATTCCGCGTGCGCCTGTCACGAATACCCTCGGATCGAGGTGGTGCCAGATGCACAATAGTCGAAGCTAGGCGTGACAGCCGTGCGAGCGTCGCAGGTTGATCCAGATCCGCGACGATGGGTATGGCTCCGGCCGCGCGCAATTCGGCTTGACGCGCAATCTGACTGGTGACGGCGAACACGCGGAAGCGGTCGTGCAGCAACGGCAACAGACGCATGCCGACATCGCCGCAGCCGACTATCAGCAATCGCGGCCTGCCGATTTTCTTGATTTGTTTATTTTTCATCATCGGGATTGTATGACTTTCCAAGTAACAGTTCAGCCGAGCGGTCGGCAATTTACCTGCGAAGACGGCGAAACCGTGCTCGCGGCAGCAATTCGCAACGGCGTCGGCCTGCCATACGGCTGCAAGAACGGTGCATGCGGCACCTGCAAGGGCAAACTCATCGCGGGCGAGATTGCCCAGGGCGCGCATCAGGAAAAGGCGCTGCCCGTAGCCGAAGAACAGAACGGCTATGCGCTCTTTTGCTGCGCGACACCGCACACCGATCTGGTCATCGAAGCACGCGAAGTATTGGGTGTCGGTGAATTCCCGATCAAGAAATTGCCGACCCGCGTTGCCGCACTGGACAAGGTCAGCGACGATGTGATGATCGTCACGCTGCAATTGCCGGCTACCGAAAAATTCCAGTATCGCGCCGGCCAGTACATCGAGTTTCTGCTCAAGGATGGCAAGCGCCGCAGCTACAGCATGGCCAACGCACCGCATGCCGCAGCACAGATCACGCTGCATATTCGCCACATGCACGGCGGCCTGTTCACCGATCATGTATTCAACACGATGAAGGAACGCGACATCCTGCGTTTCGAAGGACCGCTCGGCACTTTCTTCCTGCGCGAGGATTCGGACAAGCCGATGGTATTGCTGGCGTCGGGCACCGGTTTCGCGCCGATCAAGGCAATTGTCGAGCATGCGATACACGAGAAGATCGAGCGTCCTATGGTGCTGTACTGGGGCGGGCGCCGTCCGAAAGACCTGTACATGCACGCCCTATGCGAAGAATGGGCGCGCACCGTGCCCGATTTCAAATATATACCGGTGATCTCCGAGGCTAAGCCGGAAGACAACTGGAACGGACGCAGCGGATTCGTGCATCGCGCCGTGATCGACGATTTCCCTGATCTTTCGGGGCATCAGGTATATGCATGCGGTACGCCGATCATGGTGGAATCGGCGACCAGGGATTTTGTCGCGCTATGCAATCTTCCGGAAGAAGAGTTCTATGCAGATTCGTTTACTTCGGAAGCCGACCTCGCGCTGGGCTGACAGACGTCACCAATATATTTTTGACGCACTGCGCAAAACATCATAATATTGTGGCCATGAACACAACAGCCAAACTCTTGCGACGCCGTACCCCGCTGCCTCAACCCGGGATGCCGTGCGCGTGAACGTTTGCTGATCACCAAGCCACAGGCAAGTCCTGTGGCTTTTTTTTTGAACTGTCGAACGATTCAGTATTCCACCTTATTTGCAATAATTCAGGCCCTAGCAAGGAGTATCCGACATGGAATTCAGCCAGTATCAAACCGATGCCCTCTTGAGCATCATCAAGCGCCCACCCATCGTCTTTACCGAGGGCAAAGGCATGTGGCTTACCGATCATGCGGGAAAGCGCTATCTCGATTATTTGCAGGGCTGGGCCGTCAACTGCCTCGGTCATTCACCGCAATGCATCCAGGATGCCCTGGTTGCGCAAGCGAAAAAACTGCTCAATCCTTCTCCTGCCTTTTTCAATGCACCGTCGATCGAACTGGCTTCACTGCTGGTCAAACATTCCTGCTTCGATCGGGTGTTTTTCGCCAACAGCGGTGCCGAGGCAAATGAAGGCGCGATCAAGCTGGCGCGCAAATGGGGCAAGAAGAACAAGAACAGCAGCGGCGGCGACCGGTATGAAATCATCACTTTCGATCACAGCTTCCATGGACGCACGCTGGCTACCATGTCGGCCAGCGGCAAGGCCGGCTGGGACACGATTTTTGCGCCGCAGGTGCCGGGTTTTCCCAAAGCGATCCTGAACGACCTCGCCAGCGTCGAGAAACTGATCACCGACAAGACGGTAGGCGTGATGCTGGAGCCGGTGCAAGGTGAAGGCGGCGTCATCCCGGCAACACGCGAGTTCATGCAAGCGCTGCGCGAGCTTACCAGGCAGCGCGGCTTGCTGCTGATGGTCGATGAAGTGCAGACCGGCATAGGCCGCACCGGCCAACTGTTCGGTTATCAATTATCGGATATCGAGCCGGACATCATGACACTGGGCAAAGGCATCGGCGGCGGCGTGCCGCTGGCGGCACTGCTGTGCAAGGAAGAGTTTGCGTGCTTCGAACCGGGGGACCAGGGTGGAACCTATAACGGCAATCCATTGATGACTGCAGTAGGCACGGCGGTCATCAATGAAGTAACCCGGCCAGGGTTCCTGCCGGCGGTTCAGGAAACCGCCGCATATCTCAGCGCCGAATTGCTGAAGCTGGCGGCCGGGCACGGCTTCGAGGGCGAGCGCGGCGAAGGCTTGCTGCGTGCGCTGAAGCTCGGCAAGGATATCGGCCCGCAGATCGTCGAAGCCGCACGCGACATGGAACCGGTCGGCCTCCTGCTCAATTCGCCGCGCCCCGACTTGCTGCGTTTCATGCCGGCGCTGAATGTAACGAAGGATGAAATCGACCAGATGATTTCAATGCTGTCGGACGTACTCAAAAAACTCGGCCATTGATTCACAACGATGTACATACCACAGCATTTTTCGCAAAATGACATGACTGTATTGCTGGAAGTGATGCAGCAATACAGCTTCGCGACGCTGGTTTCGAATTGCGACGGTGCGCCGTTTGCAACGCATTTACCGGTATCGGTACGAATGGAAGCAGGCACAGTGCGGATCGACTCGCATCTGGCGCGCGCCAATCCGCATTGGCAGGCACTCGAATCCGATCCGCAAGCGCTCGTGATTTTTCATGGCCCGCACACCTATATTTCACCGACGCTTTACAAGAGCAAGAGTCGTGTGCCGACATGGAACTATATTGCGGTTCACGCCGGCGGCCGTGCCGTAGTGAATCACGGCGAGGAATCCAAGTTGAGAGTGCTTTCCACTCTGATTGCCGAGCACGAACCCGCTTACCGCGCACAGTTCGACACCATCGATCAGGATCTGCGAGACGGCCTGCTCAATGCAATTGTCGCGATCGATATCACGGTCGAGAAACTTGAAGGAAAATTCAAGCTCGGCCAGCATCGGCTGGCCGACGACAAGCCGGAAATGCAAACGCGGCACGAACAAGGCGGGGAGAATGAGCGGGCGATCGCTGAATGGATGAAGCGGCTGGGATACTGGTAGACCGTACTTCAAGCGGTATGCACCAGCTTGATCCAGCATCTGGGCCGGCAAGCACCGGCCTCGGATGTCGAAAAATAAAAGGACTCCTGGTTATCGGCTCTTGATCTGTTTACATGCTTACTTCTTCCGCGTCGGCGGCAGATCGGTACACACACCCTCAAACACCTCGGCCGCCATGCCGATCGATTCACCCAGCGTCGGATGCGGATGAATCGTCTTGCCGATATCGACCGCATCGGCACCCATTTCTATCGCCAATGCTATTTCGCTGATCAGGTCGCCGGCATGCGTGCCGACGATGCCGCCGCCGACGATGCGATGCGTCTCCGCGTCGAACAATAGTTTTGTGAAACCTTCGTCGCGGCCGTTGGCAACTGCGCGACCGCTGGCGGCCCATGGGAAAAGGCCTTTTTCAACTTTGATATTCCTTGACTTGGCCTCGTCTTCGGTTATGCCGACCCACGCCACTTCCGGATCGGTATAGGCGACCGACGGAATCACTGTCGCATCGAAATGCGATTTCTGACCGGCGGCTGCTTCGGCCGCGACATGTCCTTCATGCACCGCCTTGTGCGCCAGCATCGGCTGACCGACCAGATCGCCGATCGCAAAGATATGCGGTACGTTGGTGCGCATCTGCGAATCGACTTCGATGAAACCGCGATCGGTGACCGCAACACCGGCTTTGTCGGCGGCAATTTTTTTGCCGTTGGGACTGCGGCCGACCGCTACAAGCACCATGTCGTAAATCTGCGGCTCCGGCGCAGCGACCGAAGCGTCGACGCTTTCGAACGTAACCTTGATCCCCTCTTTGAGCGCCTCGACCGCAACCGTCTTCGTCTTCAGCATGATCTTGTCGAAGCGCTTTTCATTGACCTTCTGCCATACCCTGACCAGATCTCGATCGGCGCCTTGCATCAGGCCATCCATCATCTCGACCACGTCGATGCGCGCACCAATCGTTGAATACACCGTCGCCATTTCCAGGCCGATGATGCCGCCGCCGATGACCAGCATGCGTTTCGGTACTGCCGGTAATTCGAGCGCGCCGGTCGAATCGACGATCCGTGGATCCTGCGGGACGAACGGCAAATTCACCACTGACGATCCGGCAGCAATAATCGCCTGCTTGAACTGCACGTTTTTTTTACTGCCGTCGGCGGCAGCGACTTCAATGTGATGTGCGCCGACGAACTGGCCGACGCCTTGCACCACATTGACCTTTCGCGCCTTGGCCATGCCCGACAGGCCGCCTGTCATCTTGCTGACCACTTTTTCTTTCCAGCCGCGCAACTGGTCGATATCGATTTCCGGTTTACCGAAGCGTACACCGTGCGCAGCCATCGCGGCTGCTTCATCGATGACGGCTGCGACATGCAATAGCGCTTTGGACGGAATGCAACCGACATTCAGGCAGACGCCGCCGAGCGCCGAATACCGCTCGACCAGTACCGTTGCCATGCCGAGGTCGGCGGAACGGAAGGCCGCCGAATAACCGCCCGGCCCTGCACCCAGTACCAGGGTGTCGCACTCGATATCGATCTTGCCGGAAAAGTCAGTGGCAGCCGGTGCAGGTGCGCCTGCAACCGGTGGTTTTGGCGCAGGCGTTTCGGCTTTCGGCGCAGGAACAGCAGCTTGCTGCGCGGGTGACGGGGCAGATGCTGGTTCCGGCGTCGCCGCGTCGGATGTTTCCAGCAGCAGGAGCAGCGATCCCTCGGCGATCTTGTCGCCCAGCTTGACTTTGAGTTCCTTGACCACGCCGGCCTGGCTCGATGGAATCTCCATGCTCGCCTTGTCCGATTCCACCGTTACCAGCGACTGGTCGGCCTTGACCGTATCGCCCGGCTTGACCAGCAGTTCGATC